>JBKPTD010000181.1:0-7823 GCA_046735375.1 Actinomycetota bacterium | reverse complement strand
CCCATACGGTTGCGGATCAGCTAGGCCCACCAGCCGGCGTTCGGATCCCCGCCGTCTATCCAGAACTCAGCACCCGGCGGGTAATGGTCAGCGAGTTCATCGACGGCACCAGCCTGCAGCGGGCCGGACCACTGCTCGACCGGCTCGGCGTCAATCGCCGCGAGATCGCTCGCCGCCTGCTCCGGTGTCTGCTCGGACAGATCCTCGGCGGCGGGGTCTTCCACGCCGACCCCCACCCAGGAAACCTGCTCGTCCTCGCCGACGGAACCCTAGCGCTGCTCGACTTCGGTTCGGTCGGCCGCCTCGACCCGCTGCAACAGCAGGCGCTGCAAGGCATTCTGGTTGGGCTGGCCAGCCGTGATCCCCGGGCGTTGACCGATGCACTGAGCCAGGTCACCACGGCTCGCGATCTGGCCGAGCAGGAGCGGCTAGAGCGGGCACTTGCCCGGTTGCTGGTCACCAGGCTCGGTCCGGGTATGCCCTTGTCGATTGAGCTCATCAATACTCTCTTCCGGCTGCTGCTCGACTTTGGGCTCGCCTTCGACCCGGAACTCGCGGGCGTCTTCCGCGCCATGATCACACTGGACGGCACCCTGCGGCTCCTCGACCGCGACTTCAATCTCGTCGAAGAAGCCGAAGACATGGCGAACCAACCGCTCACCCGGGGCGTGCCAGCGGACTCATCGACTGCCATTCGGAACGGACTGCTCGGCGCGCTGCCGCTGCTGGGACGTGCACCCCGCCACCTCGACCGTATTGCGACAAGCCTTGAGCGCGGCACCCTCGCCATCCACGCCCGCCCCTTCGCCGATGCACGAGACGTACACGTTCTGGCCAACCTGATCAATCGACTGACGCTCGCGGTGCTCAGTACCGGCACCGCAATTGCATCTGCTCTCATGCTCGCGACACGCGGAGGCCCGCGCATTACCGACCATCTCGGAGCCTATGATCTCCTCGGCACCATCGGGCTCGCCGCCGCGATCATCCTCGGCATGCGCGTGGTCGTTGGCACCAGCGAAGATCCTGACGACTGACGCTGGCAGGCCGAGGGCGTTGCCAGCTCGCAACCTCGTCCGAAACAGGCAGCGAAGCGCCCCCCGCCGCGACGCCGTTGGTACCAACGTGTCGGTGAAGTCGTGTTTCTATCTCGCCTGCCGAATGGACCACCTGGCCGATCGGTCGCAGGCCACGGCTACCTATACCTGACGGATTCGGCGGGCCGTGGCGCGCACATATGTTGTCGGCGCTGCTGAGAAGCGACGGGTGCGAGCCGCATTCGACGAGCCGGCCAGTGCACCGTCGTCCGGATGGTTCAAGGAGCCTCACGTGAGAAAGCTGGTTGCCTCCGAGTTCCTGTCAGTGGACGCGCTGATGAGCTCGCCCGGCGAATGGCAGGAACCGTACTTTGACGAGGATCTCGGTAACGAGATGGCGGGAATCATGGCCGGCGCGGACGCGATGCTGCTCGGCCGTGTTACCTATGAGGAGTTCGCCTCGTTCTGGTCCAGTAGGTCACCAGAGGATGACCCTGGCGCCGACTTCATGAACAACACACCGAAATATGTGGTGTCCACCACACTGAATGCGCTCGATTGGTCCAACTCCACCCTCATCCAGGGCGACCTTGCCGAGGAAATTGACGAGCTGAAGCGACAGGACGGCAAAGACATCCTGCTGATGGGCAGCGGGGGCCTGCTGAGATCACTTCTGGCGATGGGCTTGGTCGACGAGCTCAGGCTTCAAATCCACCCGATCATCCTGGGCAAGGGGAAGCCGCTCTTCGATGCCTCCAACGCCATGCGCCCGCTGGCCCTCATCGACACGAAGGTGTCCAGCCGTGGCGTGTTGGCCTTGACCTACCGTCCCGCGCAATCCGCCGGGGCCTAACACCAGTCTGAAAGTGCGGGGCGCGGGTGAGGCCGATGGCCTCACACGCGCCCCGCGTGCATGTACAAGCGATGGGGACCCCTGTCACCAATACTTTCCGTCGCCCGTGGTGGCTTGGTCGTCCCGCCGAGTGAACGCCGACGGTGTCTCCTCGATCACGTCGAGCCCGGTGACGCTGTGTGCGCCCAGCCCGATCGTCGAGTACACATCGGGGCTGCGGGCCTTGAGGATCAGTGCCCACAAGACGCCAAGGAGAGCGACGATCGGGAACACGGCGGGGATGATCCAGCGCAGGTTGTCGTCTGGGGCCACGCCGAGAAGCGTGTCGAAATTATCCAGCGCAAGTCCGACAACGATGCCGAGGGCGATCGCAGACAGTGCCGGAGCGATGACGCGCCGCCACATGTTCTCCCCCGACGGTCGCCGGGCGAAGAAAGCGATCACCGCCAGCGATGTGACGGTCAGCAGCAGCAGCACACCGAAGGCCCCGCCGGTACCCCAGTAGAAGAAGAGCTGGACGACCGGGTCAAGGTCGGCGACCGCGTACCAGATGATCACGGTCAACCCGATAACACTCTGGATGATGGAAGCGATCATGGGTGCACCCGTGCTCAGCGACGTCTGGCCAAGCGCCCCCGGGAGGACACGCTCCCGTCCGATCGCGAAGCCGTAGCGCGCGCAGGTGTTATGGAAGGAGATCATCGCGGCCAGAAGGGACGTCACGAACAGCGTCTCTCCGATCTTCACCCAGGTATTGCTGAGATTCTCCGCCGCGAGTGCGAAGATCGTTCCCGGCCCGTTCTCGCCGGCGAAGGCGACGATGTTGTCCGGTCCGGTGGCCACCGACATGGCCCATGACGACAGGGTGTAGACCACTGCGACGACGATGATGGACATGAAGGTCGCAATCGCCACCGTCCGCTTGGGATTGCGCGACTCCTCTGAATAGACCACCGCGGTCTCGAATCCGATGAAGCCCAAGATGGCAAGGGCAAGGATGGCACCCACCCCGTCCTTGAACAGGTTGGCGGGCGACAGTGTGTCGAAGGTGATGTTCCCGCCTGCCGGGTTTGCCAGGTCGGCGAACCCGAAGATGAGGAGGATCGCGATCTCGGCCAGCAGGAGAACCGCCAGTATCCTGCCGTTAATGTCCACGCCAAGCAGTCCGAGCACGGCGACGATGGCCCAGGCCACAAGGGCGACGACCCACCAGGACGGGTTGATGTCGAACCAGTCCTGGAGTCGGGGAGCCGCGGCAGCACCGATGATGCCGTAGAGCCCGACCTGGAGAGCGTTGTACGCGACGAGCGCGGCCCAGGCAGCTCCGACGCCGGCCGGCCGGCCCAGCCCTCGAGCGATGTACGTGTAGAACGCGCCGGCGTTTGTGATGTGCCTGGACATCGCGACATATCCGACGCTGAACAGCATCAGGATCGCTGCGATGACGACGAAGGCGAACGGTAGCCCGGTGACACCGGTCACCGCGTAGCCGGTGGTGACGACGCCGGCAACGACCGTCATGGGGGTCGTCGCGCTCAGCACGAAGAAGGCAACGGCGGGGACGCCGAGCCGGTCGCGCGCTAAGGCCCGGGAGACGTTGCTGCCCCCCACGGCCTGCGCTGAATGGGACATGAGCACTCCTCTTTTGCGGTCAATTCAGATAGCCGTGCCGTTCTAGGTGCGCTGGGTGAGCACGGCATCGCCCACCGTCGCCTCGGTGTGGGCGACGAGTTCGTGAAGAGGTGGTGGCAGGCGGTGCACCCACCTCGAGACCTCGCGGAATACTTCGGCGTCCCCGTCCCACCAAACCTGCCGCGCCAGGCCCGTCGCGACGACCAAGCCCGCAAGAAGGGCCTCCGCAACTGTCAGCTGCTCGCCGCGAAGCACACGTCCGTGAAGCCGAGCTGTCGCCCCCTCGGAGGCAAGCACGTTGGTCGGGAGGTACCTCACGGTGGTTCCCCACGGTCGACGAGCCCTCTGTGGAGCCACGTATCCGGCCTGGACGAGTCGCTGGCCCACACGATTGGCGGCCTCCTGGGAGAAGAAAGCCAACCATGTACGCAGTGGGTGGACCTCGGCCTCAGACAACACCTGGCCAAGCGCCCGGCGGGCGAGCTCGTCGGAGGGTGGCGTCCGGTCGATGACTGCCAGCCCCGCGGGAGTCACCGTGACACTTCCCAGCAGGATGAGCTCGCCGATCAGCGCCCCGGCTAGGCCAAAGCCGGTCGTTCGCGGTGGCAGGTGCGGCTTGCCGGTCCGTAAGTCGTGGGCGATGAAGAAGAACTCGTCCGCAGGCCGTAGCATCCAGGGCTACCTTCGTCGCGTTCCGTGTGCAGCTAGCTGACTGTTGTCCGAGTGCGTGACGGTCCGCACGCGGACGTACGCGGACAGTTTGGCCGTCTCCGCCAGCCCGAGCAAGTCATCTGGGAGAACTTCTCGGGTTTGTCACTCACCTCAGTGGAACATATTCCAGCGCAGCCTGTTCGGCGATTTCAGCAGCGTGCCGATAGAACCGCGACCGTTCGGGTTCACCCACCGCTTCCAGCGCTTCGGCCTGCCACTTGATCCGCTGCGCGATCCGGAGCGCCGCGGCTGCCGCGATGTAGGGCGCGGCTGCGTTGAGGTATGGCCACACCTGCTCCCCGAGCCGAGACACGGCGGCGGGATCATCCCAAACCGCGCGACAGGCAGCCTCGACGGCCTCGGGTGGGACCTCCGCGGTCATCCGACACCTCGCACAGAGGGCGCGAGGATCGGCACGCGCCTCGACGCGATGTGGATCAACGCCGCTCCAGCGGTGTCACGACTCGCACCACTCAATCCGATGACGAGCACCCATAGCCCACGTTCGCGCCTCGACACCTCAATGGGAGCAGACGCTCCACGTCCTGTCGCGCCCATTGCCCCGCCGCGCGCAGTCAGCATACGGATTCTCCTCGGCTCTCGTGAGTCGAGTCATCAATCTGCTCAGTCAAAGGACTCGGATGGTGCTCACTCGCCCGATGTAGCTAGTGGTGCGGGGCTCCGCTCTCGCAGTGTGCGCTCACGGCCTTGGGCAGGTCGAGGGTCGGATTGCGATCGAAGAAGCCGACGGGCTTAAGGGTGAAGCCGCAGTATTCGACGGGCATGATCGGCCAGTCCTCGGGGCGGGGGAAGTGAGCCGCGCCGAAGGTGTGCCAAAGCACGATGTCCTCGCCGTCGAGCGGCCGGTCGTTCGCCACGAACTGCGGCAGGCCGGCGCCGCCCGGATTCTGGTTGATCAGATCGCCGGCGGGGTAGCGCTCGTCGGGGTCGTAGCGGGTCACCCAGAGGTGCCGAGTCGCGAACGCGGCTCGCTTGGCCGTGGCCGATTCCGGGTCGGTCAGCAGGAGCGGTTGCGCCTCGGGACGCAGCTCGTAGGCGACGGGTTGGCCAAGCCGATTCGTGCTGTCCGGGTTCACGATCCGCCAAGTCCGCGCGAGCGACGGGCTGGCCACCCGCGCCGCTTCCTTTTCGGTACGCAGCCGCAGCGCCTTGCGGGTGAAAGCGTTGCCGTGCGGGTTGCCCGGACCGACCGGCACCTCCTGTGCGTCAAGCTCGTCAACCGCGTTGACCGAGCCGTCGACCATCATGTCCAGCCGGGCGCAGTACAGGTGCTGGTGATAGGGCGCGCCGAGGCCGGGGGCGATCTCGTTCGCGTACGGGCTGCCGGGCACGTAGGCCGAGGTGAAGACCACGCCGGTCGCCTTGACCTCTAGCTGGATGGTGCCGTCGAGGTACAAGTACCAGTAGAAGCCATAGTCGTACACGCCGACGGTGACGAAGAAGGAGATCACCAGGCGCCGCTGCCGACGCGTCTCCTTGGACTCGGTGAAGATGTCGGTGTGCTTCCAGACGACGCCGTAGTCCTCTTCGTGGAGGCAGATCGCGTTGGGTACCACGTACGGCTGCCCGTCGGTGTCGGCGAGGGTGGCGTCGAAATAGCGGATCTCGCCGAGGCAGTCGCAGCCGTGCTCGAGTGAGTTGACTTGCGTGCCGAGCAGGTATTCGCCGGAATCGAAATAGCTCTGCCAGAACCGCACCGGGCTCGGATCGGCGTATGGGACGACCATTTCGGCTACCGACGCACGGTAGATCACCGGACGGTCGCGCTCGCCATCCCGGATGGAGATCTGGTGGAGCACCAGGCCCTCGCGCGGATCGAAGCCGACCCTGAAGGTCCAGTTATCCCAGGACACGACATCGCCGTCGATGGTGAAGCTCGGGCCATCCGGCTGGGTGATCTCGATAGGTTTTAAGGTCGTACGCGTCGGGCCTACGTATGCGGGGTCGTCGACGTTGGCTTCCTCGCTGGGGACCGGCATCACCTCATGGTCGATGAGCTCGATGACGCGCCGCTCGATGAGGTCGACATAGGCGACGACGCCGTCGATGGGGTGCGACCAGCAGTGGTCCTCCGGCCGATGCGCAAGGAAGGACAGAACGTGCAGGACCCGCCGTCCCTCCTCGCCTTCGAGGCCGAAATTCCCCGCCGACAGCGGGCATGGCCGGACAAGGGATAGATCGGTGATCCCACGGCGCGCCATCGCCGCACACCAGCCCGGATCCGCCTTGACGATCTCGTCCACCGTGACAAGCTCATCGAGCAAGATCGGCGGCTGGCCGTCAACGGCCGGGTTGATGTCGACGATGGAGTCGAACTCACCCCGTGTAAGCGAAGCGACGATCGCCTGCGCCTGGCCGTTGGCGGTATCGAGCAAGACCGCGCGTACTCGCCGGTCGACGGCGTCGCCTGGCACGAAGCTCAGCACCACGTCCTTGGGCGGCTCCTCCAGCCCGAGCAGCGCGAAGCGAGTCGTCGGGGTGAGCATGCCCTTGGTTTCAAAGAGGGCACGAGCGGCGCGGATCTCCTCGGCCGACAACCGCTGCAGCGGATGAGTCTCGGCCGATGTGGTGGCGCCGGCGCTTCCGGCTGAGCTGACGGTCATCTGCCCTCTCCGGGTTGGTCGTGGTCGATGCATCTACGCACAGTCAACGAAGGCTACCGCTTCGTGACATCGGATCTGCGAGGAACCGTCTGACCCGGACAGGCGCCCGCTATCGCGCGAATCACCGCTCGATGCCATAAACCCGGCTGGCATTCTCCACGCCGATCAAGTCAGCGATCCGGATGGCGTCATCCTGGCTCCAGCTCTCCTCATCGATGCCGTCGCGCAAGACCCGGGCCAGCCCGCGGCGGAACAGAACGCTGCCCAAGTAATAGAGCTCCGGGAGGCCGAAGGCGTCGGAGGCGTAAAGAACCTTGCCGAACGGCGCAAGCTCCAGCGTCTCGGCGAACAACGCGCCTGCTCGCCATCCGACGTTGTGCGTCGCCAGCGACAGGTCGATGAACACAGTGGGGAACACCTGGGCGAGGTAGCCGGCTTGTCGATGGAACGGATAGTTGTGGAGCAGGACGACTGGTACGCCGGTGGGCTGAAGCGCCCGGAGCAGCTCGGTGAGCAGTGATGGGTCGCACCGGTGCAGCTCAATATCGGCATCGCCATAGCCGACGTGGATCTGGACGGGCAGGTGCAGATCGATACCGCACCAGATCAGGAATCGGTGCAGCACCTCATCTGCCAGCCGTACCGGCGATCCGTCGTCGATGGCTGCCAGCCACCGGCCTGCCGCGTTCGCAACCTCGGCATCGGTCGGCCGCGATCCACTGAGCGCGAGACCGACCCGGTAGGCCAGGATGCTCTTCACCCCGACCGCGGTCTTGCTCTCCTCGGCCAGCTGGGCGCGTACGGCGTGGGCGAATTCGGCGGCGCTTGTCCCTGACCGCGCCACTCGCTCGGCAACGGTTTCCAACCTCACGACGTCGTACGCCGCCGCTCCCGCAGCCGCCCCCAGCTCGGCCGGGGCGAGAAGTGGCTCAGGCTGGTATCCGGTATCGACACAAAGGGCGCGCA
>JBKPTD010000180.1:0-3557 GCA_046735375.1 Actinomycetota bacterium | reverse complement strand
GGGGCGAATACGAGCAGGATTGCCGCGCACCATGCGATCGCTTTCCAGACCTCGCCGGCGGTCGGTCCGCCGAGCGTGAGCGCTCGCACCGCCGACGCGGTCGCCGAGACCGGTTGGTGGTTCGCGAAGGCCTGCAACCATCCGGGCATGGTTGAGACGAGTAACGGCGCCGCCAGCCCAGCAACACGGTAGGCCGGCCAGTTCCCACTCGTGGTCGGTGGGGCGATGGCTACGACGGTGGCGTACTGCTCTTCGTGGACAGCGGTCGGCTGCCCGCTGCTTGTGGTCAGTGACCGGGATCGGCCGCCCGGCCAGGCGAGTGCTCCGTTGTCACCTTGCTGCGCGGCGGTAGACCAGCGCCAGGACGCCGTGCGGCAGCGTGTTGGACTCGACCAGCTCCAGCCCCATCGAGGCGGCGCCGTCTGGGAACAGGCGCTTGCCCGACCCCACGATGACCGGGGACAGCTGGATGCGAAGTTCGTCAAGCAGGCCGGCTTCCAGCAGCGATCGGACGAGGGTTGCGCTGCCGGTGATGTGCAGGTCAGCGCCGGGCTGCTGCTTGAGCTCGCGAATCGCTTGGGGGATGTTCCGGTTGATCAGGGTCGTGTTGTTCCAGTTGGCCTTGTCCAGGGTGGTCGACACGACGTACTTGCGGATGGTGTTGTTCAGGTCCGCGAATGGGGTGTCAGGGGGCTGCTGTGGTCAGTAGGCGGCGAACCCCTGGTAGGTGACCCTGCTGAGGAGCATAGCGCCGGCTGATTCCAGTTCCGCGCGGAGCTGCTGGCCCATCTGGTCGCTGTAGTAGGCGAAGTGCCACCGGTCGGGTGCCTCGATGACGCCATCCAGGGACATGAAGGGTCAATGAATGGAGCTTTCGCGTCGGATCGCCATGAGCGCGTCCGATTGTTGGTGTGGGTGGGGTAGCCCTGCGTGGTCGGGGCTTCTGATCGGTACCCGACGACGTGATCGAGACCCGTGTCCTGCGGATCGAGTCGCGCTTCGTCGCCCTTCCTGCTGGTCACCGCCTCGCCCGCCGCAAAGCACTGCAGATGATCGACTTGCTCGACGAACCCTTCGTCGCGCTTCCGCCAGCCCGCCTGCATCCGTACCAACCGGTGGACGAACGTTGCCCACAGCTCCCAGACATGGCCGTCGAGCACGTTGATGATGTACGCGTGTGAGTAGACGGCCGCGGCGGAGTCATTGCCCTCGTAGGCATGGTGGGTGCGGAGATGGTGGCTGCGCTTGGCCCGATGGAGGATGGCCGCCCATTCGGCTATCAGACCGTCGGCGGTTCGCTCGGTCGGCTCCCCGAAATCCACCGTCAAGGTATCCGTGAAATAGCCGGCGTCGATACCATCCACGACCGCACGGAGTTCCTCGTTCCCCATGTCACCACGATCAGTCTCGCGGGCGAAGACGTCCAATAGATGCTGTCATAGCTATGGGCTATGGACGTCGATCACTGGTCACGTCGACCTTCCACTACAAGTCACAGCGTTCGTTCCTAGCGTGCTCTAGCCCCCGATGAGCCGTCCGCTGACGGCCGCGACTTCGCGCGGCTCCGAGGAGGTCGGGCGGCCCGACGGCGCCGCCGAAGGCGCCGACCGCGGCCGCATGTGTCCGGCGCTGGAGCAGATCGCGCCACGCCAGCGCGCGGTGCTGGTGCTGCGCTTCAACGTGACTGTGCCCAATCATCGACGGCCGTACCTTCCGCGGCCCGCACGTTGTTGCCGAGCGCGCTGGTGGAGCTCGGCCGGGACCACCCCGGTCTGGAGCTTGTCGTCGAGGAGGACGACCCGGTGCATGCAGCGGAAGCGCTGCGCACCGGCACGTTGGACGCGGCCCTGACCCAGGACTATGACCTCGTCCCGGTGCCTGAGCATCTCGCGCTGGAGTCGACCGTTGTGCTTACTGAGGCGATGCTTCTCGCGTCCCACCGCCGGCCGGCTGATCCGGGCGACCCTGTCGGCTCGTTCCGCGACGGCACGTGGATCATGGGCAAGTCGGATAACTTGTGCGGTCTCGCGGCCCGGCGGATCTGCGAAGCAGCCGGGTTCCAGCCGCGCATCCGGCACCAGACCGACGACTTCCCGACAGCGCTCGCGCTCGTCGCGGCCGGGCACGGGCAGGCGCTGCTGCCCGGGCTCGGAGCAACGAGTCGGCCGGCCGGCGTCGTACTCACGCCGTTGCCGGTCGTGGCAAGAGTCGCGGTGACCCATCGGCGCGGCGCGGGCAGCCATCCGGCGATCATTGCGTTCCGGATGGCGGTTGACCATGCGGCCGAGCGTTACCTGGCGGAGGCCGACCTCTAGCGCTTCCTGTCCCGGGCGGGCCTGGCGGCAACCGTACGCGTCCGCCGTGCCAGGTGCTCGCCCTCGGGGATCAGCCGCACCAGGGTGACTCGCCCGTCACCGTCGTCTGCGTACGGCATAACCAGTCCGCGGCTGGAGGCGCGGTCGACGAGACGACTCATATTAGATCGATCGCATCGCAACACAGCTGCAAGATCGCCCACTGACCGCGATGCCTCCAAATATCGATCGTCAGCGAACTGGTAGCGACTGGTGGAAGCGGAAGAAGCTCGCTGGGTCATACCGTGCCTTGACCTGCACCAGCCGCTGGTAGTTCGGGCCGTAGTAGGCGCTTGCCCAGTCCTCCAGCTCCGGATCTGGGAAGTTTGGGAACACCCGGCCCGACCCCCACAGATGCACCGACGCCCACGACCGGGCTACCCACTGATGCGTGGCTGCCTTCTCCCGCGTGGACGCACTGGGGTCGATCACGACCGAATGCTTGAGCTGGAAGAGCTCACCGCGATGGACGAAGGCGGTGGCGTCAGGTCGCATGCGGTTGTACGCGCCACCCCACGGCATGAAGTCCAGCTCGCGGGACTCGCCTTGGGCTCGGTCCTGCACGAAGGTCTCCATCAGCGCGGCGATGGCTTCGGCTGGCAGTGGCCGGTTGAAGAACTCCGATTTGGCGACGAAATAAGGCTGCTCCGCCGTCGGGGCAGGTGCAGCGGGCGCCTGCCCGCCTTCCGCATCACCCAGTTGCGCCCAGAACTGCCTCGTCTGCATGAACGACATGTGCTCGGCCGACGCCCTGATTGGATCCGAGCCCGCCCGAACGACCAGCTCGTCGAGCAGCTCGGTCGCATCGGACTCGGTCCCGAGGAGTGCTCCGTAAACGTCGACAGATGCCGGCTGGTCGACCTCCGCGGCGGCGGTCACCTTCAAGCTCGCGGCCAGCTCGTCGGGTCCGAGCGGGGCCCATCCCTGCCAGGCCTCGATCACGGCGGCCGCGCTGCGGAGCGGCCACGCCAGGTGGAAATTCGTTGCGTAAGGCGCGGAGACAGCGCGGAAGACCAGCGATGTCACCACTCCGAAGTTGCCGGCGCCCGCCCCTCGTAGCGCCCAGAACAGGTCCGCGTCGTGGGCCTCATCGCACTCGATCAGGCGACCGTCCGCCAGAACGATCTGAGCACTGGCCAGGCGATCGGAGGTGACACCGTATTTCCTGCCGAGGATCCCCAGCCCACCGCCGAGCGTCAGGCC
>JBKPTD010000179.1:0-13312 GCA_046735375.1 Actinomycetota bacterium | reverse complement strand
GCTGGGGCTGCGCCGGGTCGAGGAGTGGCACAACGACTCAGAGAATGCGGTCGTGCTGGAGGCCGCCCCTGGGTCCCTTCTTGAGTTCGTCGCGAACACCAACGGGCGAACCAACGTGCCGACCGGGCTGACGATCGCGCTGGAGCTGCCCACCTGGACTGAGGTCGACGCCGAGTACCAGCGCCTCGTGGCGCCAGCAACCGCGACGACCGCCCGTTCATCGACCTCAGACCCGTCCCCACCGTCGTCCGCAGCGGCCGCTGGCGCGTCTGTAGCCACTCAGGCGCTCGGAGCACGGCCGCCGACGGTCTATCCGCGCGGGTACTACGCCTTTCGACTTCCCGATCCCCACGGCGTCGATGTGCTCATCTGGAGCGAAGCACCTTCGCCGACGCAGTCCGCGACCAATCCCACGGGTTCCGCGGACGGGAGGCTGCCGTGAGCGTCGACATGACCGCTCTCGACTTCACGCTCCCGCCCGGGCTCGAGGCACACGAACCGCCCGAGGCGCGAGGCCTGCCGCGGGACGGCGTCCGTATGCTCGTCGGCCGGAGGGCGTCCGGCGAGGTCAGCGACCAGCGGTTCCGCGACCTGCCGACTGTCCTCTCGCCAGGCGACATCCTCGTCGTCAACACGTCAGCGACGCTGCCGGCTGCCATTGGAACGACCTCGCGGGCGAGGGCGCGGCTGCGTAGTCAGCGCGTTCCGGTCGACGCCAAGCGCATCCCGCACGAACCACGAGCGGGCGAGCGGTCCATAGACCCTGCACAGCAGGCTGGCGACGAGATTGTTGTCCATGTCTCGACCGAACTGCCGGACGGAACGTGGGTGGTTGAGCTGCGACGGCGGGTGGGCGGGGCGACCGTACCCTTCGCGGCCGGCGTTGCCGGGCAGGTGTACGGGCTTCGCGGCGGCGGCTCGGTGCGCCTGCTCGGTCCCTACACCCGAGGCCGGCTGTGGACGGCACGGTTCATGGTGGATGTCGTGCCGCACTTGCTGAGGTACGGCCGGCCGATTCGCTATGCCTACGTCGACCGTGACTGGCCGTTGTCGGCATACCAGACTGTCTTTGCTCCGTCCGTTGACCGGATCCGTGCCGGAAGCGCCGAGATGCCGAGCGCCGCCCGGCCGTTCAGCGAGGCAGTCGTCACCAGGCTGGTGGCGAACGGGATCGTCATCGCTCCTATCGACCTGCACACCGGTGTCGCCTCGCCGGAAGCGCATGAGAAGCCGTATCCGGAGCGTTTCGGCGTGCCTAGCTCCACCGCGAGGCTGGTCAACGAAGCTCGCCGCGCCGGGGCCCGCGTGATCGCGGTGGGTACCACTGTCGTTCGCGCGCTGGAAAGCGCCACCGATCCGCAGGGTCTGGTCCACGCATCGGAAGGCTGGACTGACCTCGTCGTGACGCCGGCGGCTGGCGTACGAGTCGTCGATGGACTCCTCACCGGCTTCCACGAACCTGCTGCGTCACACCTCGCAATGCTCGAGACCGTCGCCGGCAGCGCCCTGCTACGGAGCTGCTACGCGCGAGCGTTGGACGAGGGATACCTCTGGCACGAATTCGGCGACGTCAACCTCCTCCTCCCGTAGCGACGCCTGCGACGCCGTCAGCACCAGACGACGCGACGATGATCAAGCACGCGTACGCATGCTCTGAAGATGCGAGCAATCGATCAGGCACCCGCGCGCATGCCCCGTTGACGCGTGCTTTCGATCAGACATGCGTACGCACGCCCTCCAACGCAGCGATGCCCAGGATGGCGTACGGTGCCACCGGCATGACGAACTAACCCGAGGAGATCGCCGTCGCCGTCGAGTCAGGCCTCCAGGCATCGGTGACGCTCGCGGTGCTCACGGCGGCTGTCGCTCACGCCACATGGAATGCGATCGCTCACTCGATCAAGGACAAGTTCCTCGCGCTGGCTCTGGTCGGGGCCGGTGGCGCACTGTTCGCGGCGCCGCTCACCGCGTTCGCGCCGATGCCGGCCGCGGCTGCCTGGCCCTACCTCGCGAGCTCCGTCGCCGTACATCTGGCCTACACCCTCGGACTCATGCAGTCCTACCGGCTCGGCGACTTCAGCCAGACCTACCCGCTCGCAAGGGGGACCGCGCCGCTGGTCGTCACCATCCTCGCCGCCGTGTTCGTCGGTGAGGTTCCCACCCCAACACAGACCTTCGGCGTCGCGATGGTCTTCCTCGCCTTGTCCAGCCTCGCCCTGACCGGCCGTGCGGCCGCCAGCAGGGCCGACCGGTGGGCGGTGGCGGCGGCGATCTGCACCGGCCTCACCATCGCCGCGTACACCGTCATTGATGGTGTCGGCGTGCGCCGCTCCGGCAGCGCGGCGGGTTACGTCGGGTGGCTCATCCTGCTCGAAGGCGGCGCAGTCGCCCTTGCTGCAATCAGCGTCCGGCGCGGCGCCCTGATCGAGCAGGTCAGGCCGATCTGGCTGCCGGGACTGACCGGCGGCGGGATCAGCCTGGCCGCGTACGGCTTGGTGCTGTGGGCACAAACGCGCGCTGCCTTGGCGCCGATCTCGGCGCTGCGGGAGACGAGCATCATCGCCGGAGCACTCATCGGGACGATCGTCTTCCACGAACGGTTCGGCCGCGCCCGCGTCGCCGCCTCGATCTTCGTCGCCACCGGCATCGTTCTGCTCACGCTATGACCGTCTCGCCACTGAGCCGGATTCCACCGCTGCGGACCACTCGGGCGCGATCTCATCTGAAACCGATGAGTTTCCGGCGAGCCGGCGTTTGACAGTGCAACGACGAGCCAAGGGAGACCCCAATGGTGGACATGAAACTCGAACTCGTCCTACTTCCCGTGACCGACGTGGACCGCGCCAAGGCCTTCTACGTCGACAAGGCCGGCTTCACGCTTGATGTCGACCATCAGCCGAGCGACGACTTCCGGGTTGTTCAGCTCACACCACCCGGCTCGGCCTGCTCGATCACGATCGGGCTCGGGCTCACCACTGCGGCACCCGGATCCATCAAGGGCATGCACCTCGTGGTCACCGACATCGAGGCCGCACGTGCCGAACTCGTCGAGCGAGGGGTGGAAGTCAGCGAGATCCGGCACCTCGAGGATGGCAAATGGCAACACGGTGCCCACCCACAGCGCAACGACTATGAGTCGTTCGCGGACTTCAGCGATCCGGACGACAACACGTGGATATTGCAGGAGCGCGGGCACGGCAGGTCGCTCTAAGGCTGGATGCGGGCCTTAACCGGCGACGAACTCCGATCGGGCCTCGACGACGGTGAGCGGGACTGTCCGCCCGGTAACAGTGGCGTCGCCGGCGATGTCCATCCAGCGCCCACGGTCAACGCGGTACTCCCCGGTATAGGTGACATCGACTCGTGGGGCGACGACCCCGGACGCCGAATAGCGGTGGCTGACGTCCTTGCTCGGGTACGGCCTTCCGGGACCCGCCGTCGTTGTCGCCTCGCCATCACCGAAGAACCAGCGGTAGGCCGCAGCCGTCAGGCGTAGGTCCACACTCCGGCCGAGAACGTCGATGCCTGTGACCGTCCGGCTCCGGTCCTCCGTATAGAAGATCGTGTCAAGGTTGACGAGGGTGCGTCCATTCGATGGCTGAATCTCGACCGTCGCGGCCAGGAGCTTCACACGGTCCCGAAATGTCCGCAGAAGAAGGTGTCTGACATCCGGAGTCCTCGCGATCTCTGAACCAACGCATTCGACTCCGGCAACTTGCCAGGCGGTGATGGCCTTCCCAGCGACCAGATCCCACTGGCGCGTCCATCGCCACATACGGACCTGTGCACCGTTCTCCACCGACGGACATAACGTCGTTGCCGAGGGGCAGAGGGTCCCGGCCAGAGCGGGGTTACTCCCCGCGCATGCGGGCGTCCAGGTGACCTGAACGATGACGCGCCCGCCGGCACCCGATTGCGTACCCACACTCGAGAGGTCAGCGACGTCGCCGCCGAGGACTTCCGCGGTGTCGCTATGGTCATCGAGGCGGCTGAGAACGTAGTCGCTGTCCTCGTCCTGCCCGAACGCAATCGGGGCCGATAGCGAGCAGATGGCGACCGTCGCCAGGACGGTCGCGAGCCGGAACAGAGGGCGTCCTCGCGTATCTTTCACGAGGCATCGCCCGTCTGGTCGCGAATCCCCTTGATCCGCCAGGTTCCGTTCGACCACTCCACGTCGACAAGGAGCACGGTCTGTCTCGCGGCGACCTTGTGGACGACCCTTCCACTGCCGTCAATCTGCCTGTAGGGGCTCACCGCGATGTCGGCCACCACCGTGGGCTGGCTGGTCGGGCTGATCCCGGTTGCGGCGACCCTCTTGACGGATAAGCGCCCGCCTTCTGCCCTGCCACCTTTGTCGTAGATGTCGTCGACTGCAGCGGCGATGCTCGTACACGAGGCACAGCTCGGCCCGGCGTAGCGGCGTAACGGTTCGGACGCGCCGGTCCGGTAGGCGTCGTTGATCAAACCGAGGTAGAAGCGGGTGAACGCTGCGGCCCCAGCCGGCGTCTGCGCCCGCGCCTCGCCCTGTGCAGTCGGGCTCGTCGTCACAAGTCCCGCTTCGGAGGATGAGCCGGCCGTGGCGGTCAGCGGCGGTAACCCGGACGGCTGCGAACCATCACCCCCACCGCAGGCGCCGATGAGTGCGAGGACGATCAGGCCGACGACGCGGTCGAGGCACAAGCGGCTCGCCCTGCGGGTCACCATCGCGCTCACCATGGCCGGACAGCGTAGGCGAATCCTGATCACGCTGCGCGACGAACCGGCCACTCTGTGGACAAGGGCAGCAGGCAATCCCGAGTAAGTGACACGTCGGCAACCGAAGGCACAGCGGCCCAGGGCGCTTGGGCCCAATGGCGAAACGGCCGGGACCTTCGCTCCTACTTGCCCCATGGTCCTCCAAGAGATCGTGACGACAGAGGTGCTGCCCTACCCGCCAAACCCGCGGCGGAGCGGCAGCCCAGAAGGAAAGGGGCCGGAAATGCGCCGGAGAACCTTCGATGCGATCCTGTCTGCCGGCGGGTTCGTTTTGACGATTGTGTTGTTCGTGGCCGGCGGGCTGTTGCTGTGGGGCTACAGCTTCGCGAACAACAGCGTCCACGACCAGTTGGTCGCCCAGCAGATCTTCTTCCCGCCGAAGGGCAGCGACGCCCTGAAGCCGCCGGAGATCGGCAATTACCTGAACCAGTACGCGGGCCAGCAGCTGACGACCGGCGAGCAGGCCAAGGCGTACGCCGACCACTACATCAACGTGCACCTCAACGGGGTGGCCGACGGCCAGACCTATGCCCAGGTAAGCGCCAAGGCGCTGGCGAATCCGACCGACCAGCAGCTGCAGGGACAAGCGCAAACGCTGTTCCGCGGCGAGACGCTGCGTGGTCTGCTGCTCAACGCCTACGCGTTCTGGAAGATGGGCCAAATCGCGCTCTACGGCGCGATCGTCAGCTTCGCACTCGGCGGGGTCATGCTGGTTCTCTCGATCCTCGGGCTGCTGCACCTGCGCCGGACGCCTCCCGAGACCGAGTTCCGGATGCCCGGCGTTCGCGAAGAGGCGTTGACGACCTGACCGGCCCCGGCGTCAACGGCGCGGCGCCCCGGGATTTCCCGGGGCGCCGTTCGGATGCCTACCAGCGGTCCCAGTGAACGACATCGTCGAAGGGGCGGCGGTTCGGGCGCATGATCGGTGCCAACGGACGATCAGCCGGGTAGCCGAAGGCCACGAGATAGGCACAGAGTCGGTCGTCGGGAAAGCCGAGGACCTTGCGCGCCTGCTCCTGGTCACCGACCGAGGAGTGGCAACTGCCGATGCCGAGGTCGGCTGCCGCCAGCATCATCGACATCGTCGCCTGGCCGAGGTCGTACAGTGTCCCGTCGCGATCACGGCCGTCTGGCGGGATCGATGCGACGAGGCCGACTGTCGCGGCGGATGACGCCACATGCTGGCCGTACTGCCACACCTTGGACAGCTCCTGCAGCTGCCCCCGATCGGTGACGACGACGAAGTCCCACGACTGCCGGTTGGCTGCCGAAGGCGAGCGGCGTCCGGCCTCGAGGATCCGCTCCAGGTCGGTACGTGCAATCGGACGGTCCTGGTACGCCCGTACATTTCGGCGGGCTCTGATCGCATCCCAGGTCTCCACCTGACCTCCCGACGACGTCCCGGCGCCAGGCTTCGGCCGACGCTCCTCCACCATGCTCCCCCGCCCGGGCTTCTCGGGCCATCTCCTCGGCCCATGCGGCTTCGATCAGGTCCTGTGGGCACGCGGCGAAGTGTGAGGTGGGCGCCCCGTCACATTCCGATGGGTTGTGTCGTCGTACTGCTGAGACGAACACGATAAGGAAGATCCAATGAGCGATGTTCAGGCCATGCCGACTGCCTCGGGCTTGAGGGCCCGGCGAGGCGAGATCAGTCGCGCAGCCACGGCTTAACCCGGCGGAATGGCTGAGCGTCTGATGGTTGGTCGGTCCAACGAAGATCGGGGAGATCTCAGGGATGATCAGGGTTCCCCTGTCTTCAGGCTCGCGGAAATAGTTTGTCGGACGTCTCTGCTACATGTAGAAACCTGCATACACCGCCGACTTCACTGGGGGATCACCCATGAGTCCGACACGCAGGATCGCCACGTTCGTAGGTGGCCGGAGGACGAAGTGGCTGGTCGTCGTCTTTTGGCTCATCATCTTCGCCGTGGCGTCGCCGCTGGCGAGCAAGTTCAACGGCGTTCAGGAGAACGAGGCGGTTAACTGGCTGCCGGGCAGCGCCGAGGCGACCAAGGTGGTCCAGCAGTCCGAGAAGTTCCAACCTGGGGACACCATCCCGACCGTCATCGTCTACGAGCGCCCGAGCGGCGTGACCGATGCCGACAAGGCCAAGGTGGCGGCGGACATCAGCCGCTACCGACAGGTGGACCGGGTTGTCGGCGACCCGCAGGGACCGACCCTGGCGCAGGACGGCAAGGCCCTGGAAGCCATTGTCACCATTGACATCGGGAAGAACGGCTGGCAAGACGTCCCCGGCATCGTCGACGACATGAAGGCCATCGCCACATCCAACGCCAGCGGCCTTAATGTCTACATCACCGGTCCCGGCGGCGTGACCTCTGACTTCGCGAAGGCCTTTGAGGGCATCGACTCGACGCTGTTGTTCGCGGCACTTGGCGTGGTCATTCTTATCTTGCTGCTGACATACCGCAGCCCGATCTTGTGGATCTTGCCGGTCCTGTCCGCTGTGGTGGCGCTCTTCAGCGCCCAAGCTGTGATTTACCTCCTCGCAAAGCACGCCGGTCTCACGGTGAACGCGCAAAGCGCCGGCATCCTGACCGTGCTTGTCTTTGGCGCAGGCACCGACTATGCGCTGCTAGTTGTTGCTCGCTACCGAGAGGAGCTGCGCCGGCACCGCGATCGGCACGAGGCGATGGCGTTCGCCCTGCACCGGGCAAGCTCAGCAATCCTCGCCTCCGGAGCGACGGTCGCGCTCGGCATGCTCTGCCTGCTCGCTGCTGAGATGAACTCCACCCGTGACCTCGGCCCGGTGCTGGCCATCGGCATTGTGGTGGCGATGGCCGCCATGCTCACCCTGCTGCCTGCTCTGCTGGTCGTCTTCGGCCGGTGGATCTTCTGGCCCAAGAAGCCAGCCTTCGGTTCGGCGGAGCCGACCGAGACGGGGCTCTGGGCGCGGACTGGACGGGCGATCGCTCGGCGGCCCCGCGTTGTGTGGTCCGTGACCGCTGGCGTGCTCGTCGTGGCCGCCCTTGGCTTGCTCAGCATCAACGCCGGTGTGTTGTCCAACAAGGACAGCTTCACCAACAAGCCCGACTCCATCGTCGGCGAGGAGGTGCTGGCCAGGCACTTCCCCGCGGGATCGGGACAGCCGGTAGCTGTGATCGCATCCGCATCGCAGGCGGCAGCGGTCCAACAGGCCCTCGAGTCCACGCCCGGCATCGCCTCGGTGAGCGAGCCGCGGACTATCGGCAACGTGGCCTACATGGAGGGAACGCTGCAGGCCGCCCCCGACAGCCCGCAGGCGCGAGCGACCATTGACCGTGTCCGCGAAACGGTCCATGCCGTGCCCGACGGCAACGCCTTGGTCGGCGGCGACACGGCGGTCGCCCTCGACGTTGACCGTGCCTCCGCCCACGACAACCGAGTCATCATGCCGCTCATCCTGCTCGTGGTCCTGGTGATCCTTGCGATTCTGTTGCGGGCAATCGTGGCGCCAGTGATCCTCGTCGCCACGGTTGTGCTGTCCTTCGCGGCAGCGCTCGGACTGAGCTGGCTGATCTTCGACAACCTGTTCCACTTCGCCGGTGTCGATACGAGCTTCACGTTGTTCGTCTTCGTCTTCCTGGTGGCCCTGGGTATCGACTACAACATCTTCCTGATGACCCGTGTCCACGAGGAGGCAAAGCAGCACGGGACCCGGCGGGGTGCACTCATCGGACTCGCCGCAACAGGCGGCGTCATCACCTCCGCGGGCCTGGTTTTGGCCGGCACGTTCGCGGTCCTCGCCACCATCCCGATGGTCGCCTTCGCCGAGATCGGGTTCACGGTCGCTCTCGGTGTGCTCCTCGACACTCTGATCGTCCGCTCGGTTTTGGTGACGGCGCTCAACCTCGACGTCGGCAGCAAGATGTGGTGGCCGAGCACCCTGGCAAAGAAGCCGGACGTCTCGCTCGAGGAGATTGCAACCGAACGAGAACCCGTTCACACCGCCGGGTAGGCACCACGACGCCGGCTGGCGTGCACATGTCGACGCCAGCCGGCGCGCGGTGCGATGCGATGGTGGCGACGCGCTTCATCGCCGCGGAGGGTCGAGCCTAAGCACCCGTCATCGGCCTAGCGCTTGACCCCGCCGTCTCGGCTAGACGGTGGACTTGGAGCCGAAGCGGCGCAGGACCCACCCCGCGATCGGCAGCACAATCAGCGTGCCGATGAGGGCGCCCACAAAGCCGCCCCAATCGAAGATGTCCGTATCCCCGATGCCGAGAAGGACGGTGAAGAGGAAGTAACCGACGAGGGCGCCGAGGAGTCCCACGATGAGCGAGACCAACCACGACTTAGGTCCGCTCATGCCGCGGAACACGTCATTCGGCATGAGGGCGCGTGCGATCACTCCCACGACGAAGCCGAGGAGCAGCGCTCCAACCATCTGCGACCTCCAACCCGTAGGCCTGTGCCGGCAAGTGAAGCTCTCGAACAGCCGGCCATCGTCGCTGTGAGTGTGACAGCGCCCCGGATTCCTGTCACGGTTCAACGAGCAGCAAGGCTGTCTAGCCCGCCGGCGCGCTAGGTGGCACCGCAGCCGTCCAGGCCGCCCACGTGACAATCCAGTAACGAGATCATCGGCGAGCAGTCCAGGAGGCGACTCAAGCACCATGCGGCTGGACGAGCACGAGCTGGGTTGTGGACCGTCGGACCGTCACTTGCTGACCCCAGACCAAGGTCAGATGATCCCGTTCGATGCCGTCGCCGAAGACGACGAGACCGTCTCCCTCCGAGATGATCACGAGAGATTCGTCCAGACCTAGCAGACCCTCTGTCCAGGTGGTCCCGGTGACCGGCGAAGGCCAGGCTTCACGGACAAACCAAATCAGCGAGTGGTCGGTAGGTCTCGGCAGCTGCAAACGGCTTTGGCGCTCCTGCCAAACTGACCGGCACCAGCCAGTTGAACCAGTCCCAGTCCCAATGAGCACACCCGACGACGACTGGCGCTCACCCAGGTGCTGTGGCGCGATGATCTGGTACCGCGCCGACTGATGCGTGGGGTGACCGACATACACCTCATTGAGCGCGATCAGCCCCTGACCGTCATCGGTCGCCGCCCGGACCATCGTCCGCAGCTCGAGCTGTGCGCGACCCGCCGCCACTGACGGCAACAGTGCACCAAGCTCGTTGATGGCAAGTGGCACAAGAGCACCCGGGTTTACCCCGGGTTCGGGATTCACACCGAGCACCGGCTGGGCGTCAAGGTACTTCGCGACGTTAGCGACAAGTCCGTCCTGACCGACAACGATCACGATGTCCTCGGGTTCGAACAGGAACCGATCCAAATCGACGCGGGCAACCATTCCCCGGCGCCAGTCGGGTGGGATAGCCGCGCCGACCGCATCAAGCGCTGTGCGCACCGCTTGATGGCGTGAATCTATATCGGCCAAATTGCGGCCACGGCTGGCGAGGAAGAACTCCGCGGCGCCCTTCGTGCCGTGCCGGGCCAGCTGCTCCTCCAGCGGGGTGGGCCGGTAGACGACGACCGCACGCGGTCGCAGGGTCATTGGTTCTTGCCTCGATGAGCCTTGACACGAGCGGCCATGGCTGAATCACCGTCGGACCCAGAACTGAGCTTGGCCAACGCTCCGCTGAGGAGATCGGGTGTAATGGTCAGTGATCCGATCCGTGGCAATGACTCGGCGAACTCCCTGGCAGCTATACCGAGAAGCACCGACGAGTCAATCGTCTGGTACGCGGTCAGCTTGGCGGTCTCGGCGGCAGCTTCGGATTCGCCCACGAGTCGTAGGGAATCAGCGCGACCGGCGGCTTGGATCCGTTCCCGCTCGGCGGAGCCGGTGGCGTCGATCCGGGCGGCCACGGCGGCTTCCTCGGCCCGACGTCGTTCATTCTGCCCGCGCTGAGCAACGAGCTGCTCCTCACGAATGGCGAGCGCGATCTGGTTCTGCAACTCGTTCTCGGCGATGGCGCGTTCGCGCTCAACTGCAAGCGCCCGCCGTTCGTAGGTCGCACGATCGGCTTCCTGCTGCACCTGCTCTCGCGTGGGAGTCTGCAACGCTTTCTCTACCTCTGGCTCTGCGCGTACGGCCACGACTCGAACAGCGACCATCTCGATCCCCAATGAGCGAAGCCTCGCATCATCGACGAGACCTGCCTCGATGCGATCGCGTACAGCCGAAGGGCCAGCGGTAAGGGCAGTGTGGAGTTCGCTTCCAGCGATGAGCTCGTAGGCGTATTGCTGGGCAAGCTCGGATAGGAGAGACGCGAGCTGATCGAGCGGGGAAGCCCGCCACCGACCGCTATCTGGATCGATGCTGAAATCCAGACGGGTCGCGGCCAAGCCGGGATCGGCGATCCGGTAGGTCAGACTCGCCTGTATGGAGACCTCTTGGAAGTCGCTAGTTCGTGCATGAAACAGCAACGGGAGCTCACGATCATCGATTGGCAGCTCGCTCAAGACGGCCGTCAGCGGACGGAACCAAAAGGCTAGGCCCACGCCTTCTCTGACGAGTTCACCCCTCCTCTGCTGGCGGAGATGCATGGTTGGGGCGCCGCGCACGTGTCGTACGAGTGGGTAGCGGTGGATGTCGGCCATGACCCATCCTCCTTATCGTCTACTAGACGATAAACCTCATCCACACTTATCGTCAATCTGACGATAGGATCGCAGCCGTGGACGGACTAACAGGCCTGCCTCAAGCAGCGGTCACGGTCGATGTCGTGCTGCTGACAGTGAGGGACGGCACACTGCAAGCCTTGCTGGTGACGCGTGGCACGGAGCCACACAAAGGAGACCTGGCGCTGCCTGGGGGTTTCGTACTGTCCAACGAAGGCTTGCCAGAGGCGGCAACACGCGAGCTCGCAGAGGAGACCGGGGTGGTCATGCCCAGGCTCCACCTTGAGCAGCTGGCAACGTATGGAGCACCGGGCCGGGATCCACGCGGACGGGTTGTCACGGTCGCATACCTGGGCTTGGGCCCCGACTTGCCTGACCCCCATGCGGCGACTGACGCGGCGGACGCACACTGGCTCCCGGTCAGCCCGCTGCTCACTGGTCGGCGCACGAGGCTGGCATTCGACCACGGGCAGATCCTCGCGGACGGAGTAGAGCGGGCGAGGGCGAAGCTGGAGTACACGCCGCTCGCGACGGCGTTCTGCCCGCCGGAATTCACTGTCGCCGACGTGCGCCGCGTCTACGAGGCCGTGTGGGGTGTTGCGCTTGACCCGCGTAATTTCCACCGCAAAGTGACAGGCGTGGACGGCCTTCTTGTCGAGGTAGGTGAGCGGACGACAAAGCGTGGTGGCCGGCCGGCGATGCTCTACCGCCGCGGTCCCGCCAATCTCCTCATGCCACCGCTCCTTCGGCCGTAGGCATCATTCGCATCTGACGGCTTCGTTCTCGGAAGGGCTCGCCTCACGGGTCCTCGGAGTGCCAGTGGTCGCCGGATTGTCAGGGTGGCCCAATGCGGCGGCCTTGAGCTGGAGGTAGCGCCGCTCTGGAACGTTGAGGGTGCCCGCCGCCGCGGCCTGGTAGGCCGCGAGGGCGCCGGCGCGGTTGCCGGCCATCTCGAGAAGGTGCGCGCGCGCCGCCTCGAGGCGGTGGTTGCCGACCAAGCTGCCCTCGACATCCAGCTTCGCGAGCTGCTCGAGGCCGGCGTCCGGGCCATGCACCATTGCGAGCGCGACGGCGTGATTGAGGCTGACGACAGGACTCGGCGCCAGCAGCATCAGCAGGTCGTACAGGCCGAGGATCTCAGACCAGTCAGTGTCCGCGGCCGTCATAGCTTCGTCATGCACGGCGGCGATCGCGGCCTGCAGTTGGTACGGGCCGAGGTGCCCGCGAGGCAGCACCTCCGAGACGAGGGCGACGCCCTCGGCGATGGCTACCCGGTTCCAGCGGCTGCGGTCCTGGTCGGCGATCGGGATGAGCTCGCCGCCGGGGCCGGTCCGCGCGGGCCGGCGCGCGTCGACGAGCAACATGAGCGCCAATAGCCCGGCAACCTCGCAGTTGTCGGGCAGGAGTGCGCGGACCGCGCGAGTGAGCCGAACCGCTTCCGCAGACAGGTCAGCGCGGTGGAGGGCGTAGCCGGATGTCGCTGTGTAGCCCTCATTGAAGATGAGGTAGAGCACCTGCAGGACTGTCGCGAGCCGCGATGGCAGCTCCGCCGGTTCCGGCACCTGAAAGCGCCCACCCGCTGACTTGATCGTTTTCTTCGCTCGTGAGATGCGTTGCGCCATGGTGGCTTCCGGCACAAGAAAGGCGCGCGAGATCTCGGCGGTCGTGAGACCGCCGACTGCCCGGAGTGTGAGCGCGACCTGCGAGGCCGGCGATAGGGCGGAATGGCAGCACAGGAATAACAGGGTGAGGGTGTCATCGGCCGAGGGCGCCCGGGCCTCGCTGGACGGCGGCTCCTGGAGCTCGTCGCGCGGCGTCATCGATGCGGCCGACTCCTCCCGGCGCCGGCGAGCCTCCGCGCTGCGCAACTCGTCGATCAGCCGCCGCGACGCGATCCTGATCAGCCAGCCGCGAGGGTTGTCCGGGATGCCGGTCACCGGCCACTGCTGCGCCGCGGCGAACAGCGCCTCCTGAACC
>JBKPTD010000178.1:0-39835 GCA_046735375.1 Actinomycetota bacterium | reverse complement strand
TTGGGTGTACAACCTTTCGCCATTCGAGCACATCCCGCGCCTGCCGGTCGCCGACTTCACGTCGATGCCGATCGTCGTGCTCGTCCTCCTCGCGGCCGGACTCATCGGCATCGGTCTGGCCGGCTTCTATCGTCGGGACGTGGGCGGCGGCTAGCCTCCCGCGACGGGGCGTTCGAGCCCGTTCACCTTGGGCGAGGTGCCGGGCTCGTGGAGGCGGCGTCGGCACCCTGGCGTGCGCGGTGGTGGTTCACACCTGCTTCGGCACGTGCCCTGCGTACACCAGGCGCATGATCTTGTGCCCGAAGTCGGCGGTCGGGTCGAACATCAACGGACAGCCGCCATCGATCACGGTGATGCCGTGTTGCCGGCCGTACTCGGTGGCAGCGGTCGAGACGCTGCCCGTGCCAGGGCCCCGATGCATCCAGACCTGCTTGATGCCGAGCTCGGCACACTCCCGCATGCTGCCCTCGGCGAGCTCGGGCCGCGTTCCGATCACGACCGCCTGGACCCCGCCGGGGATCGATTTCAGGTCGTGATAACACCGGTCGCCTTCGACCTTGTCAGTGTTCGGGTTGACCGCGAACACCTCATAGCCGCGCTCGCGCAGCCGTCGGTACACGTTGTTGCTCCCGTGCGTCTTCGGCGTGCGAGACACACCGGTCACTGCGACTCGCTTGTTCGCTAGGAATGCGGCCGCGGCCTCCTTGACGCCCTCCATGGCTCCTCCCTTCTCACGTTGCTCCCACAACGTCCTTGTCTGGCTGGCGGCGACGGACTGCACCGACGATCAGGAGCACCCCGCCCGCCGCGAGAACTGGCCCTGCGGCCAAGAACCCGACTGCGATCCACGGCAGCGACGGCAGGCGAGCCCGAGCGTTCCGGTATCCTTCTCCCGCGCTTGCCGCATCATCTCGGCCGCTTGTCTCTTGAACCCTCGAGCTGTCCATCGCGTACCCTCAGCCGGGCGCGTACCTCGAACTGGCTTATCGTCGTCCCTCTCAACGCGTGTGGCCTGTCGATCAACGTCGGGGACGCCCGGCTCCTATCAGACGCGGGCCTCGGCCTTGCAGCCCACCTCCCTTTCAACGTTTGATCACGACTGCATCTTGAGATAGGGCCGAAGGTTCCCCTCGGTGGGGACCTTCGGCCCTCATGTCGGTTTAACTCATTTGCCCGTGACGGCCGCTCGCCTGAAAGCGCGATCGTGGACGTCGAGGATGCGCGTACTTGCCAGCCCGCGCCGCTCTAAGGAGGTGGCAACTCCGGGGGACGGGTCGATTCCGACCCCGGGCAGTGCGGACGGCACCACTGGACAGCACACGATATCCGTTTCGCCAGTGCCCCTGCCCGGAGTCGAACCGGGCCGGCAAGCGGGTTCGATCCAGCGCTCGCCGTTTGGTCGTCGCTCATCCCGAGGGGGCTCTGCCTTCGGCCAACACAACGATGCGCTCGCCGACATCCGCTTAGGAGAGGCTAAAGGCCCCGAAATAGATACAAAAGAATCAGACCGGCAGAACCTTTGACCCGGATTGCCGACAGCCGTCGGCATCCTTCTGCCGGAAACCGCCGGGGTATACCGGGGTGCACCGCGCTGTGGTGACGGTCGATGCTCCCGTGTCCTCGACCACACGCCCAACCCTCACCTGATCAGCAAGCGATCAGGCGATGTGCGTCGAACCTGACTTACCAACAAACCGCGATCAGACGTTCTGCAGCGAGCATGACGCTCGAGCCGTTTTCGTCCAGCTGGGCGCACATTGACTGATCGCGGTTTGTCGAAAAGTCAGGCTGCACGAACAACGCCTGATCCATCAACGAACGTCTGCTCGGCGCCTGGCCACCTCCCGAGCAGCCGCGTAGCGATCATCGCTGGCGGGTCGCCTCTAGGCGACAGCGGTCACGGGTGAGGGTGGCCTCTTAGGCGGGTGTGACCGATGGAGGCGGAGGCAGCACGGAGCGGTAGATCTCCACGGTCTTGTCTGCTATCGACGACCAGGAGAATTCGGCGACCGCCCGCTCACGCCCGGCTCGACCTAGGGCAGCGGCCAGCACAGGCTGACTGACCAGGCCGGTGATGGCTGAAGCGAGGTCCTCGACGAAACGGTCCGGATCGACCGGCGTGCCGCTGCCATCCTGAACCTGATCGATCGGGACGAGGATTCCGGTCTCGGAGTCGGCGACGACCTCGGGGATCCCGCCGGTCGCAGTCGCGACAACGGCTGTCTCGCAGGCCATCGCCTCGAGGTTGACGATGCCCATCGGCTCGTAAATCGACGGGCAGACGAAGACAGTGCTGTGCGAAAGAACCTGGATCACCTCGCGTTTGGGGAGCATTTCCTGAACCCAGACAACACCGTCGCGGGTTGCCCGGAGTTCGGCTGCCAGGGCCTCGACCTCTCGCGCGATGTCGGTGGTGTCCGGGGCACCGGCGAGCAGCACGAGTTGTACGTCGGGCGGCAGGCGGCGGGCCGCGCGCAGCAGATACGGCAAGCCCTTCTGCCTGGTGATCCGGCCAACGTAGGAAACGATCGGACGCGCAGGATCCACCTCTAACCGGGCGAGGACGTCGGTGGCTGGATCCGGCGCGTACTCATCTGTGTCAATCCCGTTGTGGACCACGTGGATGCGGGCGGGATCGATGGCGGGATAGGCGCGCAGCAGATCGCGGCGCATGCCATCGGAGACCGCGATGATGGCGTCGGCGGACGCGAGCGCCGTCCGCTCGCACCAGGACGAGAGCGCGTAACCGCCGCCCAGCTGCTCGGCTTTCCACGGGCGCAGCGGCTCGAGGCTGTGTGTCGTCACGACGTGCGGGACGCCGTACAAGAGCTTGGCGAGCTGGCCGGCAAGGTTCGCGTACCACGTGTGGCTGTGCACCACGCTGGTCCCGGCGCAGCCGGCAGCCATTTCCACGTCGATGCCGATGGTGGTGAGCGCCGGATTGGCTCCACTAAGGTCCGAGGGCTCCCCGTATCTCGTCACTCCCGCCGCGCTCCCGGTCTCCCCGGTCTCGGCGAAACAGTGGACCCGCGCGTCCACCCGGTCACGCAGGTTCCGGACGAGATACTCGACGTGGACGCCGGCACCGCCGTAGACATGAGGCGGATACTCGCGGGTTAGCACATCTACCCGAAGCTGTTCTGCCGGTTGGGGGGACTCACTCGCAATGGATTCGGCCACGAAGGGAAGATATCCTTCGGCGCGCGCGGCATCTGGTACTTCACGGCGCGGCTGATTAGCGTCGAATCATGGCTGCTCCTAAGGTGCTCGCAGTCGTACTCGCCGGTGGCGAGGGGAAGCGGCTTATGCCGCTCACGGCGGACCGAGCGAAGCCCGCGGTCCCCTTCGGCGGGCTCTATCGAATGGTCGACTTCGCGCTCTCAAATCTCATCAACGCCGGCTATCTCAAAGTCGTCGTGCTGACGCAGTACAAGTCGCACTCATTGGACCGCCACATCACCAAGACCTGGCGGATGTCGAACCTGCTGGACAACTACGTGACGCCGGTCCCGGCGCAGCAGCGGCTCGGGCCGCGCTGGTTCGCCGGCTCGGCGGACGCGATCTTCCAGAGCTTCAACTTGATCGAGGACGAATTGCCCGACCACGTCATTGTCTTCGGCGCTGACCACGTCTACCGGATGGACCCGGAGCAGATGGTCACTGACCACGTCGCATCGGGCGCTGCGGTGACGGTCGCCGCGATCCGGCAGCCGCTGGCCCAGGCAGATCAGTTCGGGGTCATAGAGGTGGCCAAGGGGAGCACGCAGATCCAGGCGTTCCGCGAGAAACCCTCAGATGCGCAGGGGCTTCCTGACTCACCCGACGAGATCTATGCGTCGATGGGCAACTACGTCTTCACGACCAAGGCGCTCGCTGAAGTCCTGGAGGGCGATGCCAGCGACCAGCACAGCAAGCACGATATGGGCGGCAACATCATCCCCGCGCTGGTCGAGCGTGGCGACGCAGCCGTGTACGACTTCCGCGACAACGACGTCCCGGGGAGCACCGACCGCGATCGCGGCTATTGGCGGGATGTCGGGACTCTGGATTCCTTCTACGACGCCCACATGGACCTCATTTCGGTCCACCCGATCTTCAACCTGTACAACTACGAGTGGCCAATCCACACCGAGAACCGTCCGTGGCCACCCGCCAAGTTCGTGCACGGATTCGAAGAACGGGTGGGCCGGGCCATCGGCTCGATGGTCTCGCCCGGCGCGGTGATCTCCGGAGCACTGGTAGAAAACTCCGTCGTCTCACCGAACGTCCGGGTGCACTCCTGGGCTCACGTCGATGGCTGCGTACTCATGGAGGGGGTGGACATCGGTCAGCACGCGGTCGTCCGCCACGCGATTCTCGACAAGAACGTCATCGTGAGGGAAGCTGCCGAGATCGGCGTCGATCTCGAACGGGATCGCAAGCGCTTCACTGTCTCCGACAACGGAATCGTGGTTGTCGGCAAAGGGCACCACGTCGAGTCCTGACCTACCCCGGCGGCTGTCACTCTGGGGCCGTGAGCTGAATGTCATGATCCACGGCGTCGGCGGCTGCAAAGGAGAGCAGTCGCGCGCCTTCGTCGCCGACCGCGGCGCGGGCCTGCGCCGGGAGCTGTTCTAGTAGCCGGATCTGCAGAACTGCTGTCCCGCCTTTCCGGTTGAGAGTCCACATCGCGCGGACCATGCCGTCCACCAGCACGGACCCTGGCCCGACGCCATTCGGCGATGCGAACCGCCTCCGGTAGTCGTCAGAGACGACCCGACTTCGGTCGGCGTGCGAGAGCAGCAGGTTGTCGTATTCGGGCAGGAAGCGCGGCGCTGCCAGGGTTTCCTCGGGCGGCCGTGGAGCATCGGGCAGATCGAAGAGCTCTCGCCCAGTCTCGCCGCGGAAGGTTCGCAGCTGCGGCCGCAAGCGCTCGAACACCTCACGAAGGCGGGTGAGGCCGCACCACGTCTGCGCATCCAACACGCTGGCCGGGCCGAAAGCTGCCAGATAGCGCACCACCATGTGGTCGATGGAGGGATCGCCGGCGAGCGGGCGGTCGAGCCAGCACTCGGCGGTGGTCAGGGTCGGCAGGCCACCGGACCCCCACACGCCCCGTGGCGGCACCTGCACCAGCGGCAGCAGATCGCGGACCGCCCACACCAGCGCCGTGGGATCACGGTCTGGCCAGCGCTCCATGAGCAGCAGCCCGAGCTGCTTGCCGGTCCGCGGCTCCTCCTCGACCGCGGTCCGGCCGACAGCGGCAAGCTCGGTGAGGTCGAGACCAGCGATCTTTGGTGTGTACGTCGTGTTGCCACGAAGATCGCGGTCCATGACCGGCTGGATGAGGAGTCGCAGCGTCACGCAGTCGGCAGCCGTGACGAGGTGGACGGTGTTGCGCATCAACGCGACCCGAACGACGAGCCGCTGGGTGATGAGCTCGGCAAGCTCGCTCGGGTCGAAGCCATCGAGTCGGCTCCACAGCCCGAAGTAAGGCTGCAGCGGCACCTGCGCCTGCATGCCGACAAGATGATCGATCGCGTCAACTGCATGGGTTGGCGACCGCTGCAGCAGCAGTTGGCGGGCCAAGAGGGCGCGGTTGAGTGCGCGCTGGCTGATCGGCTCGGCCGGCTGGTCAGCCGCGCCGACTGCAGCCTTTGCCGCTGATCTCCCTGGCATCAGGGCGCGGGCTCACCGATGATCCGGGTGGCGATCGGAGTGCCGTCCTCAACGGTCCTGCCAACCGTGCACCACCGATCATGTGATTTGCGTACCGCCTCCGGAAGCAGCGCGCGGGCGCTGTCGCCCGCCTCGCCCTTGGGGAAGGCCAGCTCAAACGTCACCTCGATGCCGGTCAGCCGGTTGCCCGTGTCGTCTCGTACCTTGGTCGCATCGACGCGGACGCCGAATGCGTCGGGCTCCGCACGGCGGGACGTTACGGTGTCGACGTCAATTGCCGTGCAGGCACCGATCGCACCAAGAAGCAGCTCGGTTGGGCTGAAGTCGGCGTCGCCACCGGCGCCAACGGTGATCTTCCCGCCGCGGATATTGCTGATTGCGAACCTGCCCGGCGTGGTTCGCTCGATGGTCACGCTGCGATGTGGTGACGCGGTGCTCATGCCCAAACCCTGCCAGACACCGATGACAAACGGTCCCTCGTACAAGAGGAGAGAGGGCCGCCCGCAACAGTGCGACCCTCCATCCGTCTATCGGTCCTCTCCGGAAGGACCGCCGGACCGCCCACCGTCGTCGAGCGACGGCCTGGGCGATCCGGCGTCCTCCTGGTTGTCCTCCTAGTTCAGATTGAGCCGCCAGGCGCTGAGACCGTGCGACGCGGCATAGAGGATCCTGTCGCCAGGCACGATGGTCAGCCCTGCGACCTCCACGTTCGGCATGCCGGGGGCGGCGGCGGTCCAGGTCGTCGTGCCCGCCGCAAGGCGCAGCACGCCGAAGTCCGACGACGCGTAGAGGTCCCCGGTCACGTCATCACGAACGAGGTCGGTCACCGGCAGATCACCGAAGTCGTACGACCTATCAACCCAGGTGGAGCTGCCGGTACCAGGGTTGAAGGTCACTTCGAAGACATGGCCCGGTGTCGACGGCGTTTTGACGTTGTAGCCGCTGTACGAGATCCACGCGTGGTTCCCGTTCGCCGGGTCGATGTGGATGCTGGTGACGAACCGGTTGGGCGTCACCGCGTCGTCGTCGAGCCGGGTCCACGTGACGGAGCTCGCCGGCTCCACGTCGGCGTTCTTCGAGATGAAGACCCGACCGGTCGTCGTGGCGGCCCAGGCGGTAGAGGTGTCGCCCGTGGTCCGCTCGATCGCAGCGACCGCCGGACCGGCACGGTCGCCCCAGAACGCTGAGGTCAACGGGTTGGCTCCGAGTCTCTCCCAGTCACCGCAGACAACGCCGTCTGGGAAGGTGCCGGTCCACTCGTTGCACAGCTGGTTCGCCTCCGCGACGCTGCGGTTGCCGAGACCGAAGGTCTTGGTCCGGTAGGCCGTAACCCCCGTTCCGGCGAACATCGTGCCGCTCACCTTCGGGTCGCTGATCGCCGGCGCGTAGAACAGGGAGCCGGCGTCCCCGCCCATCGGGTCACCGGTCCAGATCCAGTCGGCGAGGGCCCCGCTGTTGAAGTTGACGTCGACGCTAGGCCCGGTGAACGTGTGGAACCTGAAGTTCTTCACGCTGACGTCGAAGCCTGATTGGCCGCCGTCACCGATCATCATGTTGGTCCACTTGTTCGGGTTGCCGCCGGTCTCCCACGTGCCGTTGTCCTGGGTGCCTCCCTGCAGGGTCTTGCTGTTGGCCGGACTCACCGAGAGGCTCTGGAACTGCAAGGTGGTGAGTCCCTTGTTGAGGCTCTCCAGCGACGACGGGATGCGGGACAGCATCTGCTTGCACCGCGCGAGCCGGGCACCGGTTAGCCCGCGGTTCGGATCGTCGCACCAGGTCGAGCGATCGACGAAGGTGCCGCTCGAACGCATGGCACCGCCGTCGTTCGTCTCGATGAACTGGAGCGGGTTGTTCGGGTTGGTGACGATGTCGTGCTGATCGGGATGAAGCCCGTTCGGGTGCAGCATGTCCGTACCGTCGAAGGTCATGTCGGTACCGGTTGCGCCCGCATCGGTGGACAGGACCACGCCGCGCTTGTTGGCGATGGTCTGCCCATAGGAGTAGGACCCGCCGGCGTAGACGACATCTGGATAGCCGTCAGGCGTATAGACGAACTCGTCGTACCAGCATTGGCCGGTGCCCGGAGCTCCCGGTGAGCAGAGGTTGTACCAGGCAAAACCGGGATTGGCCGGGTCAGGACTGGTCAGATCAGTGAACGTCGGTGTCCCCGTCGCAACATCGTCGCTGCGCGACAGCCGGGCGTAGTTCTGGCCCTGGTTGCCCTCGTAGACGTACATGCGCGTCTTGCCGTTGGGGAGCGCGACCACGTCGAACGCCGGCCTGGTGGTGATCACGGCGCTGTTGAGTGACGGCTTGACCTGCGTCCAGGTAGCGCCGGCATCGTTAGATCGCCAGATGCCACGGGCATATGAGCCCGCATAGACGATGTCCGGGTTCGTCGGGTCGAGCGCGAGGTGGCGGACTCCGCGCGGCGAGCAGACTCCGGCGTTCGCGAACTCGGTCGCACTGCCGGTGCAGTCAGCCGCATTGGCGGACCCGTTGTGGATAAAGGTCCAGCTAGCGCCGCCGTCGGTGGACTTGTAGAGGCCCCATTTCGCCGCATCCGGCACTGGCCGCGTCACTCCTGTGCAGCAGGCGCTCGACATGCCCCGAAGCGCGGTGGTGGTCCCCACGTACACCGTGTTGGGATCTCCCGGCTTGACGAGGATGTCGCCGATGCCCTTACCACCGAGCGCGGCCTTCCCGAGCGGGCCGGTCCAGGAATTACCGCCATTGGTGGACTTATAAAGACCCACACCCGCGACACAGCCGGATCCGCAGGTGTTCGCCTCGCCGGTGCCGACGTAGATCGTGTTGCCACTCGGGTCGTTCGGATCGACCGTCACCGCGCCGGCGGCGTTGATTCCGAGCGGGCCCCCGAGGTAGTCCCATTTGACCGGGGTGTCGAGTGCATCCTTTGTACGCCAGATGCCGCCTCCGGCCGGCGTGATCCAGACCTTGCAGTTGGTCGGGACGCAGGTGTTCGCGATGGCGATCGCTGTGGTGCGGCCGCCGGCGACGTATGAGTTGGGCACGTAGTTGAACGAGTTACGCAGCGGGCTGAAGGGATAGAGTGCCTCGCTCGGCCCGACTGTCGCCCAGGTCCCCGTCTGGCCTTTGCCAGTTGGGAACTTCCGCTTGGATGCCGCGGCGAAGGCAGCCTTGGAGGCGTCGACCTCGGCGACGCTGATGGTGTCCGCCGGATAAGCGCGCGCGGTGAACTCGGCGTCCGCGAGCGACCCGGGTCCCTCAGAGTCCGCGCTTTCCGGAACGGCCTCGCGTAGTTTCTCGAGATGCCGTGCCAGTGCGGTGGGCATCTCCAGTTCGCCGGTGCCTTCTTCTTCCTCCTGGCCGAACACGGTGAGCCGGAGTACGACCACACCGGTAAGGGCGAGTAATGCGGCAACTAAGGCCGCGATGTACTTACGACTTACACCGGTCACGGATTCACCCTTTCCTGCAAGTCGTCGCTGCGCAGCGGCAGCGGTCGGAGCCGTCGTTGGCATCCTGGCGTGCAGACTTGCACTAGATCGTGGAGCAGACAATCCCCCTTTCACGGTGGGTCGGTGGTCGGCCCGCTCTCGTGGTCGGATAGCGCTCGCACATCGCTGAGGAGAATCCGCTTCGCTCACGCGACACGTGTGGTAACGACTTTCCTGAATGTTCGAAATTCGGGTGTCAGGGAAGCTAAGATCGCGCGAGCGCGTTACGAATTATGTCGAGCCGCCCCTGGATGCGCGGGCGTTAACTCGCCAGCAGACGGCGAAAACCGGAAACGGTCGTGGCAGTCGAGCATGGGTGATGCGAAGGTTCGATTCCTTCGGCGGCACAAAGCAGGATCGTTTAGCAGGCCGATGCCGCGACGCCTCCCTAGTGTGCCGGTGGTGGTTTCGTCGGCTTTCTCGTCTGCCCAGGTGGGGTCGGGTGCTTCTTGGTGGGCGTCGGTGATGCCGAGGCCGATGGAGGCGGGCTGGCCTCGGGGGTCGACAGCGCTGAACTCGTCGGCGTCGAAACAGGCGACGAGGCCACGGGAGCGTTCAGGGTCGGTGTGCTGACCGGCTCCGGCTGCTGGGTGAGAGAGCCAACGCTTGGTCCGGTGCCGGTGTCAGCAGGACCGGGCGGGGTGGCGGGCTGATCGCTGGCAGGTGAGTCGTTACCGGGAATGAGCGAAGCCGGATCGAACGGGAGCGTGACGAGTCCGAGACCTCCGAGAAGCAGGTAGGAACACAGCCCAAGGGTGATGACATACGCGGCCTGCAGCGCTAACCGGCGGCGCCGGTCGATCCTGCTCCGCTCGCGCAGCGCACGGCGTCGCGCGTGCCCACCCGGGCGCCGTGCCTCGTCGAGCCCTTCCGGCGGGCGGGGCGGGCCCGAAGTCCGCTCCCGGGCATCCCAGGGTGTGAGGCCGGTACGCGAGAGCTCCATCGTGTCGGTGGCCTCGAGGTCCTCCATCGGTTCGCGCCGGGCATACGAGTCTCCGACCACTGTCTGGTCGACAAGCCCGGACGTACCGTGTGATCGCTGCGACCCGGGCTGGGTGGGGAACTGGTACACGTTCCCGTGGTGGGGTGCATGTCTCGGATTATGGGGACGCGGGGCGTTGCGAGCCGGGGCGTTCCCGACGGACCGGTCGAGGTACGGGCGCGCGCCGAGGGGGCGCTCATCCTCGGCGTAGGATTCTCCAGACCTGCCGTCCACAAGCCGTGCACTCTACTCGCGGCGCCCGTGCAGATCTGTCCAATTGCCGAACGCCGGATAGAGATATCTCTCGCGACCACATCGTCTGTAAGGACCTCGCCGGTCAACCGGGGTGGTCACAGTCGGCTCCGACGCCTGCACCGAGCGGTGAAACGCTGGTCACCAACTGCCCAGGCAACACGAAGGGCTACGCCTTCACGATGGACCTCGCTATCGGATACCGCATCTGCCAGACAGCGCTACAGGGGAGGTTGAAGCGCTGACGCACTCGGTGACCGGCGGCCCTACTACCATAAAGCGGCCCAATGAGGCGTGCGTCGGCGATGCTGATGAGATGAGGCTCCCTGAGGCGACGGCCAGGCAGCGGTTCGGAACCCGCCGAGTCGCTCGCCTGGCGACCGCTGACGCGCGCGGCCGCCCGCACGTCGTGGTCACCACGTTCGCCCTGAGCGGCATCGAGGTTTACCTCGTCATCGACGAGAAGCCCAAGACAACGCGCGATTTGAAGCGCCTTCGCAACATCAGGGCGAATCCCACCGTCGCCTTACTCGCTGATCACTACGACGAGGACTGGACGAAGCTCTGGTGGGTACGCGCGGACGGCCGCGCGGTGATTGTCGAGGATCCGGAGGTCGCAGCTCAGGCAATCGAGCTTCTTGCGGAGCGCTATGTGCAATATCGCGCCTCACGTCCACGCGGCCCGGTTGTTGCCGTAACGGTCGACACCTGGACTGGATGGGCTCCCGATGGCTAGGACGGGAACCGCGGTAAGGCGCCCGCGATTCCCTTTGGGCAGACACGCTTCACCTCGCCGAGATATCGCATCGCTTCCTCGGTCTGCCGCCGATTGAGCGGCCCGGGCAACGGGACGCTACGGTCGGTTCCGAACGCCTCTGGAGCTCAACCGAATGCCGCTCCGTGGTGATTAATCGCGTTTGTGCCTGGTCTTCGCCAGATAACGGCCAGCGCGGCGATGGCACCTCACCAGGAGCACCCTCGCGGTTGTCCCCCTGTGCGGGGTCATCCGGCTCTTCGAGGTCGTCCCGTTGCAGGAGGCCGTCTCCCGGTACGAGGTCGTCCCGCGACGCCCGTGCGGGGAACCTGAACCTGCGCGCCCGCATGCGAGCGATCGGATGCCATCGTGCCGCAAGAACCCCGGGAATGATCAACATGACGCCGACGATGCCGTCGATCCAGTAGTGGTTCGCCGTGGCCACGACAACGGCGAGAGTCGCGGCTGGATGAACCAGGACGAGCCACCGCCACCGGGTCCTGAGAACCATGATGACCCCGATCGCGACCACTACCGCCCAGCCGACATGCAGCGATGGCATGGCCGCGAACTGGTTGGTCACGGCGTCGGTGTCACTGTTCGAGTAGACCGACGGGCCGAAAAGCTTGCCCGTATCCACGAAGCCGAGGGAGGGCATCATCCGCGGCGGGGCCAGCGGATAGGTGATGTGGATGACCAGCGCGATCGCTGTCATGACCCCAAGGACGGTCCGGTACCAGCGGTAGGAATGGCGATCCCGCCACCACAACCATGCCAGGAACCCGAATGTCGCTGGGAAGTGCACCACGGCGTAGTAGATATTGGCGACCGTGACCAGACTTGGCCAGCGCATGGCCTCCTGCTGGAAGGTCAACTCGCTCGGAAGCCGCAGCGCCCGCTCAAATGACCACACATGCCAGGCATTGCCGATCGCCTGCCTGACCTCGTCGACGGCAAGAGTGCGTCCCAGCTTGTAGACACCGAGTAGCGCCGCAATGAGAGCGAACTCGCGGATGAAGTCGATCAGGCGCCGGCTCCTTCCGAACGGTTTGAGCACCTGCTCGCGAGGCGTGGCGGTGCTCATGGCTCACCGCTCATTGCTCGCTCAGCTGGCACTCCAGCAGGACGTCCGCCTCCAGGAGTCATGATCGCTCGCCCGCCGAGGACGGGTGCCTCGGTAACGATCAGTGCGGTCTCCATCACTGTCCCCGTCGTCTGTCCCGCCGCGTCGCTGCCAGTTGCTGATAACCAGCCTTGTCGCGAGCGGGGCCTTAGCCTCCAGATGCTGTCGCCCGGTTCGCTCGGTTGGCCGGATCGCGGGCCGATCATCGACCCACTGTCCCGCCCACCACTGACAAAAACCGCCCACGGCAGTGATTCCTTCCTGCCGTCGAGTGTCGGCCTCAACCTGGATGCGTGGACAACTTCCCTGTGAAGTCGAGGATCCGCGCCCAAGCGTCGGCGCAGGCCTCTTGATGATCCGCATACGTTCGGTCGAAGAAGCTGTGCGGCGCACCCTCGTAGGTGTGCGACTCGACCTCGACGCCCTGGGCGCGAACGCGGTCGGCGAACTCGACAAACTCCGCTGGGCTGGTGCTATCCCGCCCGGCTAGCAGCATGAGCAACGGCGCCTGCATCCGGGAGACCGCCGGCCCGACTCGCGTCAGAGGCCGGCCGCCGTAGAAGCCGATGGCTCCGGCCAGCCCGTGCCCTTCGGCGGATTGGCGCCACGAGTTTGCGCCACCGAAACAGAAGCCCACCGTGAAGATCGCTGCTGCGTCGTCGGCCGCACGCAGATGATCGATGGCCGACCTGACGTCAAGGGCTAGCGTCTCCGGTGTCATCTTCTCGACGTGCGACATGTGGTCGAACGAGTCGGTGCGATCGTCGGTGTCGGCCGTACGCCCGAAGTAGTCGATCGCAATCGCACGGAATCCTGCCTCTGCGAAGAGGGCGGCGAGCTCCTTGTAGAAGGCGTGCAGGCCGCGCACATCGGGAAGGATTACGACGCTTCGTCCGGTTGGCCCCTCGGGAACCGCCGCGTAAGCCATGAAGGAGGCTCCGTCGGATGCGGTGAGCCTCAGGGCGTAGCGATCTGCGACGACACCTTCCACTGGCGGTCGGGGCGGCCTGGACTCGTCTGAGTGGCACAATGCGGAACCCTCCCCTTCTCGAACCGATCCGCGCTGACGCGCGTTTCGCTCCAGGTACAGCTCGTCGCTCGCCGAAATCAACCCCAACACGATCATGACACTATCCGCGCAGTCGATCAGGGTTGGCTCTTGATTCAGATGGACTAGGGTCACGTGGTCGGGGTCCTCGAGGTCACCCGGGAGAAGGCCCCTGAGTCTCCATCGGAGGACATCGTCGATGGCAGGAGAGAGACCACGCGACTTATCACCGGGACAGCTCGGCTTCGAGCGGCGCCAGCCGGTGCCATGGCTGTCACCGCCGCTGCTTGCGGCGACCGGGATCAGAGTAGTCCTCGCCGAGCTGTTCGGGGCCTACCTCGACAAGCGTGAGCTGCAGGCCGTCATGCCCGGTGCGGAATATCACTTCGACGAGGAGGACGAGCTGTGGATCGACTATGTTGCCGACGCCGGTGATGGCTTCGACGCGACCTATACGATCGCCTACCTAGTCGCGCAGCCCACGGTGACGGTCGACCGGGCCGACGGAAGCACCTTCGACCTACCTCGCGGGCGGGTACTCGTTCTCGGCGGCGACGAGGTCTATCCGGTCGCCTCAGCTAAGGAGTACGAGAACCGCTGGAAAGGCCCGTATCGCGCAGCACTTCCCGGCGCCAGCGGTGATGCGCCGACGATCTACGCCCTGCCAGGCAACCACGACTGGTACGACGGCTTGACTGCCTTCCTGCGCATCTTCGGGCAGGGCGATCCGATCGGCGGCTGGCGTACCCAGCAGGCCCGCAGCTATTTCGCGCTTGCCCTACCGCACGGCTGGTGGCTGTTCGCGATCGACGCGCAGTTCGACGCCTACCTCGACGAGCCGCAGCTGCGCTATTTCCGAGCTGCGGCCAGCCGGCTCCGCCCGGCCGATCGGGTCATTCTCTGCGCCGCCCGTCCGACCTGGGTGATCGCGGACCGCGTCCCCGACGCCTACGACACCATCGACTACTTCATTCGGACAGTGATCGAGCCGACCCGGGCGACGGTGCAGGTCATGCTCGCCGGTGACGCCCACCACTACGCCCGCTACAGCCTGCGTGAGCGGCATCTGATCACGTGCGGTGGTGGCGGCGCCTATCTAATGGGCACCGCTCAGCTACCACACCGGATCGACGTACCGCCGCCTGAGAACATCACCAAGGGCATGAGCCCGCCGACGCCGTTCGGCTTGGCCGCGAGCTACCCGTCTGCTGCGCAGTCCCGGCGGCTCGGCTGGGGCTCCTTCGTCCGGCTGCCGTACCGCAATCCGAGATTTGTCGCGATGCTCGGCCTCCTGCAAACCCTGCTGATGGTGGCGCTGCGTACCGCGCACGGCCGCTGGCTGAATGCGCCAATCGCGATCATGGTGGCCTTGGTATTCGCCGGAACGATCACTTTCGCCATGCCGCAACCCCTCAGCCATGGCACGATGCGGCATTGGATCGCCGGCCTGCTCCACGCTCCTCCACATGTCGCGCTTGGCATTGCCGGCGCTTGGGCCTGGTCGCACCTGCCCTTCGTGGACGCGCCGCCACCGTGGAACACCGTGCTCGCCTTTGTCCTGTACGCGCCAGTCATCGCCGTGCTCGACACGTGGGTCCTGTGCCTCTACTTGATCATCGCCAGCCGGTTCGACGTCAACGTCAACGAGCTCTTCGCCGGACAGGGCATCGAGGACTACAAGTCGTTCCTCCGGCTGCACATCGACCGGGACGGGGCGCTAACGATCTATCCGCTCGCAGTGGAGCGGGTGTCGCGCCGATGGCGGGCCAACCCGGACGGTGAGCGTGGTGCACCCTGGGTTGTTCCGGCCGAACCAATCCGGGTTACCCAAGCCGAGCTGGCGATCCCGATCGCGCCCGATTCCCCACGGGTCACTCGGGACCGAATGCGTGGCGCGCCGGCCGGGTGAGGTCGTCCAGATATCGCTCGTAGAGCGCGAGGTTGCGGTCCGCGAGATGGTCGAAGCGCTGTGGCTGGCTCGACCCCGGACTCATTGCCGACATCGCCGACGATGGGTCGATACGGGCACTGACCCAGCCCTCGTGAGTGGTGCCGCGCGCGACGACCTCGGCGGTCGGTGTGACGATCAGCGAGTTGCCGAAGTAGAGGGTGCCAGCGGGATCCGTACCGACCGCGTTGGCCGCGATGACGTAGACATGGTTGTCGTACGCCCGCGCCCGGGTGGTCAGCTCCCAGATATCGGCGGACCGCAAGAGCGCGGACGGGCGGAGCAGGACCGCCGCACCCTGGACCGCCTGGATCCGAGCCAGCTCCGGATAGTCGCCGTCGAAGCAGATGACCGTGCCGATTCGTCCCAGTGGCGTGTCGATCACGGTGACCGAGTCCCCCGGCGTCGCCCATCCCCCGGTCGCCGCTGCTTCACCGGTGTAGAGGTGTGTCTTGCGGTACGTCCCCGTGATCGCGCCGCTCGGGCCGACCAGGACGGCAGTGTTGTAGACAACCCCTGGTGTCGCACCGCGCTCATACGTGCCAAGGCAGACGTGGATCCCGAGCCGCCGAGCCACCTCCTGCACCGGCTCCGTCACCGGCCCAGGTATCTCGGAAACAAGCTCCCAGAGCGCGCTAGCGGGAAGCCCGGGAGTGAAGCCAGTCGTACATGTCTCCGGCAAGACAACCAACTCGGCTTGGGTGGACTCGACGCATCGCTCGACCCAGGCGACCGCGTTGTCGAGGTTCGCCTTGACGGCCTCGGCGGTCAGCGGTCCCGGTCGCGGTGCGACTTGTACGGCGGCTGCCGTGTACGGACCCATGGACGTCATCTTTCCACCGAATGCCGCAGTGCCGACCCGCGTCAAGAGGGCTGTAGATCGGGCCGCTAGCCGGGAAGCCTTCACCCCCCGCCCTGTGATGAACAAGTTCGGCTGGAGCGGGTCGTGATCGATCAGCCAGGGGGTATGGCAAGGATCAGGTCAATGATCGCTATCTGGACAACCGCGGGAGAGGACCGTCATTAATGCCCACGTCGCCGTCTCCGCCCAGTGATGAGAATGACGGACACTTAGGAGGCGATCACCCAGCCGAGCCAGACGCCGACGAGGGCGATCAGCGCGCCCACGAGGGCGGCGATGATGATGGCAGTGGTCGAGGTAGGCACCCGTTCCCGCGGCGGAGCGGTGAACACTGTCCCCGGGGCCACCTGTCTCCCGGCACGAGCCTCGCCGGCAGGCGCAACCGGCAACGAGGCGGTCGCGGCGTTAGTCCCCGCGAGCGCGGGGGCTTCGGCAGCAGCCGCGGCCGGTGTGCGGAGAGCGCTGTCGACGTTGGTGAAGAACTCGTTCGCCGTGCGCTTTGTTACCGCGGTGAGCATGCGCTGCCCGACACCGCCGAGCATGCCGCCGACGACCGCGTCCGCGTCGTACGTCAGTCTCGTCCGGTTGTCCTCGTCTGTCGCGAGGGACACGACGATCGTCGCATCGACGGTTCCAGGTGCGCCCGCGCCGCGTGCATTCAACACGAAGCCGTCGGGCGGGCGCTGGTCGGACAGGCGTACCTCACCGTCATAGACACCCTTGATTGCCGCCACCCCGGCATTGACGGTGACGCGATACTCATCCCGGCCGACCGCCTCGAGCCGCTGGCAGCCTGGGATGGTTCGAACCAGCATCGCCGGATCGTTCAGCGCTTCCCATACCTGGTCGCGCGGGGACTCCAGAATGGCAGTGCCGTTGACCTTCATTGCTTCTCCTCCCCGGCGGCACGGCGCAGGCGCGCGATCTTCCCCCGCCCGGCGCGCTCCCTCAAGTGGAACAACTCGGACGGCGAGATCGGCATGCGCCGGATCACAAACCCCTCGGCGTCCTCGATGGCCGAGGCGAGCACCGCCATCCCCGGGATCACGCCCGCCTCGCCAGCGCCCTTGATGCCGAGCGGGTTCAGCGGCGATGGCGTTTCCATATGATCCACCTCGACCAGCGGGACCTCGGTTGCGTAGGGCATCAGGAAATCCATGAAGGTCGCGTTCAGCAGCTGGCCGTGCTCGTCGTACACCATCCGCTCGTACAACGCTCCGCCGACGCCCTGTGCGACTCCGCCGTGGACCTGACCCTCGAGGATCACGGGGTTCACGACCCGCCCGCAGTCGTGGATGACGCAATAGCGAAGCACCCGGATCTCGGCTGTCTCCGGGTCGGTCTCCACCACGGCCGCGTGCATCCCGGCGGCGAACGTCGAGCGCAGCGGCGAGTAGTAGTCCGTGGCCTCCAGGCCGGGCTCATCGTCATCGCCGATGGGCGGCCTGCTGACATCGGAGCCGGCAAACTGAGTTGCGGCCCGGGCCGCCTCGTCGAACGCGTAGCGCAGCGGGTTGGCCAGCACGGCGACAGTGGCCAGACCGATCGACGCCTCTGGGTGACCCCGCACCGAGATCACGCCGTTGGCGATCTCCAGGTCGGCCGGATCCGCCTCCAGCGCATCGCCGGCGATGCGCAACGCCTTGGCCCGGACGGCACGCGCGGCGAGCGCGACCGCGTTGCCGCTCATGACAGCGGTACGGGACGCGAAGGTCCCGACGGCGTACCGGAACCGCCTGGTGTCTCCCGTCACCACCTCGACGTCGCCGAATGGCACGCCGAGCTCGTCGGCCACGATCTGGGCGAGCATCGTCTGGTGTCCCTGCCCCTGGCTGGTCAGCCCGGTCGCCACCCGCACCCGGCCGCTGGGCTCGACGAGCACGTGGCCGCCCTCGTACGGTCCGACGCCGGTGCCCTCGACATAGCACCCGATGCCGATGCCCACCTGCCGGCCCATCGCCCGAGCTTGCTCGCGGTAGCTCTCGAAGTCGTCCCAGCCGACAAGTTTCTTGAGCTTCTCGAGCAGCGCCGGATAATCACCGGAGTCATAGATCAGCGGACGGCCGTCCTGGAACGTCAGCCCTTGGTCATAGGGCATCTCGTCCGGCTGGATGAAGTTGCGCGCCCGGACTTCGGTGCGGTCCAAGCCCAGATAGTCCGCGATCGCGTCCATCGTCCGCTCCATGGCGTAGACGCCCTGCGGCCGGCCGGCCCCGCGGTAGGGCGTCACGATGACGGTGGACGTGTAGAGGCTCTGCCACTCGGCGCGGTATGTCTTGGGCTTGTACGGCCCGAGCAGCTGGGTCGACGTGATGATCGGCACGATGACGCCGTAGGGCGTGTAAGCGCCGTTGTCATGCCAGATCTTCACGTCGAGTCCGGTGATGCGGCCCTCGTCGTCGAACCCGACGCGTACGTGCTGTTCCTGTTCCCGCTCGTGTGCAGACGAGACGAAGTGCTCGCGCCGGTCCTCGGTCCAGGCGACGGGCCGGCCGAGTTGGCGTGCGGCCCATGGGACGAGTACCTCTTCCGCCCACGGGTGCACGATCTTCACGCCGAAGCCGCCACCGACGTCTGGTGCGACGACCTCGACCTTGTCGAGCGGAAGGTCCAGCTTGGCCGCGAGCGCTGCCCGAACGCCGGTCGAGGTTTGTGTCGATGAATAGACACGAACCGTGCCATCCGGGTCCCACCGGGCGACCACCCCGCGGCCCTCGAGCGGGGTCGACGCGGATCGCTCGATGCTCAGGTCAAGCTCGAGGGTGTGCGGTGCGTCCTCGAGCGCCGCCTCGACATCCCCCACCTGCTCGACGTGGTGTGCCGCGATGTTGCCTGGCACGTCGGCGTGAACGAGATGCCCCGCTCGTCTGGCCTCGGCGACACCGACGACCGCGGGCACCGAGTGGTACGAGACTCGCACCCGGCCAACCGCATCTTCGGCGACATAGCGGTCACGCGCGACGATCATCGCGACGGGCTCACCGACATGATGCACGGTGTCCTTGGCCAGGACGTACGGCGTCTTCGGGTGACTGAGGGAGGGATGCGGGATCAGCAGGGGCAGCGGCTCGGCGAGCCCGCCGTCGAGATCGTCGTAGGTGTAGATGGCGACCAGTCCGGGAGTGTCAACCGCGTCGGTCACGTCGACATCCAGGACACGCGCGTGGGCGTGCGGGCTCCGGACGAACGCCGCGGCGAGTGCCCCGGCGGGCACCAGGTCGTCGACGAATCTCCCCTGGCCGGTTACGAGCCGACGGTCCTCGCGACGCTGGACGGGAGCACCGAACATCTGGGTGGTCACAGCGCACCGTCTCCCGTGCTGGGGGGGCGGCCGCTCGGCCCATCAGAAAGGCCGGCGGTCGGCGCTTGCCGCTCCGGCCGCGGTGCAGCGCTGGCCATAAGGTCGGCCGCCCGGCGTACGGCTGCCCTGATGTTCTGGTATCCAGTGCACCGGCAGAGGTTGCCGGAGATCCCTTCGACGATCTCGTCCTCGGTGGGGTCAGGATTGGCCCTCAGAAATGCGGTCACCGTCGTCAGGAAGCCCGGCGTACAGAAGCCGCACTGCAGCCCATGGCACTCCATGAACGCCTGCTGGACGGGACCGAGCGCGCCGTCGGGCTCAATCAGGCCCTCGACCGTCGTTACAGCATGTCCGTCGGCGGTCGCGGCGAGAATCAGGCAGGATCGGACGGGCTCGCCCTCCATGAGGACCGTGCAGCACCCGCAGACGCCGTGCTCGCACCCCACATGGGTACCGGTGAGACCGAGGTCGTGACGCAAGAAGTCCGACAAGAGGCGGCGCGCCTCCACGGTCGCGCTCCGCTGTACGCCGTTCACCGTCATCGTGACGTCCAGGCGCTCGCCTGCGCTGGTCTGTGTCACCTGACCTCCCCCACGCTGAGGCCAGCAGGTTCGCTTCTCCCGCCCGACGGTTTTGGGCGCCCACCGTTCACTCGATCTCCCCCACCGCGCGTGACCATGCCGCCTGCAGCGAGCGCGCGGCGAGCACGCCGGTCAGATGTCGCCGGTAGGCGGCAGTCGCGTGGATGTCCTCATCCGGGTCGATGGTGCTCCGGATCAGGTCGCTCGCGGCCGCCCAGGCCCGGCCGTCCTCCGTCCCCGAGCCGGGCACGACTCCGCTGACCGCAGCGGATAGGTCGACGAGCACCGGCGTCGCGCCGACGCCGAAGCACGCGGCCTTGGCAGCCTCAACCTGGCGCTCGTCGTCGACGCTGACCAACGTGGCGACGCCGGCGAGCGCGAAGTCGCCGTGCCGCCGGGACAGCTCGCTGATGTCCATCCCGGTGCGCCCAGGTGGCACCGGAAAGTAAGCGGAAATGGCGAGCTCAGCCGGGTCGATCGTGCATTCGAGCGGCCCAATGAAGAACTCACCCGCAGCAACGGTTCTGGTCTCCCCGCCGGCGCGGGACAGCATCAGCGATCCCCCGAGCAGGGCGAGTACGGCGGGTAGCTCGGCGGCCGGATCGGCATGCACCAGGCTGCCCACGACGGTGCCTCGGTTGCGGATCACCGGATGGGCGACGAGGTGGAGGGCCTGCTGCAAGATCGGTAGCCGCGCCGCCGTCGCGCCGTCACGCTCGACCTCGCTATGGCGGGCGAGCGCGCCGATCCGCGCACCGCCATTCTCGGACCGTACATACGCCAGCTCTGCGAGGCGATTGATGTCGACGATGTCGGCGGGCTCGGCAAGCCGCATGTTCAGGATCGGGATCAGGCTCTGGCCACCCGCGAGCACCTTGCCCCCGGTCCTGGCGAGGACGTCGAGCGCCTCGTCCAGGTTTGCGGGCCGGTGGTACCTGAACGGCGCCGGCTTCATCCCGTGATCCTCCCTGTGGATCGCTTGTCCAGGCAACACTCCGGGCAAACGAACACGCCAGCCACCACGAGGCCGGCGGCAGTCAGCGGGCACACTCAAGAGATGGCGGGTTCTGACGAGCAGGTCCTAACGCCGGCTGCCGCCGCCGGTGCCGCGCCGGATCCGGGCCTGTTCGGCCCCGAGTCAGTGACGTGGCGAGTACATGCGGATCCGTTCATGTGGGTGGCCGGAGTGCGGGCGCTCTACCTGCAGGCGCTGCATCCACTGGCCATCCGCGGGGTGGCGCAGAATTCGGACTTTCGCCGGGATCCTTGGGGCCGGCTCGTGCGAACCGCCAACTACGTCGGCACGAGGACGTACGGCACCACGACGGAGGCAACCAGCGTCGGGGCCAAAGTGCGGGCAGTTCACCGGCGGCTGCGCGGCTTCGATCCCGATTCCGAGACGGCCTTTCGAATAGACGACCCTGACCTGCTCCGCTGGATCCACTGCGCCGAAATCGAATCGTACCTGACCGTCGTCAGGCGCGCCGGGCTCGCCTTGAGCGACGATGAGGCCGACCGGTATGTCGCTGAGCAGCGGCGGTCGGCCGAACTCGTCGGGCTGGACCCGGACACTGTCCCGGATACCGCAAGCAGCCTCACCGCTTACTTCCAGCGGATGCGACCAGTACTCAGGCTCACGCCAGAGGCGCGTGACGTGTACGACTTCATCGCGCGGCCACCGCTCCCGGCCTGGCTTGCCCCGGTTCGGCCTCTGATGTGGCGCCCGGCCGCCTGGCTCTGCTTCGCCATGCTGCCGCACTGGGGGCAGGAGCTGTACGGCGCGAGGCCGGCCACCGATCGGCGGGTCACCACCGTCGCCCACGCAATGCGGCGCGCGATTCTGCTGATCCCTCTCTCGGTTCGTGCCGGTCCGCACGTCCGTGCCGCCCGACGTCGCCACAACTGGACACCCTGACTGCCTAGCGCAGCCAGGCGCCGGCGGGACCCGGCCAGTTAGATGCCGCACGTTCAACGGACGCCCGTGACATGCCCGGCCAGTTAGATGCCGGGCAACTGATGACGGTCTTTCGCTGACCTGCGCGGATACCCGCGACACGGCGTTTCACCAGCACAAACACTTCTGGACGTTTCCCGTCGTGACCGACCGTTGCTCGCTGTCGTGTGCGCCAGATGCCCCGTGCGCCACCGTCAGGCCGGACCGGCCGCTGCGCGAACAGCGAGCCGGTCCCTCGGCCGATCCCTGGAATTCGCGAAGACCCGAAGGGACCAACCGTGTCTGACAACCTACTGCCGGGCGACGACGCCGCCCGGGCTCGATATACCACCTTGACCGCCGCCCTCGGTGAGCCCGTCTGAGGCTTCCATCGAGCCGCCCTAGCCCGCCTGGTGTCGTGGACCGACGCCGACGACATCGACGCGCCCTCGCAGCGGTGATCCGTGAGCGGGTCAGTAACCAGACCGTCCGCTACCGCAACCTGCTCAGCGAGGTAGCCCACGACCTCGAGAACACACACCCGGCCAGCGCTGAGGGCTGGACCTACACGGCCATCCCGACGGTCGTGGCGGCGATGATCCGGGAGGCTGCCCGCGACGAGTAACCCACACCGACACGATCCCCGCGAGCCGGCACGAGTCCAGCCGCGGGAATCACCCATGTCAGGTCCAAGCGAAGCCGTAGGGTGCTGCGGTGACGGCGGAGCAGTGGTTACTCGTCCTCAGTGCGACAGCCGCCGTCGTCGCCGCCGTGACCGGCATTTGGCTGGTTGTCTGGGCGTGGGCCGACCGGCCGCAGCTTGGGTGGAATTTCCACTTCGAGACGGACCCCCACCGGCAGTGGACCGCGACGATGGCTGGGATCTCGTGCTCGCCGACCGAAGCGAACCCCACAAGATCGCCCTGGCAATCAAACCCCTGGGCACGGTCCGAGTGGTCGAGATCCGGTTCTCAGGGTGCAGGGTTCTGAATGAGTCAGACCCGACCTACATGCCGGAGTGGCTGCCCGGATCGGACCCCCTCAAGTTTGAGGTGATGCTGCCGGGCGCGGCTGAAAGCGTCGCACCCTACTTGGAGATCAGGTGGCTCAATCCGCGCCCACGCCGGTACCTCGGGCAGCGGATGAACCTTCGGACCCGGCATATGGACGCCTGGCAGTGGCAGTGGCGGAGCCTGCGGTGGCGTGGCCGCCGTCCTAGACGAACACGCGGCCGGTGGGTGGCGCACCACGAGTGGGCGTATCCAGACATTCCGGCGGTGGACTGACCCGCGCACGAACCGCGACGGCCGGGCGGGCACGGTACCCAGAGGAACGGGGTCGCTGCCGATGATCGACAGATCCCTACCCGGCTGGGAACACCACCCGAGCCGGAACGCGGCGCCCTACCGGCATCAATACGGAAGGATCTTGCCGGAGGGAGTCCGCAGGTCCAGCTCGAGGACTGTCGTTGGCTTGACCGGCTTGCGGATCTGGATCTGACGCATCTCAAGCACCCTCTCGCGTGACTCAGGCGGCCATGGGCAGGTGGGCGGCGGCACGCTGTGGGAGCACCATCCGACCGTCAGGGAGCAACTCTCCGAGGTCGTCGAAGAGGATCACGCCGTTGCACAGGAGGATCCCTGCTCGGGGTGGGAGGCAATGGTGTGAGCCGCCTCGCGGTCGGGGCTACCGGCTGATGGGCACTGAGGCTGGTGTGAACACATTTCGCACCTCTAGGTCTGCCGCTGCGATCTATCTGGTCTTCGTCACCGAGCCCGTTCTGGACTGGTTACCGCTTCGGCCACCTCAGTATATACCGGGTATGCTACCGGGTATACACCTCGACAGAGGCCTGTTCGGGTGGTGGCGAGGTGAGCCGGGGCTTGCGCGGTCGGGTGGGTCATGATGTCGCTCCGCTGCTAGTCGGCCAATCCAGGCGGGCGGTCCGCCCTCACTGTTGATTCGAGCAGACGACGAGAGCGTGGCGGCAGCGCTGAAGGTAGGGACTCGCGCCTGCGAAGGTCGTGACCTTGGCCTTAGGCGTGCGCCTTTCGTAGGGTCTTGGCCGAATCGGATCGCGCTCGGCCTGGCGATGTGGTGCGCGGTGCGTACCTTTGAGATGTGAGGGGCGCGATCTTCGGCCCGCGGCGGCGACACAGCCCTCGACCTCGCAGCGCTAGCGGTGGCCGCGCGGGACTGAGCTCCCCGTGACTAGGACCTCATGGCTCGCGACTCATACATTCGGCGCGTGCGCCGGAGTATTCAGAGCCGGCCCGCGGCCCAAGGGGCGGCCCGCTGAGACGACCTGACAGGAGACGCGGGCTAACCCCCGAGGCTTAGATATTCGTGGAGCGTGCCGTGGACGGCCGCCCAGGTGGCCGCGGTCGCCGGGGCGTTGCCTGAGCGGTACGCCGCGACCGTCACCGTCGGTGCTGGCCTCGGCCTGCGCCAGGGGGAGGTGTTCGGTCTGGCCGTCGACGACATCGACTTCCTGCGTGGCGTCGTCCACGTCCGCCGCCAGGTCAAGATCCTGGGCAGCCGGCAGGTGTTCGCCCCGCCCAAGGGCGGCAAACAGCGGGACGTGCCACTGCCGGAATCGGTCACGTTGCGGCTGGCCGCCCACCTCGAGCGGTTCCCGGCCCGCGAGGTGACCCTGCCGTGGCAGCTGACCGGCAAGCCGGACACCTTGCGTCTGGTCGTGACCTCGCGAGAGCCTGCCGTGTGCAACCGCAACTACTTCAACGTGTACCTGTGGAAGCCAGCGGTCGAGGCCGCCAAGCTGGCCGCCACCCGGCAGAACTGGATGCACGCGCTACGGCACTACTTCGCCTCGGTGCTGCTCGAGGACGGCGTGAGCATCAAGGCCGTGGCGACCTACCTCGGACACTCAGACCCCGGTTTCACGCTGCGCACCTACACGCACCTGATGCCGGCGAGCGAGGACCGGATGCGCCACGCCGTCGACCGCGCCTTGGCCGGGTCAACGGTCGACGGCTCGGAAGGGAGTGCGCCCAATCTGCGCCACGCCGATGGCTGACGCACGTCACCGCAGGTCAGAGCGCTACGGGCCTTATATGCCGCGCATTTGGATGACTTGCAGAGCGAGGGCGAGGTCAAGCCGCAGATGCGGGTCATCGGTGAACGGGCCGAGCATCCGCTCGAGCTTCCCGATGCGATAGCGCAAGGTGTTGTAGTGGAAGTGGAGTATGCGCGCTGTCTCCGCGACGTTGAGGTTCGTGTCGAGCAGGACCTGGAGCGTCCTGCGCAGGTCGCGGGCGTCGCTGTCGTCTCGCTCACCGAGCGGGCCGAGCGTCTCGCGGACGAAAGCCCGAAGTTCCGCGCCATCCGGCACCAGGGCAAGCAGGCGATACACGCCTAACTCGTCGAAGGTCGCCACCGCACCATTCCCATGGAGCTGCCGGCCGACCTGCAGCGCTTGGCGGGCCTGCTCGTAGGCGGCGGGCAGACCGTCGGGCTCCTCGGTCACGCGTCCAGCTCCAGTACTGAAGGTGCGCTTGACCGCGGCCACATCTGCGGCAACGGTCGTGCTGAGCTGCTCGACGGTCCTCTGCAGCGCATCGACCGGCACAGGCAGCAGGGTCACGACCTCGCTCGCATATCCCACCACCGCGGTGCGCGGGTCGCGGGCCCTGACCGCGGCCGCCCAGGCACCGAAGAGGCGATCCTGTGCACCCCGGCTGGCCCCATCCCCGTCGAGCTCGGCGACAACCACAGCGAGCGGGCGGTCGAGGTCCCAGCCGAGCGAGGCTGCGTGATGAACGATGCGATCCACGTCACCGGCCCGGCCGGAGAGGACGTCGCGCAGGAAATCGCCGTGATACTTGCTCTCCACCGCGCTCACGGCAAGCTGCTTAGTGATCACCAGGGCGGCCACCGTCGCCGCTCGTTCGAGGGTGTGGACGTCTTGGGGGCCTAGATCGTGATCTCCAGGCATCGCGATCAGCCGGCCATGATCGAACGAGCCCGCGACGATGGGGGCAACCGCCGCGGAGGAGTCTTCGTACCGCCGGAGCCCGGCGGCGCCGCGCAGCAACAGGTCGTCCCGCGCAGGCACCTCGCCCGATGCGGCCAGCACCCGTCCTCCGGGATCCGTAATGCACACCGGCCCGCTGAGCAGTCGCATCAGCTCGTCGGTCACCTCTTGCAAGCCCCCGCCTTCCAGAACGATCTGGACCAGCGCCCGGTGGACCTGCTCGGATCGCTCGAGCAACGCCGCCTGCCGGTTCAAGATCTCGGTCAGAACCTGGTTCAACACGTCGTCGAAGCTGACGGCATCCGGGAGCCGAATGACGGGAAAGCCAAGCCGCTGTGCCGATGCGAGCATCCCGTCCGGTAGCTCGTCGATGTATCGCCCGAGCTTGATCGCGATAGCGGCAAGACCGCGGGCATCGAGATCGGCGACGAGCTCCGCAAGGTCCTGGGGGGTATTACGAAGCGGATAACCGGTCGTCAGCATGAGCTCATGCGGCTTGACCCACGGCAGGATGTCAGGGACCTCCATGACGTTGAGCTTCTCGACGACCCTGCCTAGGCCAGCCTCGCCCGCCAGGACCTTCGAGCCGGCCAGCGACGAGAGTTCTAAAACCTCGGCGACGGTCAAGCCCGGAGTGAGACCTGGCAAGTCCGGCGAAGCTTCGGCGCCAGCGTTGGCAACTTTGCCCATGTGGGCACGGTACTCCCATCGTTAACTTGCCTACGAGGTCGCGAAACGACGCTTGGCACGATTGTTGTTCAGCGCCTTGCGAATACCTCCGGTGTTGGCACGCTGCCGGAGGAAGATCCCGAACGCGTCGACATATGGCAGGCGCCCATGACGGCCGTCCTCACCCGGCAGGAAGGCGCTGTGCTGGTCGGTGTGTCCGGCGCGGCGAGTGTGGCAATACGGCCGCTATTGCTCGGCCAGCCCCGTCAGCTTGCCGTGCTTGCGGCGTTCCCGAGCGCGATCTACCTCACAACGGGGGATGGAGTCGTCGTCGCTCTGGTCGGGACTAATGCCGTACGACTGCCGTGCGCAGTCGTGCTCGGGAGTGAGCTGCCCGATCTCTTGCAGGTGGCAGCGCAGCACACGACCCACGGGGCGTCGGTGGGGACCGGCGGGGTCGCGGTCGGGCAGCTCCGAGTGGAGGTGGCGCGCTGGTGGCTGCCGATGCCGCCGGCGCCCCCTCCCGATTCCGTGGTGCTCTCCCGCGGGCTGGCGGCCCTGTCGGCCCGGCTATCGGTCCAGCAGCACAGGCTGCTCCGTGTCGTGGCCGACGGCTTGCGACGCCTCGAGGCGGCTGTCCGTGCCCGGGACAACAGGATCGCGGCCGACGCCACCCTTAACCTCTTGGGCCTCGGACAGGGCCTGACCCCGTCTGGAGACGATGTTCTCGCCGGCCTGCTTGTCGGCCTTCACCACCTCGACTGGTCGCGTGGGGTGGACGCAGGGCGTTCCAATGGTCGCCTCCAGCCGCCGATTTCTGTGATCAGGGACGCGATCGCGACCCGGGTACTCGTGGACGCGCCGACTCGTACCTCCACGCTTTCGGCGGCGCTGCTTGGCCATGCGGCGCGCGGCGAGGCCGCCGGTGAGGTCACCGCCGTCCTGAACTCGCTCTGCGGCCGCCGGCCGCTATCCCCCGCGCTCATGCGGCTTCTTGCCGTTGGCCACACGTCGGGCTATGACATGGCCTGCGGCATCCTCGCCGCGGGGCGGGCCTTGCTCGGCCAGCGCGACCCAGGCACCTGAGATGCCCGCCCGGCGGACGGCGACGGCCGGGGCAGCCGCGTGATCAGCTTCGTCGAGGTACGTCCAGGGGCCTACCGCGACTCGGTCGCGCTGATGCAGGTCAGCCGTGACCTTACCGACCTCGACGGCGTGTCGGCGGTCTTGGTGGCGATGGCAACCGAGCTCAACCTCGACCTGCTTGTCTCGATGGGGTTCGACCGCCCGCTGAAGGCGGGCCAGAACGACATGGTCGTCGCCATCTCTGCCGACGACGATGAGGCGCTCGCGCAAGCCCGGATCGTGCTCGAGAAGGCCTTGCGCGGCGAGCGTGAGGGCCGGGCTCGCGGGTTGAGCGGCGGCGCCGACACGGCCGACGGGCTGGCCCAGCCGGTCGCCAGGATCACGGCGGGTGCGCTGAACGGGGCGACCCTCGCGCTGGTCTCGGTGCCTGGGCCGTACGCGTTCCCCGAGGCCGTTGACGCGCTCGACGGCGGACTGCCTGTGATGATCTTCAGTGACAACATGCCGCTGGAGCAGGAGGTTTGGCTGAAGGCTGCGGCCGCGCAACGCGGGCTGCTTGTGATGGGTCCGGACTGCGGCACCGCCTTAGTGGCCGGGGTCGGCCTCGGCTTCGCGAATGTCGTACGCCCGGGGACGGTCGGCATCGTCGCTGCTTCTGGCACTGGCGCCCAGCAGCTGATGTGCCTGCTCGACGCTGCGAACGTCGGCATCAGCCATTGCCTCGGGGTCGGCGGGCGGGACCTGTCTTCGGCGGTCGGTGGCGGGTCGACCCTACAAGCGCTCGACCTGCTGGATGCTGATCCGGCAACCGAGATCGTGGTCGTTCTGTCCAAGCCGCCGGATCCTGCCGTTGCGGAGCTGATCTCCCATCGTGGGTCAGCGCTGAGCAAGCCGGTGGTGATCGGGCTGCCAGGCGACACCTTCCCAGACCTGACCGCCGTCGCGGCCGCTGTCCTCGACGCCCTCGGTCAGCCGCATCCAGCCTGGCCACGCTGGACGCCAAGCAACCCGTTGCCCCGGCGCAGTGGAGCCCTTCGCGGCCTCTATGCCGGCGGCACCTTGCGAGACGAAGCGCTGAGCATCGCGAGGGAGCGGCTCGGCGTGATATCTGACGACCCGAGCGCGTTCGGTCATGTGCTTGTCGACTTCGGCGACGATCGGTTCACGCTGGGCCGGGCTCACCCGATGATCGATCCGGCCCTTCGCGCGGATCAGCTCGGCCGCGACCTGGCAGACCCGGCAACCGGTGTCGTGCTCGTCGACGTGGTGCTCGGGCACGGAGCCCACCCCTCCCCGGCGACGTCCATTGCCGAGGTGGTCGGCGAGGCAGCCGCGACCGGCGAGATTCTGCCGCCGGTGGTAGCAGCACTGATCGGGACCGAGACAGATCCACAGGGCCTCGAGCTACAGGCACAGCTGCTCGTCGACGCTGGCGTACGAGTCTTCCTCTCGCACGCGGAGGCGGTCCACGTGGCGCTCCACCTGCTCACCGGGGAGAGCCCATGACCGCTGACGGATCTGGCTTCCTCGCCGAGCCACCTCGGGTGGTTGCGGCAGGCGCGGGATTCCTGGCCGAGGCGATCAGGGGCCAAGCGGCCGCTGTCAACGCCGTCGACTGGCGGCCTCCCATTGTCGATCCCGGCCCCCTGTCCCGCGTTCTCGCCGATCCGCGCCGGCGAGAGGCAAACTCCGCGGCGCTTGGCCGTGTACTCGCCAGTCGTGCCCACCTGGTCGACCTCGCCCCCGCCAGGGACGCGCTGCGCCTCGAAGCGGGTGTCCTGCTGCACGCGGGTCCGCCGATCGACTGGGAGCGGGCGTCGGGACCGCTGCGCGGTGCACTCATCGGCGCCGCGCTTTTCGAGGGGCTGGCCGGTACGTCGGCGGAAGCCGAGAAGCGGCTCGGAGAGGAGATCACGCTGGTGCCGTGCCACGAGCGCAGCACGGTCGGGCCGATGGCCGGTGTCGTCAGTCCCTCTATGTGGATGTTCGTGCTGGAGGATCCCAGTACTGGGCAACGCTCGTACTGCTCCCTCAACGAGGGGCTGGGCAAGGTGTTGCGCTACGGGGCGTACTCGCCAGATGTGATCGAGCGTCTTGACTGGATGTCGTCGGTGCTCGGCCCGTTGCTCCGCGATGCGATCAGGAGGCACGGTCCGTACGACGTCAGCTCGACCGTCGCACAAATGGTGCAGATGGGTGACGAGGGCCACAACCGCAACCGTGCGGGCACGTTGATGTTCCTCCGCGACATGCTCCCCCACCTCGCCGAGTCCACAGCCCCGCCAAGAGACGTCGCGGCTGTCGCTCGGTTCATCGGTGGCAATGACCATTTCTTTCTGAATCTCGCCATGCCAGCGTGCAAGCTCGCCCTCGATACAGCCCGCGACCTGCCAGGATCGACGCTCGTCGTCGCCATGGCTCGCAACGGGACCGACTTCGGCATCCAGGTTGCGGGCTGTGGCGACGCCTGGTTCACCGCTCCCGCTGCGGTGCCCGAGGGCTTGTACCTCGGGGCATACGGCGCGGAGGACGCCAACCCGGACATCGGTGACTCGGCGATCACAGAGACCGCAGGTCTCGGCGGTTTCGCGATGGCTGCGGCGCCGGCGATCGTGCGGTTCGTTGGCGGCGAAGTCGCTGATGCGATCCGAACGACTCAGGAGATGTACGAGATCACACTCGGCGAGCACCCGCTCTACCAGGTTCCGCTGCTCGGCTTCCGAGGGACGCCCGTCGGCATCGACACCACGAAAGTCGTCAGAACCGGCCTCCTCCCCCAGATCAACACGGGGATCGCTGGCAAGATCGCCGGCATGGGTCAGGTGGGCGCCGGGCTCGTCAGACCACCGATTGAATGCTTCATCCAGGCCCTCGACGCCCTTGCCGCCGAGGCCCCCGACCTAGCGGTTCCCCGCAGCTAGCTTGACCGCTGGGCTCACGATCAGACGTGCGCGCGCTTGCCCGGCCGCCACCGAACCGCCACCCGCGATCAGACGTGCGCGCTTCCCCGCCACCACCGGACCGCCACTCACGATCAGACGTGCGCGCGCTTGCCCCCGCGGAACCGGTGAATCTGGTGGGCGGGCGCACGCATGCCTGATCCGGGAGGTGGGCACTGCGGTGGGTCTATCGCCGAGGGAGGTCGGCCGGGGTGTCGATGTCGCGGGGATCCCCCGTTCCGTCTCCCGGCACCTCGACGACATCGCCGCGATGAGCCTCGAGGTAGCGGCGGGCGCCGACGTCACCGTAGGCGAGCGCGCAGACGTCCTCCCAGGTGCTTCGTGCGAGCAAGACCGGGTTACGCCGCCGGCCGCCGTAGGTCACGACAGCGGCGGTGGCGCCGGCCTGGTGGGCGGAGATGAGTCGCCGCACCGCTTCTGAACCGACGTACGGCTGGTCCACCAGCGCAATGACGGCCGCCGCACATCGCTGCGGAACGGCGGCCAGCCCGCGGCGCAGCGAGGAGCCCATCCCCGTTCGCCAGTCGGAGTTCTCCACGACGAGGGCACCGTCGACGACCAACGAAACGGCGCCGGAGACCACGACGATCGGATCGCATCCACCGCTGTGCAGCAACCTGACTGCCCGGTCGACCAGCCGCTCGCCCTCGAGTTCGACCAGCGCCTTTGGCCCGCCGAAACGCTGCCCGGCCCCGGCGGCGAGCACGACGCCGGCGACCGGATGAGCGGAGGGGCCGGCCGGTGTGGGAGGTTGAGTCACAGGCCCGGCCCGTGGATCCTGCCTTCGGTGTCGGACAGCCGGCGTCCGCTTGCTCCCCACTGCAGCGCAACGATCTCAGCCGCGACCGAGACTGCGGTCTCCTCTGGGGTCCGCGCACCGATGTCGAGGCCGATCGGTGACGCCAACCGCTCAAGCTCCGCATCCGAGAGCCCGGCGGCGCGCAGCCGAGCGAGCCGGTCGTCGTGGGTGCGGCGGGAGCCCATCGCGCCGATATACGCAGCGGGCGTGCGCAGCGCTACTTCGAGCAAGGGCACGTCGAACTTCGGGTCGTGAGTCAGCACACAGATGACCGAGCGTGCATCGACAGGCGTCCGGGAGAGATAGCGGTGCGGCCACTCCACGATCACCTCGTCCGCGTCGGGGAAGCGAGCCTTCGTGGCGAAGATCGGGCGCGCATCGCAGACGGTAACGCGGTAGCCAAGGAACTTACCGATCTTGGCCACGGCAGCGGCGTAATCAATTGCGCCGAAGACCAGCATGCGCGGCGGCGGCGCGTATGACTCGACGAAAACGCCGACCTCGTCCCTGCGTCGCTCGCCGTGCGGGCCATAGTGGCGCAGTCCGGTCACACCCGTGCTCAGCATGCCGCGAGCGTCGTCGACGACGGCGATATCCAGGCCTTCGACTCCGAGCGAGCCCTCGGCCCGGTCCGGCCACACCAGCACACGTGCACCGACCGTTGGCCGGCTCTCGGCGGACACCGACACGACAGCGGCCACTGCGACGGGCCGATGGTCCTCGATCGCGGAGACGATGACCGGTAGCTCGGGAAACGTCTCAGGAGACACCGGCTGGACGAACACATCGATGATGCCGCCGCAGGTCAGGCCGACCGCCATGGCGTCGTCGTCGCTCACGCCGTAGCGCTGGAGCGACGGTTCGCCGCTCTCCAACACGGACTGGGCGACCTCATAGACGGCACCCTCAACGCACCCACCGGAGACGCTCCCCGCCGCCTCGCCGGCTGCCGAGACCGCCATGGCGGCACCCGGCTGGCGAGGCGCACTCTGCCAGGTCCCGACGACCGTCGCGAGCCCGAGGCCCTCGCCATACCAGGCCCGTACTTGCCGGAGAACGTCACGCATCCCTGCCTCCCCCCGCTCCATTGCCGCTCGCCACTTGATCGGTTCCTTGATCAGTGACGGGGATGCCCGTGCGCTTGCCGGTGGCCTGCGGCACAGAGCCCGACAACACCTTCGCGAGCTGCTCGTAGGCCGCAAGATCGTGGCCGGCCAGGAAGTCGTCCACATGGGGCAACGCCGCCCTCAGGCCGGCCGTTGCAGGCGCGAAGCCGGGCTTGGCCACGTGTGGGTTCACCCACACCACACGATGTGCGAGGCGTCGCAACCTAGCCATCTGCGCACCCAGCGCCCGAGCATCTCCCCGCTCCCATCCGTCACTGGCGAGCACCACGAGCGCGCCCCGCGCCGTGCCACGCTGGCCCCACCGGTCGCAAAATGCCTTGAGCTGCTCGCCCAGCCTCGTACCGCCGCTCCAGTCGGGCACTGCTCGGCCGGCCGCGACCAGCGCCCGGTCCGGATCGCGGTGGCGCAGCTCCCGGGTGACCCTCGTGAGCCTGGTGCCCATCGTGAAGACCTCCGTTGACGGCCTGCGGCGCACCGCGGCATGTGCGACCCGTAGCAGAGCATCCGAGTACGCGGTCATCGAGCCGCTCACATCCACCAGGAACACCAGGCGGCGCGGTTTGATGCCACGGGCCCGCCGGCGCAGGCCCGCCGGTTCTCCCCCGCGAGCGAGCATCGCGCGTACGGTGCGGTGGGCATCAAGCGGACCGCGTCTCGCCGGGTGGTAACGCCGGGATGCTCGCGGCGGCCCGACCGGGTCGAGCAGCGCAATCAGTCGGCGTACTTCGGCCCGCTCGGCCGTCGACAGCTGCGGATAGTCCCGGTGCCTGAGCAGTTCGACATCGCTTGCGGCAAGCCCGATGGGTCGGTCGTCGGCGCTGCCCGCCTCATCCGACTGGTCGCCGTTCTCACCTCCGAGGTCGGCCAGCACTCGGTCTCGCCGGGTGGTTCCAGCGACGTCTCCGACGAGCCGGTAGCGCGGATCGTGGCCGTACACCCAGGACGTGAAGACCAGATCGAAGCGGGCGATGTCGTCGGGATCGGCGCACAACGTGAGCCGCCCGGCCCAATAGACGTCCTCGGTGATGAGCGGGTCGAGCATCGCAACAGCGGTCGCGAAGGCCTGGACGCGGTCCGGAGACGCCGGAACTCCTGCAGCGCGCAGCTTGCGCCCGAACGCCACCAGGTCCTCAACGGGCCCCGTCACGCCGACTCCGATGTGACACCCGCGAGGACCTCGAGCCCGTTCGCCCGTACCCGGTCGAGATCCTCTCGATACTTGAGGACGACGCCGAGCGTCGCCTCGGCCGCTAGCGAGTCGATATGGTCGGCTCCCAGCGTTCGCAGCGCGCTGGCCCAGTCGATGGATTCGGCGACACCTGGCGGTTTGAGCAGATCGCCGCCCCTGAGGACGGCGACAGCGGCGGCGACATCGGCTGCGAGGCGGTCGCTGACCCCCGGCAGGCGGCGTTTGATGATCGCGACTTCCCGCTCGACGGTCGGGTGATCGAGCCAGTGATAGAGGCAGCGGCGCTTGAGGGCATCGTGGACCTCGCGGGTCCGGTTGCTGGTCAGCACGACCACCGGTGGCCGCTCCGCTCGAATCGTGCCCAGCTCGGGCACGGTCACGGTGAAGTCGGACAGGACCTCGAGCAGGAACGCTTCGAACTCGTCATCAGCACGGTCCACCTCGTCGACGAGAAGCACGCAGGGATCGGTCTCGAGTGCAGCGAGCAGCGGGCGTGCCAGCAGGAAGCGCCGGTCGTAGAGACCGGCCTCGAGGGCCTCCGCATCGTGGAGCCCGGCCGCCTCCGCTGCGCGAAGGTGCAGGAGCTGCCGCGGGAAATCCCAGTCATAGAGTGCCTGAGCGGCGTCGATCCCCTCGTAGCACTGCAACCTGATGAGCGGAGCGTTGAGGGCATCCGCGATAGCGGCCGCCACGCTCGTTTTGCCCACGCCGGCATCGCCTTCGCAGAACAGCGGGCGGCCCATCCGCAGCGCGAGGAAGACCGCGGTCGCGAGCCCCTGATCCGCGAGGTAGTCCTGCTCAGCGAGGGCGCGGCGCACGTCCTCCGCCGATCGCGCCTGCGCGAGAGCTGACCTGCGGGTCTCCTCCATGCAGCGAGCCTATCCGCAGAACCACGCATTCCGGACGGGCGAGGATCCTCGGCGGATCATCGCCATGTCATCTAGCACAAGCGTTCGACCGCTCTCAGGTCACCGACCGTCAGTCGTCGCGTTCGGTCAGCGAGTGTGCGGCGACCAAGCGCCGCAACTCCTGGGCAGCTCGCTGTGCCCGCACCCCATCATTGGCCTGAATCCCCATCGCGGCGAGCGTGTCCCCGTCGGAGAGGTCGAGCAGCACCCAGGGATCCCCGCTGCGCAGGTTGACCTGGATGACCTCGGCCCACTCGAGCGTCCTTGCTCGAAAGAGGTTCACCACTCGCAGTCCGCTGGGCAACGCGATCACGTGCGGCCTGGCGAGGACGCAGAGGAATGCGGACGACAGCACGCCGATACCGAAAACCCCAAGACGGTCAAGAGGTCGGAAGCCATGCGGGCCTCCGGGCAGCGCGATCGCCAGCGCACTACAGAGCGCGAGCACCACGACCGCAAGCGAATAGGGGACGATCCGTCCCCAGCGCGGACGGTAGGTGACCGGCAAGTCAGGCAGGCTAACCATGATCGCACTGACGACGCACGGCTCTTGACTGGCCGGGACGGCACCAAGGTGTCAGTGACCGACGAGCCCTAGTGCCCTGTGTCCAAGGTCCTCTGACAGTAGCCGGAGGACCGCTGGATGGCTGGCGAGGCCGCAGGGAGCCCGGCGTACTGGAGGTACGCACGCGACCGAGAACGCAGCCAGTGTGAACTTGGGGGATCCCCACGGAAAGGTGGAGCAACGCGGAGCGTGTCCGTGGTGTGCGCACCAGTGGGACCCGGCCAACGCAAAGAGACTTTGGACACAGGACACTAGATGCGGCAGGCATGGATATCGGTAACGAGGATCCCGCGTGCACCGAGTTCCCACAAGTCGTCCATGACGCGATGGGCATCCCTGCGCGGGACCATCGCGCGTACCGCCACCCACTCGGCATCGTGCAACGGCGACACGGTGGGTGACTCGATCCCAGGAGTAATCGCGCACGCCTCGTCGACGCGCTCGATCTTGATGTCGTAGTCCATCATCACGTACCGCCGCGCGGTCAGCACGCCGGACAGACGGCGGATGAACTGCTCGAGGCCACGCATCTCAGGAACCGCGACACGACGTACCAGCACCGCCTCGGAGACAAGGATCGGATCACCGACGACCTCCAGCCCCGCGGCCGCGAGTGTGGTCCCGGTGGAGACGACATCCGCCACCACCTCGGCGACGCCGAGGCGCACAGCGTTCTCGACGGCGCCATCAAGCTTGATCACCTCCGCGTCCACTCCTGCGTCGGCGAGATGCTTCGCGACGAGCCCGGCGTAAGCGGTCGCGATGCGTCGCCCGGCCAGGTCCGCCACATCGGAGGCGGTGCCCGGCGCCGCGGCGTACCTGAAGGTCGACACGCCAAAGTCGAGCCCGAAGACCTCCTCGGCCGCGGCCCCTGAGTCGCGCAGCATGTCTCGCCCAGTGATGCCGACATCCAGCTGGCCTCGCCCAACATAGATGGCAATGTCGCGTGGCCGCAGGTAGAAGAAATCGACTGCGTTGTCGGTGTCATGGACGACGAGCTCGCGCTCGTCCGCGCGCTGGCGATAGCCGGCCTCGCGCAGCATCTGGGCGGCTGGCTCGGCAAGCGCACCCTTGTTCGGCACCGCAACGCGGAGCATCCCTGGCATTAGAGACGAGCGTATATGTCGTCGAGGGTCAGTCCGCAGGCGATCATCAGCACCTGCGCGTGGTAGAGGAGCTGTGCAAGCTCTTCTGCGGTGCGTTCGCGACCCTCATGCTCGGCGGCCATCCATGCCTCGGCCGCCTCCTCGACGAGCTTCTTGCCGATCTCGTGCGGACCCGCCTCGAGGAGCTCGGCCGTGCGCGAGCCGGCCGGCCGGCTGGCCGCCCGCTCGCTTAGGCGGGCGAAGAGCGCCTCGAAGCTCAGGTACTCCTTGGGTGAAGGTCCTCGCTCGTCCACCCGAGCGAGCGTACGGGATCATCGGGGAAGGCCGGCGCGCCTGAAGCGGCCACGATCGGCACCGGTTGCCCAAGCGGTCAATCTTGGCGGAGCGATCGGAGCGTCAGTGCTGTTGCCACTGCCGCTTGTGCCGCCTCGTAGCCCTTGTCCTCCACGGAGCCCGGCAGGCCGCTGCGCGCATACGCCTGCTCATCGTCATCGCAGGTGAGAACACCGAATCCGACCGGCACACCAGTGCGTACAGATACCTCGGTCAGCCCGACGGTCGCGCCCTGGCAGACGTACTCGAAGTGGGGAGTATCGCCGCGGACCACGACCCCGAGCGCCACGACCGCGTCGCAGCCGTCCCCGGCAAGTGCGGCCGCAGCAACCGGAAGCTCGAAAGTGCCAGGAACCCGAACGACAGTCGGCTCATCGACGCCGGCCTCCTTGAGTGCGCGCAGCGCACCGTCGAGCAGCGCATCGGTGATCCGCTCGTGCCAGCGCGCCGCTACCACGCCAACCCGCAAGGTGGCGCCCTCCCCAACGGCCATTCGAGGTGCTCCGGACTTGCTCACGGCCGGCCCCCGTCCGCCGCTTCAGCCGGGGCCGCAGACCCTTCGTCACCGTCGCGGGGGTCCATGCCGTTGAGGTCGAGCAGGTGACCCATCCGGTCCCGCTTGGTGCGGAGGTAGCGGAGGTTGTCCGGGGTCGGCGCCACCTCGAGCGGAACCCGGTTCGAGATCGATACACCGTGCTGTTCCAGGGCAACGGTCTTCGCTGGATTGTTGGTCAGGAGTCTGACCGTATGGATCCCGAGGTCGGCGAGGATCCGCGCGGCCACGCGGTAGTCCCTGGCATCTGCGGGGAGACCGAGTTCGAGGTTGGCATCGACGGTGTCGCGGCCGCGGTCCTGCAGCGAATAGGCCCGCAGCTTCGGCAGCAGGCCGATGCCGCGACCCTCGTGCCCGCGCATGTACAGGACGACCCCACGTCCGGCGGCGGCAACCTGGCCGAGCGCAGCCGCCAGTTGCGAGCCGCAGTCGCATCGCCGGGAGCCGAAGACATCCCCGGTCAGGCATTCGGAATGCACCCGGACGAGGATGTCCCGGCCGTCGCCGAGGTCACCTTCACCCGCGACGAGTGCGATGTGCTCGACGCCGGCGCCGTCCCGGTAGCCGACGGCGGTGAACTCACCCTGCACCGTCGGCAGCCTGGTCTGTGCCACCCGCTCGACCTTCACCGCGCCTGGCTGGCTTAGCTCCGATGCCGCACGCTGGCCCATGACGGCGCGGTGGGACAGCTCGTCGGTGCGACGGCGGTACTTGATGAGATCGGCGATCGACACGATGGCCAGCCGGTGCTTTCGCGCGAACGCGATGAGCTGTGGTCGGCGCATCATCGTGCCGTCGTCATTCACCAGCTCACAAATCGCTCCGGCGGGGGGCAGGCCGGCGAGCCGGGCAAGGTCGACCGCTGCTTCGGTATGGCCCGGCCGGTTGAGTACGCCACCCGGAACGGCACGGAGCGGGAACACATGACCGGGCCGGGTCAGATCGCCGGCTTGGGTGTCCGCGGCCGCCAGCAGCGCGATGGTGCGAGCTCGGTCGGCTGCCGAGATCCCGGTGGTGATTCCCTCACGCGCGTCGACAGTGACCGTGTAGGCGGTCTGCTTGCGGTCCTCGTTCACCTCGGTCATCGGGGGAAGGGCGAGCCGGTCGAGAGCCACCCCCTCCATCGGGACACAGATCACGCCACTGGTATGCCGGATGGTGAAGCCGACCAGCTCCGGGGTTGCCTGTGACGCGGCGAAGAACAGATCGCCTTCGTTCTCCCGGCGCTCGTCGTCGACCACCACAACCGGGCGGCCGGCCCGAATCTCGGTGATCGCCCGTTCGATTGTGTCGACCGGGAAGGTCCGGGGCAGCTCGGCGGTCGGGGACTGAGCGGTCATGACAACGCTCCGGGTTCGGTGGTACTCAGCGGATGCATCTGAGCGGCTTGCGACGCCACGCCGAGCAGTCGCGCCACATATTTCGCGATCACGTCGACCTCCAGGTTCAGCGCGTCGCCCACGGACTTGCGGCCGAGCGTGGTTAGCTCGAGAGTTGTCGGGATCAAGGCGACACTGAAGTCGGCCTCGCCGACGTGGACGACTGTCAGGCTCACGCCGTCCACGGCGATCGAGCCCTTCTCCGCCACGTAGGGCGCTAGCTGGCCGGGCAGGCCCACCCGGACGACTTCCCAGTGTTCGGACGGTATGCGGTCCAGCAGGGTGCCGACACCGTCGACGTGGCCTTGGACAAGGTGACCGCCAAGTCGTCCGTCTGCCCGCACCGATCGCTCGAGGTTCACCAGCTCGCCCGCGATCAAGCCGCCGAGGTTAGAGCGGTCGAGGCTTTCCTTCATGACATCCGCGGTGAATTCGTCTCCGACGAGGTCAGCCACGGTCAAACAGACACCGTTGACCGCAATGGAGTCGCCGTGGCTGGCGTCCGCTGCGACGGTTTTGCCGCGCACGCGCAACCTCGCGCCATCAACCAGTCGATCCAGCGCGACGACCTCGCCGAGCTCCTCCACGATGCCCGTGAACATGTCTGCTCTCACTCCTCTCGCTCGCCTGATGTCGGCGATCCGGGTTCCTCGTCGTTTCGCAGTCGAGCGGTGACGCGCAGGTCGGGACCGATGGGGATGACCTCATCGATACGCAGGCGGAGCACGTCGGCGATGGTCGCAGCGCCAGAACCGGTGAGCACCGGAAGGCCGTCGCCGCCGACGACGACCGGCGCGACGTACCCCACGACCTTGTCGATCAGGGACGCCGCAAGGAACGAGCCGGCCAGGGTCGGCCCGCCCTCGAGGAGAACGGCGATGACGTCGCGGCGGTAGAGCTCGGCCAGCAGGGCGCGCAGATCAAGTCCTCGACCGACCGCTCTCGGGAGGCGAGCCACCTCCACACCACGCGGAAGATGCGCGGTGTCGGCATCGGCCGCGACCGCCACAAGCGTCGGCGCGCTGGCGTCGAGCACACGCGCTTCTGGGCGGATCCGCGCCTCGGTGTCCACGACAACTCGCAAGGGCTGGCGAACTTGCCAGCCTCGCTGATCCGGCACATCGGTGGCTAGCCGCGACTCAGCCGAAGGCTGCCCGTTGTGTGGGAACGAGTTCCGCGCGGCGAGATGCGGGTCGTCAGCAACCAACGTCCCCGAGCCGACGACGACGGCGTCGGCTTCGGC
>JBKPTD010000177.1:0-18447 GCA_046735375.1 Actinomycetota bacterium | reverse complement strand
GCACCCGGTCCAGCGCCGCCGCCACATAGCGCCAGAATCGGGCCGGGTCGTTGTCGCCCGAGTCCAGCGACAGCCAGGCCACCGACCGCTGCCTGGCTTGGATCCAGTCGGCGAGCAATGCCGTCTTTCCGAAGCCGGCCGGCGCGCAGACCAGGCTCAGCGGGCGCACCGAACCCGCATCGAGCTGCGCCAGCAGGCGGGGACGGCGCACGAAGCCCGAATGCGTGCGCGGCACGTACAGCTTGGTGGCCAGCAAGGAATCCCGCTCGGACGCGGCGACCTCGAACGATGTCGTCGCAGGCGGTTCAGCCATCGGCGACCCACCCACTGAGCGCATCCAGGGACGCTCCGCTTCGCTGCTGGACGCACTCATCGTAGTGGCCCCTGCCCACCGGGCTTGGTAGACAGAGGGCATGGCCCGCCGCAACGACGAGGTCGGCGCGCTGCTGCAGGAGTACGCCGATCTACTACGGATCACCGGCGGCAAGGAATACAAGGCGCGGGTGTACGAAAAGGCCGCGCGCGCGGTCGCCGGCCATCACGACGACGTCGCGAAGCTGGGCAAAGAGGGGCTGCAGCAGATCGCAGGAGTCGGCTCCTCGATCGCGGCGAAGATCGCTGGCTACCTGGAGACCGGCCATCTCGATGCGCTCGACGAGCTGCACGCGAAGATTCCGGCTGGTGTCCGCAACCTGATCTCCATTCCGACCCTCGGGCCACGCAAAGCGATGGTGCTCTATCGGGAGCTGGGCATCGCGTCGGTCGACGAGCTGGTGGACGCGATCCACACGCAGCGGCTGCGCGACCTCAAGGGATTCGGCGCGAAGACCGAGGAACAGCTGCTCCGCGGTGTTGAGCTCCTGCAGCTCGCCGGGGACCGGGTACACATCAACGTGGCGATGGACCTCGCTGAGGAGATCGTCGCTCAGCTGTCCGCGGTCCCCGGATGCCGCCGCTGTGCGTACGCGGGATCCCTGCGCCGGTTCAAGGAGACGATTGGCGACGTCGACATCCTCGCCGCCGCCGAGAAACGCGCCGCCTCGGCGATCACGACAGCCTTCTCCTCGCTCCCGTATGTCGGCGAGGTGATCGCGACAGGCGGCACCAAGACCTCGATACGTACAACCAAGGGCCTCCAGGTAGACCTGCGGATCGTGCCGCCCGAATCCTGGGGCGCCGCTCTCCAGTACTTCACCGGCTCCAAGGGCCACAACATCCGCACTCGCGAGATCGCCGTACGGCACAAGCTCAAGCTCTCCGAGTACGGCCTGTTCGACGCCGAGACTGACAAGGTCATCGTGTCGGCGACCGAGGAACAGGTGTACGAGCGTCTCGGTATGCCCTGGATCCCGCCGCCACTGCGCGAGGATCGCGGGGAGATCGAGGCGGCCCGCCGCGGCGAGCTTCCCGAGCTGGTCACCGAGCAAGACCTACGCGGCGACCTGCATACCCACACCAACCTGACCGACGGCCTCTCGTCGCTCGACGAGATGGTCAAGGTCGCGGCGGCGCGTGGCTATGCCTACTACGCGATCACCGATCATGCGCCCAACCTCTACATGCAGCGGATGTCGGACGAGAAGATGCTCGCCCAGCGAGAGCGGGTGCGTGAGCTCGACGGCCGGTACGGACGACTGCGGCTGCTGCACGGCACCGAGCTCAACATCGGTCCGGACGGCACGGTGGATTGGCCACCGGAGTTTCTCGACGGCTTCGACGTTTGCGTCGCCTCTGTGCACTCGCACTTCGACCAGGATCGCGCCACCATGACGAAGCGGCTGCTGCGGGCCATCGAGAACCCGTACGTCGACATCATCGGCCATCCAACCGGCAGGCAGATTGGCCGCCGGGCTGGCATCGACGCGGACTTGGACGAGGTCTACCGGGAGTGCGCGCGCACAGGCACGATTCTCGAGATCAACGCGTACCCGGATCGGCTCGACCTCAACGATGACGAGGTGTTGCGGGCCAAGCGATACGGCGTGAAGTTTGCCATCGACAGCGACGCGCACTCCACGGTCCACCTGCCTTTCATTCGCTATGGCGTCGGAATGGCGCAGCGCGGCTGGCTCACATCAGAAGACGTGGTCAACACGTGGCCGTTGCACCGCCTGCGGTCCTACATCTCCCGGCACCGGCAGGCAAGGAAGAGCGCATGACGGTGGTCAGGCCACGCGTGACGTGAAGGTCAAGCCGAAACGTGTGGCCGGCGGCCGACGCGGCCTTCGGGTCTGCTCAGGTGATGGCGTGTGTCGCTCACGAGCGCTAGCGTTTGGCGCCGGCATAACTGACGGGGAAGGAACTCCAAAATGTCTTTGCCGAGTGCCGATCAGCCTGTCAGCTTCGCCGAGCACATCAAGCCCCTGTTCCGTCAGGACGATCGTCGCTCCATGAGCTTTGCCTTCGACCTGTGGGACTACGACGACGTCGTCGCGAACGACCAGGCGATCCTTGAGCGTCTTGAGGCCGGAACGATGCCTTGTGACGGCGCCTGGCCTGCTGAGAGGGTTGCGGTGTTCCGCCGCTGGGTCGAAACCGGGACGGCCCCCTAGGACGAACCGTGTGACGGCGAAAGCCGCACGACCCGGCACGTACATGACGATCCAGGGCGGAGACGACTGTGCAGAAATTCATGCTCCTCTACCGGGCCTGCCACGCCACCAAATGCGTCACATGAGGGCTGGCCGGAATGGTTCGCCAAGCTCGGCGATCGCCTCGTGGACCGAGGGTCGCCGATGGCCGACGGCCACATCCTGAATCGAGATGGGACCGCCAGCGGCTCCGCCACCCGTCTCAATGGCTACAGCATCGTTCAGGCTGAGGATGTGAACGATTTGCTCGGCCTGGTGAAGGACCACCCCTATGAGGCGCTGGGTGGGGAGTATTCGATCGAGGCCTATTCGGTGAACTGACCGCTGGCCATCGCACGGCCTGCGCATCCGGAGCGGGAACGCCTCACGACCGTCGCCGCCGGCAAACACCTGACGATCTGTACGTGCTCACTGGGGCCGGCACTGCGGACGAATTGCCTATGCATGACGGATTCCGCGGCCGCAGCGACCGCATACCGTCACCTTTGCGATGTTGCGAAACCAACCGACTGGGCGAGCGCCGCTTAGCTGCCCCGATTGCTTGTGAGACACATGCGAAAGATCATCGAGTCGACCCTCGTCTCGGTCGATGGCGTCATCGGGAACCCGCACATCTGGGCCGACAAGTACTTCGACGACGCAGCCGCGACCCTCGCCCTTGACCAGCTGTTGGTGAGCGACGCGATGTTGATGGGCAGGCGGACGTACGACATCTTCTCTCGCGCTTGGCCTGACGCCTCCAGCGAGTACGCCGACCGGATGAACAGCATCCGCAAGTACGTCTTCTCCTCAACGCTGAAGCAGGCCGACTGGCGCAACTCGGTCATCATCAGCGGCGATGTGGCGACCGAAGTGCGCAAGCTGAAGCAGGAGGACGGCCAGGACCTCGTGATGTATGGTCACGGTCCGCTTGGCCAGACGTTGATGGAGCATCGTCTCCTCGACGAACTCAACTTCTGGATCCACCCGCTCTTTGTCGGCGGTCATACGCCGCTGTTCCGGCAAGCCGAAACGACGCGGCTCGACCTCATCGGGACCAAAACGCTCGAGACCGGCGTCGTGATCCTGTCCTATCGCCTGGCCGACGCCTGACCACCGGTCGCCTCGCACGACGGCGTTGACCTCGCACGAACGGAGAGAGGGGAGATCGCTGAAGCCCTTCCGGATCGACATCCCTCAGGCCGACCTCGCGACCTTCGAGGCCGGCTCGATTGCACGCGGTGGCCTCATGCGCTACTCCACGCCGACTGGGACCGCGGCGTCCCCGTCGGCTATGCCGACGGCTTCCGTACCGCCCAGCCTGCCGCCTCTCGCTGCGCCGCTGGGAGTGGCCGTGTTCCCACGCGACATCATCCTGCCTGTCCGGCGCCTAGCCGAACGAAGCTTCCCGAACATCGTGCACTGGTCTGAGTTCGACCGCGGTGGGCTTCGCCGCGATGGAGGAGCCGGATCTGTTCGTGGATGACCTGCGAGCGTTCGCCCGCACCGTCCCACTATGACGATCACCTACCTGGGTCCAGCGGGCCAATCAAGGCTGCGGGCAGCCTAGGTAGCCCCGCAACCGTCTAGAACGTCCATCGACGATCCAGTAACGAGATCGCCCGCACGTTGCCGCGATCGGAAGGGCGAAGCAGGCATTCTCTGGCGGGGTTAGCATCACGGATGGAGCAGCCGTAAAGCGGGGCGAACGCGCACCTGATATGCGGGCGTTCGTCATCCGGTCCGGGCTGGCTGGCTCAGGCAGGGAAGGGAGTCCGGGGATGGCGTCATCTGTTGCCCTCCTAGCCGCGGTGCTAGTTGCCGCCGTGCTGGTTTCCGGGATCGCGGTGGTCGCGGTCGTGGCGAGTGGGGTGTGGTGGCTACGGCGGCGGATACGGAGTCGCCTGGGAGTGCTCGGGCTGGTCCTGGCCGGCCGCCCACGGAGGACTGCCGCGTCTGCGGGCGGCGACGGTTCGTGGTGGTTGTGGTCGCTGCCGATGCCGGATCGCCGATGGTGGAGCGGTGTCAAGGCGCGCCGGGAGTTGTGGCGCGCGGTGGGCGCAGCCGAGCATGCGGTGGCGGCTGCCCGCCGCGGCGGCGCGCCAGTCGGGGATCTCGATGGACTGTGCCGGCGCCTGCGGCGGGCAGCAGGCAGCGCTGATCGTTCCCTGGCCATTTGGCAGCGATCCGGGATGACCGGGGTTGGTCTAGAGGATGCCGTTGGTGAGGTCAGGGATGTGGTGTCTGCTGCCGGCCAGATCCAGGCTGTGGCGTCGGCCGCGCTCGCCTCGGTCTCCCGTCCGGCGGCTCGAGAGCTGGCCGACGACGTACGCGCCGAGGTGGTGGCGCTCACCGCGGGCATTGCCAGCGCCGCTGGCGCTGCCAGGCCGTCTCGGATGCCGGGAACGCCGGCATGAGCGGTGCTGAGCGCAGCCGATCCGACGCCGGCTTGGGCAGGAGCGGAGCATAAGGCCGCACAGGAGGGAGTCGGCGCAGTGAGCGATGAACGGTTCCTCAACACGTACCACAACGCGAGTACTCCACCCGGCCCGGACGTGCCTCCCGAGTTGGCTGGATTCATGCTGGCTGCGGATCCCGTCCTGACGCAGGCGGCCGAGCTCGCTCGCGTGCTCGCCCGAGCTCATCAAGGCGCCGCGGCACAACTGATCGGCGAGGGATGGGCCAATGCCCGGAAGTACTTCTCGCTCTCGGAGAAGTACGCCGCCTGGGCCGATTACCGGTCGCCGGCAAGGGGCCTCGGGATCCATGCCTATGCCCACAAGGTCCATCAGCCGATCAGGCTCACCGACCAAGAGCTGCGAGCGCATCCCGAATGGCGCGACTTCGGTGCTGAGGCGAGCAGTCATCCCCCGATGCGGGGCTGGCTGGCCGTCCCGCTCATCGGCTCGGACGGAGCGAACTACGGCTTCATCCAAGCATCGGATCGCCTCGAGGGTGACTTCACCGAGCAGGACGAGGCAAATCTCGTACGGCTGGCCGCTCTGACGTCCGTTGCACTCGATGCGCTGGCCCAGCTGCACCTTCCCGACTACTGGGAGAAGGTCGGCATCTGATCTTCGGTGGCCCGTCATTTGACCACAGCCCTGACAGCGGCGGCCGGTAGCGTGCCCGCATAGGGTCAGACAGCGCCGGCTGTGAGGAAGTGACTGATCGTCGACGGCGGCACGCGGTGACCAGAGGACCCGGAGTGGTGTTCGGCGAGGCTGCAGCCGAGTACGACCGCACCCGCCCGGGTTACCCGTCGCGGCTCCTGGATGCCGTGGCCCGCCGAGCGAGGCTGCATCCGGGGAGCCGAGTGCTCGAGGTCGGCTGTGGCACCGGTCAGCTGACTCGATCCCTGGTCCGCCGGGGGTATCGCGTTCACGCCCTAGAACCTGACCCGCGGATGGCCGCGCATGCGCGGCATTCGTTGTCGACAACCCTTTCCGCTCACCACTCAGAGATCGAAGTTGTCGAGCAAATGATCGAGGAGTCGGATCTGCCAGACGGCACGTACGACGCGGCGTTCTCCGCGAGTGCGTTCCACTGGGTTGATCCAGACGTGGGTTGGGTGAAGGTCGCGCGCGCCGTTCGGCCTCGTGGACGATTCAACCTGCTCGGTCACCTCATCGTCGAGGATGCATGGTCGAGCGCGAGCATGCACGGGTTGCTCGAGATCTATGAGCGCAGAGCGGACACGTCCTGGCCGATCAGATCGGCGGCGCAGGTGGTCGACGGCATCACCCAGCGCTGGGGCGATATCAGCCTCGCGTGGGCATTCGCCGAATCCAAAAGACCGATTGCCGGGCGAGGGGCGAAAGACCACTTCGGCGATCCTGCCCTCGATGTTGCGCGTTGGCGTACTACGTTCACCGCTACCGACCTGATTGAGCTCCAGCGCACTCGTTCGGTACACATTCGGCTTGCACCCGAAGCCCGTGCCGCGGCGGAGCGCGATCTTTCCACGCTGGTGGAGCATCTTGGTGGAGTGTTCCGGCAAACCCACCTCTCCGTTGCGCTGTCAGGTGCCTCTCGTCAGTCAGGCAACCATTGACAGCTGGGGTTGGCCGGTCGGTGGGGCGCTGCGTTCCGCCCCACCGGCAGAGACTCGCCGAGAAGCTCCGGTCATGCGGCGAGCGCTGGCAAGGCTCGGCTGACATAGTTTCGGCCGGTGCCGGTGACCACACGAGTGCCGCAGTAGCACTCGACATCGAGCAGGATTCCACGCTCGGTGTTGACCAGCGACCGGATCCGCCGCGTTCCGACGAGGACCTTCGATCCGTGCGCCGGGCAGTTGATCGCAAACATCCTCTGACCTCCATCTTTTCGTCTCTATGCCATCAACGGTAGGGAGGAATCGGGTCGCTGATCAGATCCAATCCGCTGCCGGATGAGTGGGCCGGTTGCGCGAGTTCGCGTCATTTGCCGTGTGGGGGCTCAAGCCGACGGACTGAGATCAGGATGAGCCCAAGGTCGCGGACCTTGATCAGCAACCCGTGCAGCGCGGGCTGGTCTTTGAGCAGGCCGAAGATGACCGTCTCCTCGTTCCGGCCGCTGATCTCCAGGCCGTCGAACCAGGCAGCCCACCGGTTGTCCAGGAGGCCCGCGACGCGGATCTCGTACCACGCAGGTCCACCGGTGGCCGTCACCGTTATCACCCGAGAGCTGCCGGCCTGGCCGGCGCCGCTGTCATCAAGATCACCTCAGGGGCTGTCAACCTCACTGGCACGGTAGGAGGCGACGCGAGGCCGGAGCGTCAGCCCAAGGTGTACCTGGCCGGTGGAAGCCTCAGCGACCGGTCTGCTGGGACGAAGTGCCGCCTGGCCAGCCAGATAGACTGATCGCACCCAGCGGCGGTGGCCATCGCTGGACGTGCGGAAGAATGGGTCGCGGATGGCTGAGCCCCGTGCCGCGCTGAGAGCTGAGGCCGCCTTTTCCTGGCAAGACGTCCTGCTGGCTACCAAGCTGCACCTGCCTCGCCCGCGCCCAGAATTTGTTTCCCGCCCGCGGCTGGCCCATCGGCTGGACAAGGAGTTGGCGCATGGGCTCGTCCTGGTCTGCGCTCCCGCGGGATACGGCAAAACGGTGGCGCTGGCCGACTGGGCGAGGCGCAGCGGCCGGCGGGTGTCCTGGCTGTCGCTGGATGCGGGCGATAACGATCCGGTGCGCTTCTGGCGCCACGTCGTCGCCGCGGTGGGCAAGGCGAAGCCGGGAGTTGCCGAGCGAGTGCTGCCAGCGCTAGGCCCTCCACCGCCCGCCGTCTTCGATGGCCTGGTGACGGCGTTGATCAACGAACTGGCCACCCAGCCCGGGAACGACGAGGCAGTCCTGGTATTGGACGACTACCACCTGATCGATGTCGAGCCGATCCACGAGTCGCTGTTGCTCTTGCTTGAGCATTTGCCGCCGGGGCTTCAGGTGGTGCTGGCGAGTCGGTCCGACCCGCCGCTGCCGCTGGGGCGGCTGCGGGCGCGCGGTCAGCTTGCAGAGCTGCGCGACGCCGAGTTCCGGTTCACCGCGCAGGAGGCCGCGGCCCTGCTGCAGCAGCTGGCGGAGGGTGCAAGCAGCACGCTGTCCGATGCGGATGTCGCGGCGCTGACAATGCGCACCGAGGGATGGGCGGCGGGGCTGCAGTTGGCCGGGCTGTCGCTGCGGGGTCAGCCGGACGTGGCCGCGTTTGTCGCTGCCTTTAGTGGTAGTCATCGCTACGTACTCGACTATTTGACCGGCGAGGTACTGGACCACCTGGACCAAGAGATTCACGACTTTCTGCTTGAGACCTCGGTGCTGGAGCGGCTGTCGGGAGAGCTGTGCGATGCGGTTACTGGCCGGCCCGGTGGCCAGGCGCTACTGGAGCGGGTGGAGCAGGCCGGCCTGTTCTTGGTGGCGCTGGACGAGGTACGCGGCTGGTGGCGCTACCACCACCTTTTCGCCGACCTCCTCCGCGCCCGACTGCAGCAAGAACGGCCCGCCCGGGTGACGGGACTGCACCGGGCCGCAGCCGCCTGGCACCAGGAGCATGGTCTGACCGATGACGCGGTGCGGCACGCGCTGGCCGCGGAGGACGCGGCATGGGCGGCACGGCTCATCGAGCAGCACTTTGACGCCACCTTCCAGCAAGGCCAGCGAGCAACGATCCACCGGTGGTTGGCGGCGCTGCCAGCGGTCCTGGTATCCACCCGACCTCGGCTGGATCTGGCGCAGGCATGGATGGCGGTGGTCGGCGGTCACGTGGAGGCGGCCGGCAGGGCGCTCGAAGCGGCGGAGCAAGCATCGGCTCAGGCACGTGAGGAACCGTTCGAGCCATCGGTGGGTCGGGACGCGAGCCTGCTTGCAAACACCTCAGCAGCGATCACCATCGCACGTGGCTGGCTCCAGTGGTTGCGCGGCGATGCCGAGGGCACGACCACTCTGGCCGCACAGGCCCGCGACGAGCTCACCGATAGAGACTGGCTGCTGACCTCGATGTGCCAGCTAGAGCTTGCTTTGGCCGACCGGCTCCGCGGTCGGCTCGACGACGCTGAGCGCGGCTTCACCTCAAGTCTTGCCGGGTGGCGTGCGGCCGGCGAGCGCAGCTCGGCGGTATCGGTCTGCGACTATCTGGGCCAGGTTCACCTTGCCCAAGGCCGCCTCGACGCAGCGCTCGCCACATACCAGATGGCGCTGGAGATCGCGGCTGGGCCCGGTCAGCCGACCCTGCCCGCAGCCGGCATCGCATACACAGGCATGGCAGAGGTGGAATACCGGCGTGATGAGCTAGATGCCGCCCTGCGCCATGTCACGGAAGGCATCGCGCGCCTTCGACCTGCCAGCTACACCGCCCCGCTGGCCACCGGCCTCGCCAGGTTGTCGCAGATCCGGCAAGCCACTGGTGATGCGGCTGGCGCTCTGGCGGCAATCGACGAGGCCGAGCGGGTCGCGCCAAGCTCGGCCGTGGGTGGCCTGGTCAATCCCGCACCAGCACAGCGACCGCGGCTGCTATTGGCCCAGGGCAACGTCAGCGCGGCGGCCGACTGGATCCAACAGCACGGCCTGAGCCCCGGGGACCAGCCGGCCTATCCGCAGGAGCTTGAGTATCTGGTGCTAGCGCGCGTGCTGATCGCCCAGGACCGCGCCGGTGAGGCTCTGGCGCTGCTGGACCGGCTGCTCGCCCAGGCGGTGGCCCAAGATCGGATCGGCAGCGTCATCGAGATCCATGCACTACGAGCGCTAGCGCAGGCGGCCAGCGGCGACGAGCCGGCAGCGGTGAAGACTCTGGCCGACGCGCTCACGCTCGCCAGCCCGCAGGGCAACGTCCGAGTCTTCGCCGACGAAGGGCTGCCCATGCGGGCCTTGGTGGGGCGCGTCGTCGTCGCCCACCGTGCCGGCCAGCCCTTCGCCCGGGGGATCCCGTTTCCGTACCTGGCCCGAGTCGTGCGGGCATTCGATGGCAAATCTGCTGCGGACGGCTCCACACCGGATGCTGCGACAGGTGCGCTAAATCTTGTCGACCCGCTTACCGGGCGTGAGCTGGAAGTGCTGGGGATGCTTGCCGCGGGCACACCGAATCAGGCCATTGCCGAGCAGTTGTTCGTCACCCTCTTCACGGTCAAGAAGCACGTCAGCCATGTCTTGGGCAAGCTAGGCGCGGCCAACCGGACCGAGGCCGTCGCCCGGGCACGGGAACTGGGTTTGATCTCCTAGCGCACGATCCGTGGCTCAGCAGCGTGCCGCCGCGCCGAGGCGAGATTCCACCCAGCAAGTACACCTTGGGGTGACGTCCTCAGCCGAACCCGTTCATAGCGTCGCTCGCAGAACTTGCCCGCGAGAGACGGGTCCCGGCTCCCGTTAACCGGCTATGGCCGGGGCTACTCCGACTGGAGTACCTGGCCGAGGCGAGTCGCACCTGCCTGCGCGGGCGAGATGACCACGCGAGAACCAAGGGAGATGTCGTCATGGTGACAATCGCCAACAAAGCAGTTCTGGTGACCGGGGCCAACCGAGGTATCGGGCGGGCGCTGGTCGAGGAGGCCCTGAGCAGGGGCGCGCGCCAGGTGTACGCCGGTACCCGACAGGCATGGACCCACCCAGACCCGCGGGTCACCCCGCTGACCCTGGACGTGACCGACGCGGCGCAGATTCAGGCGGCCGCCGCCGAGGTCGCATCGCTGGATGTCCTGATCAACAATGCTGGCATCTGGCTGTTTGATGACCTGACTGATCGGGCCGCGCTGGATCGACATCTGGCGGTCAACTTCTTCGGCACCTATGGGGTGACCCGGGCGTTCCTTCCGCTGCTGACACGCTCTCAGGGAGCGATCGTCAACAATGTGTCGCTGATGGCCTTCGCCGCTTTGCCGCTCACGCCGTCCTATTCGATCTCAAAGGCGGCCGCGTTCTCGCTGACCCAATCGCTGCGGGCGTTGTTGGCCGGGCAGGGTGTGACGGTTCATGCCGTACTGACCGGACCGGTGGACACCGACATGACTCGTGGTTTCGACATTCCGAAGGCCTCGGCAGAGTCGGTCGCGCGGGCCATCTTCGACGGTGTGGCCAACGGGGAGGAGGAGATCTTCCCCGATCCCATGTCCGCGGCCATGGCCGAAAGCTGGCGCAGCGGCGCCGCGAAGGCGCTCGAGCGCCAGAACGCGGCGCTCGTCGAAGCGGCACTCGCGTCGGGTTGAGCAAATTGACGCAACCTGTCGGTTGCTATACAGTTGCAACTGTCCAGTTGCTATTAATTGCGGAGACGGAGATCGCCATCATGGTGACAGTTGCTGACGGACGGTTCTGGTGACCGGGGCCAGTGGCCCGGAGCGCGCGTCCTGGCTGGCGGCCGCGAGCCGGACGCTAGCGAGCACAAGCGGGTCGCCTGCCGCCAGCTCCGGCGCCACGAGCAGCGAAAGGTCGGCTGCAGCGGCGGCAGCGCTGACGCTCGGGCTCGCCGCCGGAGCGTGGGTTGTCGCGGTGCGGCAGATGAATGGGATGGACATGGGGGTGGCGACGCAACTCGGCTCGTTCGCGTTCTTTGTCCCCCTGTGGATCTGGATGATGGCAGCGATGATGCTGCCTGGCGCCGCGCCGGCAGTTCTGAGACGCGCTCATGCAGGCGGTCGTGTGCGCACTGTGCCCCTGTTTGTTGGGTCGTACCTTGCGGTCTGGGCGCTCGTGGGCGTCGCGGTGTACGTGCTGTACCGCCCGCACGAGCCGATCGTTGCCGGCCTAGTTGCGATCGCCGCAGGCATCTACGAGTTCACGCCGCTCAAGCAGCACTGCCGCCGGCGCTGTCGCGAGAGCACCCGCTCTGGCGTCGGGTTTGGGCTCCACTGTGTCGGCTCGAGCATCGGGCTGATGCTGATGCTGGTGGCGCTGGGCGTGATGAGCATTACCTGGATGTCCGTGATCGCGCTCCTCGTCCTGGCCCAGAAGTTGCTGCCCCCGATCGCCGTCCTCGATGTGCCCGTGGCGCTGGCGATCGTGGGACTAGGACTCATGATCGTCATCGCGCCCTCGTCGGTTCCTGGGCTCACCCCACCGATGTGACAGGCCGGCCCTGCCGGGGCCAGGCCACGCCGTTGTGACCATAAGTAAAGGAGAGAGAGAACATGACCGATCACAAGATCGGAACACGTGACGAATGGCTTGCCGCCAGGCTGGAACTGCTCGAGGCCGAGAGGGAGCTAACCCACCGCAGCGACGAACTGGCGCGGCGGCGGCAGGAGTTGCCCTGGGTCCGCATCGACAAGGACTACCGGTTCGACACCGACCAGGGCACGGCATCCCTCGCCGACCTGTTTGAAGGACGCTCCCAACTGCTCATCTACCACTTCATGTACGGTCCGGACTACACCGCCGGCTGCCCCTCCTGTTCGGCGATCGCCGACGGCTTCGACGGCTCGGTGGTCCACCTCGCGCATCACGATGTCACGTTTTACGCCGTCTCCCGGGCGCCACTACCTGCCCTGCAGGCATACAAGAAGCGCATGGGCTGGAGCTTCCCGTGGGCGTCTTCGGCCGGCAGCGACTTCAACTACGACCTACAGGTCGCCTGGACCAAGGACCAACAGCGGTCGGGCGACGTCGAGTACAACTTCCACCCGGAGGACCAGCTGGCATCGCTGGCGGCCGACCCAGAGAATCCATGGGTCGTCGCGCTCTCTTCGGGCACTGACTGGGCCACCTACGCGCGAGAGCGACAAGGAATGAGCGCGTTCGCACTGGAGGACGGCGCCGTTTACCACACCTACTCCACCTACGCCCGCGGCGTCGACGCGCTCTGGGGCATGTACCAATGGCTCGACCGCGCCCCCAAGGGCCGCAACGAAACCGGTCCCTGGTGGCGCCGCCACGACGAATACAGCGACCAGTGACACGTGTCGCATCTGCGCGTTGACCAACCGATCTCTTGCGTTGTTCGCATCCGTGGAGGATCGTCTCTACGCGCCTGCTTCACGGACAGGCGGGATGCCAACGGGAGGAATCGTGCAACGACGCAGCATTCTGATCAGCTGTGTTACCGCAGCCTCGCTTGTCGTGGCGGGGGCACTCGCGGCCACCCCGAGTGCGACGGCAGCCGCCCCCCCGAAGGTCATCGGGAATTACCACCATCTTGTGGTCATATACGAGGAAAATCACAGCTTCGACAACCTGTACGGGCTGTGGGGGCAGGTCCACGGCGAGTCGGTCGAAGGGTTGTCCGCCACGGATCCGGCGCACACCCTCCAGGTGGCACAGGATGGGACGGCCTACGGCTGTCTGCTCCAAAACGATGTGAACCTCACCTCTCCGCCGCTGCCGAACACATGCCAGGACCCGGCGCACAACGTGGCGGCAAGTGATTTCGTCAACAGCCCCTTCCGCATTGACGACTTCATTGCCGCAGCGGACCGCACTTGTCCACCGCCAGGTGTGTTCGCCCCGAACGGCGTGGTCAAGGACAGCGCAGGCGCGCAGCCGGGCGGCTGCACCCGCGATCTCGTGCACCGCTTCTATCAGGAGCAGTATCAGCTCAACGGCGGTAGGCAGAATCGGTACGTCACCGGCAGCGACGCGGTCGGGCTGACGATGGGGTACTACGACACAACAGCGTTGCCGGTATGGAGGTACCTGCATGCGCCGGGCGCCCCCAAGTACGTCATAGCCGACCACTTCTTCCAAGCAGCATTCGGCGGCTCCTACCTCAACCACCAGTACCTCATCGCCGCACGCGCACCGGTGGACACCGCGGCGGCTCCCGGTGGCGCTGACGCCGGCTTGCACTCGATCGTGGACGCAAACGGGTTCCCGAACGCCACGTACCCGCTCTATACGCCGACGGGGCCGGTGAAGGACGCCCAGCTGACTCAGGCATGCGGGCCAAACGCCAATCCGGCGGTAGCCTGCGGCGATTTCTCAGTCAACACCATCCAGCCGTCCAGTCCACCGTTCGGTGGCGGCGCCAAGCTGCCGCTCATCGACGACACGATCTACCCGAACATCGGCGACCGGCTCACCGATGCCGGCGTGTCCTGGGCGTGGTACGCCGGTGGCTGGAACAACGCGGCCGCAGGGCATCCGGATCCGTTGTTCCAATTCCACCACCAGCCGCTCAACTACTTCGCCGCGTACGCTCCCGGCCAGCCCGGACGCACCCACCTGCGCGACGAGACCGAGTTCATCGCCGCGGCGCAGGCCGGCGCCTTGCCCACGGTGAGCTTCGTCAAGCCGTACGGGGCGGAAAACGAGCACCCTGGATACGCCAGTTTGTCCAGCGGCAGCAAGCACTTGGTGGACTTGCTCAACGCGATTGAGAACGGACCCCAAGCCGGCGACACGCTCGTCGTGGTGACCTACGACGAGTTCGGCGGGCAATGGGACCACGTCTCGCCGCCCGGACAGGGGACGGCGGGTGTGCACGATCAGTTCGGGCCTGGAACACGGATTCCAGCGCTCGTCGTCAGCCGGTCACTGCCGCACTCCGGCGTGGACCACACCCTGTACGACACCACGTCGATCCTGGCCACAATCGAACATGGTCTGGGTCTGGCGCCGGTCGCCACCCGCGACGCCCAGGTCGCCGACCTTATCGGCGTCCTCCGCGCCGCGGGGGTCCGCTAACGCGAGGCGCGCTTATCGGCGGTGGTACAGCGACGAGGGCGATCGAGGCCATCGAGCCCTTCATCCCACTGATCATCCTCGCGGGGCACGCACCATAAGAGCAGCCGGGCCGCCCAGGAACCGGACGGCGCGGGCGCCGCCACGATAGCGACCATTGGACGGGGTGATTGCGAGAGCCGCTACGAGGCGCGGGTGAATGTGGCTGTCCAGTTCACCTCCCAGGTCTTTCCGCCGTCGGTGGAGAACGCCTGCTCCCAATGCGGCTGGTCGGTGTCGACCCGGGACCACTGGTAGCGGACCCGCACCGGCCGCCCATGGAAGGTGTCGTCGCATTCAAATGTGCCAAGACCATCGGCAAAGCTGCCGACCACCGGCTCGTCCAACTTGCCGCCGGTGTTGTTGGATGCCCACCAGATCCGCCACACCTTGTCCTCTGCGTCGTAGAGCCGCAGCGTCAGGCCCTCCAGGTTTCGCTGCGGGCTGCGCAATACATCGAAGGTGGCGTTGCCGTCGAGCAGCAGCTGGCAGTTGGCCGTCGCCTCGAACTCGTACCATTCATCGTCGCCGGATAGGGGGGCGACCAAGCGTCGCTGGACGGTGGTCCACTCACCGGCGAGGAACTCGAAGTCGGTATTGGTCATGCGTGGCAACCTAGGGCGCGGCACCTGACACCTCCTGTCAGTGCTGCGGGCCAGACTTTCCCCGTGCGCGCCGATCGCCTGCTGTCCGTCGTCCTCATGCTCCAGAGCCGCGGTCGGCTGACCGCCCGCCAGCTCGCCACCGAGCTGGAGGTGTCGGTGCGCACCATCTACCGGGATGTGGTCGCGTTGGGCACCGCGGGTATCCCGGTGTACGGAGACGCCGCCGGCTATCGCCTGGTCGACGGATATCGGACCCACCTGACCGGCCTCACCTCGGACGAGGCGCGCGCGCTTGTGCTGGCCGCCTTGCCGAGCGCTGCGGCGGACTTGGGGCTCGCCGAGGCGGTGGCCGCCGCCCAGCTCAAGCTCGCGGCTGCGCTGCCCGACCGGCTGCGCGACCGGGCCGACCGGATGCGGCAGCGCTTCCACCTCGACGCGCCCGGCTGGTATCACGACGGGGACGCCTCGGAGCACCTGACTGCTGTGGCCGACGCCGTGTGGCGGCAGCGGGTGCTCACAGTTGAGTACGAGGCCTGGACCGGAGTCGTACACCGCCGATTGGAGCCGTACGGACTCGTGATCAAGGCCGGCAAGTGGTACGTGGTGGCCCGGACCGGGGACCGTGTGCTGACCTACCGGGTCAGCCAGATCCGGGCACTCACGACGCTGCCCGAAAGTTTCGGCTGGCCGGCCGGGTTCGACCTCGTGGCCTACTGGCGTGATCAGGTGACGCAGTTTCGCAGCCGGCTTCGCCAAGGTGAGGCGCTGGTGAGGCTCTCACCCGCCGCGATGGAACGGTTGGCGCACTTGATGGGTCAGCAGGTGGCCGACGCAGCGGCCGCTGGCGATCCACAGCCCGACGGGTGGGTGCTGGCGCGCCTGCCCATCGAGTCGGACAGCCACGCCGAGGCCGAGTTCCTGCGGCTAGGCGCAGGCATTGAGGTGCTGGAGCCGTCGAGCCTGCGGGATCGGTTGGCCGCCACGGCTGAGGAACTGGCTGCCATGTATCGACCGGGACTGAATCCCCGCAAGGCCGATTGACCGCCGCGATATCCGCTGATGTCTCCGGTACGGCTTCCCGGCAGATGGCTACGCTTCTATGAGGGCTTAATCCATAGCTGCAGGGCTGGCTTGCCAGCCAGCCGCCGTTCCGCTTCGCTTATTTCCCAAGCCGCGTTGACCAGGCCAATGTGGCTGAACGCCTGCGGAAAGTTTCCGAGCAGCTCGCCGGTCGCTGGATCGACCTCTTCAGAGAGCAGACCTACGTCGTTGACGAAGGCGGCTGCGCGTTCGAAAGTGGCCCGCGCGCGATCGACCTGTCCGGCCATCGCCTGCACCTGAGCGAGCCAAAACGTGCAGAGCAGGAAGCTGCCCTCGTCGCCGGCGAGCCCGTCGACACCGGTCTCAGTGCGGTATCGATAGACCAGGCCATGCTCGTCGGTCAGATCCCGCTCGGTCGCGTCGATCGTGGCGAGCACGCGCGGGTCGTCAGCGGGGAGGAATCCGACGATGGGCATCATGAGGTTCGATGCGTCAAGATCATGCGAGCCGAAGTACTGCGTGAACGCACCGACCTGGTCGCTCCAACCTTCGCGCAGCACGGCCGCATGGATCTCGTCGCGTGTCCGCGCCCACGAGACTCGCCCCGCAATCCCGAGACGATCGCACATGGTGACCGCACGGTCGAGCGCCGCCCAGCACATGACCTTCGAATAGAGAAAGTGCTGTGGGTCGCCGCGCACCTCCCAGATCCCATGATCCTTCTCAACCCAACGCCGAGCCGCATTGTCGGCGCAACCCGCGAGGAACCGTTGGGTGTTTTCGTCGATGTTGCCCAGCTGCTCGACGAGCCGGAAAGCCGCACACCAGAGTTCTCCGTACACGTCGATCTGGTGTTGGTTCCACGCCCCGTTCCCCACCCGCACGGGTCGGCTGTCTCGCCATCCCCGCAGGTGAGGCAGGGTGCGCTCGGTCAGATCACGCTCACCGCCGATGCCGAACATGATCTGAAGTGGCTCGTCGCTGCCAAGTGCGGCAGCCGTGGCCAGGAAGGCGAAGAAGTCCGCCGCCTCGTAGGGACACGCGGCGACCCAGAGCGCTTCCATGGTCAGGCTCGCGTCGCGGACCCAGGCATAGCGGTAGTCCCAGTTGCGCTCACCGCCGACTGCCTCTGGGAGCGACGTCGTGGGTGCCGCGACGATGGCTCCGCTCGGTTGGTACGCCAGGGCGCCCAGGACGCGTCCGCTGTGGTGGACGAGATCTCTCCAAGGCCCCTCGTACGCCTGGTGGTGGGCGGACCACGACTGCCAGGACCGGACCGCCTGGTCGAGCCCATCGCGCAGATCATGCTGGCTCCACACGCGGTCGGGGATCTCACCCATCGCCGATCGATGCATGCCGAAGTGCACGGTGTCGCCCGCAACCATCGGCAGTCGACCGTGCATCCCTCCGCCCTCGAACGTCAGGGGAGTTGGGGTGGTGAGTACCAGCCGTTCCGCTCCGCCCCGCGACGTCACCCCTCCATCGACTGGGGTCAGAATCGGGGAGATCAAGCCGTACTCCGGACGCGGCCGGTAGGCGATGTCTAGCTCGACGCTTCCGATTTCACACACGACCCGTCGGACGAGCACGTGTGGAGCCTCGGCCCCCAGCCGGTGGTCGTGCTGGTCCGGGCCGACGAGAAGGGCGTCGGTGACCGAGGCCGTTCCGGTATCGGTTTGGAACCGTGTCTCGAGGACCATGGTCCTATCCAGATAGCGGCGGGTAACGCTGAATGGACTTGATGGCCGGATCGACCAATGACCCGCGTCGGCATCGAGCAGCCTGGCGAAGACGGCGGGGCTATCAAACCTCGGCAAGCACAGCCAGTCGACCGAGCCGTCGCGACTCACCAGGGCGGCCGAGTGTCGGTCGGAGAGCAGCGCGTAATCGGCGATGGGGGTCGTGCTCACGACAAACAGCCTGACACTCCCCGCCCGCGCCGGGCAGGCGATGCCCCGGGCGCGCGCCTTATCGCCAGGCTGATCGTCTCTGCGACGTCAGCTCGGCTGGTCGGCGATGAGCTTCCCAGCTGGTTGTCGTCTCATTCCTAGGATCGACCATTAGACGCGATGCATGGAGGCGACCATGAAGAATGAGCCCAGCAAGGCCGGATCGTCGAA
>JBKPTD010000176.1:0-19883 GCA_046735375.1 Actinomycetota bacterium | reverse complement strand
GCTACCTCGCGCACCGGGCGCTGGCCCGGCTGACCGCGGCACCACGCGCGGTCACGCTCGGGCTCGCGGCACCGGCCGCCCGTCCGGCCCGCACGCTGGTCACCGTGGCGGCCGTCGGCTTCGGCGCGGCTGCGGTGACGTTCGGGGCCGGGCTCGCGACCTCGCTGGACCGGGCCTTCGCCGACCTCTCGCAGGTGTCGGCCCTGCCGGTACAGGTACGGGCGCTTCCGCCCGGCCCGCTCCCCGGCCGCAAGACCAGCCCACCAGGGATGACGGCGGCCCAGCAGAGGGCTGTCATCACCGCGCTGGCGGCCCAGCCCGGTACCCAGCACTACCTGCCGGTCATCGAGGAAGACCTCAGCCTGCCCGGGCTGGGCCATGACGTCTCAGTCACGGCCTACGGCGGCGACCCGAGCTGGAGCGGCCTTGCGCTGATCTCCGGTCGCTGGTACTCCCACACGTCGGACGCCGCAGAGGTCGTCGTCAACACGCTGTTCCTCACCGACACCGGCACCTCGGTCGGCTCGACGTACCAGCTGACCTCCGGCGGGCGCCAGACCACTGTGCGGATCGTCGGCGAAGTGTTCGGGCCGGGTAACGATGTCGACATGTACCTGAGCCCGGCCACGCTGACGACGGTGGAACCCAGCGCTCAGGTGCAGCAATACGCCGTGGCGCTTCGGCCGGGCACCGACGCGCAGGCCTACACCAACGGACTGTCCGCCGCGCTCGGTGACTCGTACTTCGTGCGCGCCCGCGCCGCCGGGGACACGCAGCTTGTCGCGGTCGTCACCCTGGTCGCAATGCTGACGATTCTGATCGCGATCATCGCCGGGCTCGGCGTGCTGAACACTGTCGCGCTGCACATCCGAGAACGTGCCCACGACATCGGCGTGTTCAAAGCCATCGGCATGAGCCCTCGGCAGACGCTCGCGATGATCGTGTGCTCGGTGGCCGCCGTCGGCGTGGTCGCCGGGATCGTCGCGGTCCCGATCGGGGTGTACCTCCATCACGGCGTGCTCCCCGCCATGGCGCACGCAGCGAACTCCGGTGTCCCACCGTCGCTGCTGTCCGTCTACGCCCCGTGGGAGATCGTCCTGCTCGCACTGGCCGGCCTGGTCATCGCGGTCGTCGGCGCGCTCGGCCCGGCCAGCTGGGCGGCCCGGGCCCGCACCGCCGTCGCGCTACGCGCCGAGTAGGTAATTGGAATGCTCTCACCGGACCCGAGTCGACGAATGCGACCTGTCGGCAGTTCCGCGCTTCGCTCTCCGCGGTATCCCCGGATGCTGCGTGCGCTCCCATGCGAGCATCGGCAATGTGCTTGTCACCGTGCGCCGACTCGTTCGCGGTGCAGCCGATGCGTTCGAGTGCGTCAGAGCTGATCTACCTTGTAACCAGCCGACACGCCGATGCGTCTCACCAAAATGTCCAAGTGGACAATTCGTGGACATCTCTTTTGAGAAAAGGACATGTCCTTTGAGAACCTACAGCGTCTCGGTCAGCCAACCGCCATGTCGACGAAGCGGGAGTAGTGGCCTTGGAACGCGACCGTCACAGTGGCCGTCGGGCCATTGCGGTGCTTGGCCACGATCAGGTCGGCCTCGCCGGCCCGCGGTGACTCACGCTCGTAGGCGTCCTCGCGGTGCAACAGGATGACGACGTCGGCGTCCTGTTCCAGGCTTCCGGATTCCCGCAGGTCTGAAAGCTGCGGCTTCTTGTCCGCTCGCTGTTCCGGCCCTCGGTTGAGCTGGGAGAGGGCGACGACCGGAACGTCCAACTCCTTTGCGAGCAGCTTCAGTGACCGGGAGAACTCGGACACCTCCTGCTGGCGGTTCTCGACGCGGCGCGGGCTGGACATGAGCTGGAGGTAGTCGACGACGACGAGGCGGAGGTCATGGCGCTGCTTGAGCCTGCGACATTTGGCTCGGATCTCCATCAGCGACATGTTCGGTGAGTCGTCGATGAACAGAGGGGCGCTCGACACCTCGCCCATCCGGCGCGCCAGCCGGGTCCAGTCCTGGTCGGTCATCGTGCCCGACCGCATCGAATGCAGCGGAACGCGGGATTCGGCCGACAACAGGCGCATCGTGATCTCGTTACGGCCCATCTCGAGCGAAAAGATGCAACTGGGCAGGCCGTGCTTGATGGCGGCAGATCGCAGAAAGTCCACTGCGAGCGCCGACTTTCCCAAGGACGGCCTCCCGGCCACAATCACCAACTGGCCAGGATGGAGACCGTTGGTCAGCTGGTCCAGGTCGGCGAAACCGGTGGGAACTCCGGTGAGCTGCCCGCCCCGTGAGTTGATGGCGTCGATCTCGTCAAGGGCGCCCTCCATGATCTCAGCCAGACGCAGATAGTCCTCGCTGGCCCGCCGCTCGGTGACCGCGTAGACCTCGGCCTGCGCCTGGTCGACGACGTCATCGGCGTCGCCGGTTGAATAGGCCAGCTGAACGATGCGGGTGCCTGCCTCCACCAGGCGGCGCAGAATCGCTCGTTCTTGAACGATCTTCGCGTAATAACCCGCATTGGCCGCGGTGGGGACCGAGGAGATCAGAGTGTGCAGATAAGGCGCCCCCCCGATCCGGGCGATCTCGCCGCGCTTGCTGAGCTCGGCCGCGACGGTGACAGCGTCGGCCGGCTCGCCACGGCCGTATAGGTCGATGATCGCGTCGTAGACCGCTTGGTGGGCCGGCTTGTAAAAGTCATGCCCTCGCAGGACCTCGACGACATCGGCGATCGCGTCCTTGGAGAGCATCATGCCGCCGAGGACGCATTGCTCGGCGGCGATGTCTTGGGGTGGGGTGCGCTCGACGTTCGGGGCGGCCGAGGGCAGCTCCACGACGCTCATCGCTCACCCCCGCTTCGCGCCACTGCGGATCACTGCCCACTATTGGTACCGGTCGCCACCGACATTTTCGATCTGCTGTTCGAATACTGCAAAGTGTACGACGGCTAACCAGGAAGGGAACGACGCTACGCGCGCAGCTGCACGCAGAGAAGTGCGACGTCCACAGCGGCCTGTGGAGGTGTTGTGGAGCCGAGCCGCCAGCCGGTGCGTTCGGTGGGGAGCGCACTGTGGATATCGCACCACAGATCGCCGGCCACCCAGGGTGACCTGGCTCGCGTCACTCACAGGGTGTGGATCGCAACAACTTGGGTGATTCCTCCCCCCTTTTTCTCGCAGATCAGGTCGCCAAACCGAATGGCGGCACGGTGCTGACGGCGCACGTGAAAGTCACCCGGAGGGCGGATTGACTCGGGGGGCGATTTGTCTACTTTCCGGGGTGTTCCGGACCTTGCCCTGGGGAGGCCTCGTGTCCAAGTCCTTAGCCGCAGGCGGCTTCGCTCGTCTGCCCATCGTTGCCGCTGTTGCCGCGGCCGCCCTCGTTCTCGGGGGTACGACTGCGACCGCCAATGTCGCGCTCACTCAGGTGAGCTCCGACCCGTTCACCAACTCGACCAGCCAGCACCGGACGCAGGTCGAGCCCGACACATTCGCCTTCGGCAACACGATCGTCTCCGCGTTCCAAACCGGGCGTTTCTTCAACGGCGGCGCATCCGACATCGGCTTTGCCACCTCAACCAATGGCGGCACGACATGGACCACCGGGATGCTCCCCGGCATCACCAAGTTCCAGGGTGGAGGCCGGTTCGACCGGGTGAGTGATCCGGCAGTCGCCTTCGACTCCCGGCACAACGTGTGGATGATCTCTTCCCTTGCCCTCACCGATACCAGCGGCGTCGTGGGTGCCGCGGTCGTCACCAGCCGGTCCACGGATGGTGGCCGCACCTGGGGTAACCCGGTGACGACCGCTACCGCCGGCGGCAACCTGGACAAGAACTGGATCGTTTGCGACAACACATCCACGAGCCCGTTCTGGGGGAACTGCTACACCGAGTTCGATAACAACGCCGCCGGCAACGCCATCCGGATGAGCCGGTCGACCAACGGTGGCCTGAACTGGAGCACACCGGTCGGCAACAGCAGCGGATCCACCGGGCTCGGCGGCCAGCCAGTCGTCCGACCCAACGGCACCGTGCTCATGCCGTATCTCAGCAATAACAACCAGATCCGTTCATTCCGCTCGGTCGACGGCGGGGTGAGCTGGCGGGCGAGCGTCCTGGTGTCCTCGATCAGTGCGCACACCGTCGCGGGCGGGCTGCGGACCAGCCCGCTGCCGTCGGCCGAGGTGGATTCGGCCGGCACGGCTTACGTGGTCTGGCAGGACTGCAGGTTCCGCTCCGGCTGCCCGTCCAACGACATTGTGATGAGCAAATCCACGAGCGAAACCACCTGGGGCGCGGTGACCAGAATCACCACGGACGCAGGCGACCACTTCATTCCAGGTGTCGGAGTCGATCGGACGACGTCGGGCGCCAGCGCGCGCATCGGTCTGACCTACTACCGCTACCCGACGGCGAGCTGCAGTGCGAGCACCTGCCAACTCACCGTGGGCTACGTTTCGTCGACCAACGGCGGCGCGAACTGGAGTACGGCCACCCAGCTCGCTGGTCCGATGACCCTGTCGTGGATCGCCAACACCAGCCAGGGACGGATGGTCGGTGACTACATCTCCACCTCTGTCCTGCCGGGTGGCAGGGCCTGGCCGGTGATCGCCGTCGCGAGCGCCCCGTCAGGCGGGACGTTCAACGAGGCGATGTTCGTGCCCACGGGCGGCCTGACCATCGCTGGTGGCGCGCTTGCCAGCGTGAAGAATCCGGTCTACGTCCATACGCCCAACGGCGGGCGACCCGAGGTTCCCGGCACCCGCCGGTGATCCCTCCTGACCGTTGCAATGTGCGCCGGGCCCAAAGCCCGGCGCACAGCATGAGCTCGAATGTCACAAGACGGACCACCCCGCAGTCTTAGGTAGGTAGGAAGAAGGAGTGAGATAGCGACAGGAGCAGCGTCTTCGTCGCCGGTTCCGAACCCGAAGGAGGCCGAGTGTTGGGCGAGGGGATCGTGTCGGAGGCGACGGGGTCTCAAGAGGTGACCCCCGATCCGTTCCTCGCCGTCCGACCCCTCCTGCTGTCGATTTCCTACCGCATGTTGGGGAGTACGAGCGAGGCCGAGGACATCGTCCAGGAGGCGTACGTTCGGTGGCACACCGCACCCCGCGAGGCCGTCGACTCTCCGCGGTCTTACCTCAGCACCGTCGTCACCCGCCTGTGCATAGACCGTCTTCGCTCGGCCAAGGAGGCCAGAGAAACCTACGCCGGGCCCTGGCTGCCCGAGCCCATACTCACCGTTGTCCAGCCCGGCCCGGAGGAGACGATCGAGCTCGCGGAGTCCCTGTCGATCGCGTTCCTGGTCTTGCTCGAGTCACTTTCTCCCCTGGAGCGGGCAGTCTTTCTGCTTCGTCGGGTGTTCGAGTTCGGGTACGCCGAGATCGCCGAGATGGTGGGCCGAAGTGAGGCGGCGTGCCGCCAGCTCGTCTCACGGGCTGCAAGGCATCTCGGCGAGGGAGCGTCGAGGTCCCGGGCGGACCGGGCGCGAGCGGGTGAGCTGGCGAGCCGATTCCTCGCAGCCTGCGCCTCCGGAGACCTTGCGAGCCTCCTGAGTCTTCTCACCGATGATGCGGTCGTGATCGCCGACGGTGGCGGGCGGGCTCGGGCGGCACGGCGGCCCATCGTCGGCAAGATGAAGGTGGCGACCTACGTCATCGGGATCTCGAAGATGGCCACATACATCACCGGCATCGTGCCGAGCACCATCAACGGACAGCCCGGATTCGTCTTCCTCGTTGGAGCGCGGGTGGACTCCGTGCTCGCTCTGGACATCTCATCCGAGGGCGTTGACGGCGTCCACATCGTCGCGAACCCCGACAAGCTGAAGCACATCGCCGGGCAGATTGAATGTGCTGGGCAAGAAGACATCCGCGCATCGGACGTCCGGGAGCACAGCACTCGGCCTTAGCACTGAAATGGCGAGGGAACGGGACCGAGAGGTGGGACAACCGTGAGCGCCACTGCGCCAGAGAAGATGTGGGCCCTTCGGATGCATGAGCCCGGCGGGTCCGACGGCCTCATGTACGAGGAGGTGGACGTACCCTCCCCGGCGATAGGCGATGTTCTCGTCCGGGTGCACGCAGCGAGCTTCACCCCGACGGAGCTGGCGTGGCCGGCGACCTCGTTCGATCGGTCAGGAAAGGACCGTCGGCCCGCGATCCCCGGGCATGAGGTATCCGGAACCGTCGTGGATCTTGGTCTCGGCACGACGGGCTTTGTCCCCGGCGACGAAGTCATGGGTATCACCGACTGGTACCGGGATGGAGCCGCGGCCGAGTACGTCGCCGTTGAGGCAAGAAATCTCACCCACAGGCCCGAGACTGCATCTCACATAGAGTCTGCCGCGGTCCCCCTCGCCGGACTGACGGCTTGGCAGGCCCTGTTCATTCACGGAGGTCTGACCAGCGGCCAGCGGGTTCTCATCTTGGGGGCGGGCGGAGGAGTCGGGACGCTCGCCGTTCAACTCGCCCGCATGGCCGGGGGCCACGTGGTGGGAGCCGGTCGTCAGTCGGCTCGCGACTTGGTCGTGGAGCTGGGGGCGGACGAGTTCGTCGAGGTCGATCGGTCGAAGCTAGAGGCGCTCCACCCCGTCGATCTCGTCATCGATCTGGTCGGTGGAGATCTTCTCAATCGCTCGTCGTCGACGCTCATGGCTGGTGGACGCTTGGTATCGATCGTGGAACCTTCGGCGCCCGAGGTCGCGCAGCGCGCCGGGGTTCAGGCGGTGTACTTCGTCGTCGAGCCGGACCGTGCACAACTTGGGGAACTGGCTCGCCTCATCGACACCGGCGAGCTCCGGCCACTCGTCGGCAAGGTGCTCGACCTCGCCGACGGCGCGGAGGGTTTCGAGGTGAAACGGGGAGGCGGCGTACCCGGCAAGGCAGTCCTGCGAGTGACCACCGACCGCTGAGCGACGGAAGGAGTCGAGACTATGGGTGATGAGCGGGAGAGTGTTCGGATCGTCCTCGAGGCGTTCGACGCCGTAGAGCAGCGCGACGGGCCGCGCCTGGTGCGGCTCTACCACCCCGACGTGGAGTTCCATTGGCCGGCCCTCCCTTACGGCGGGTCATTCCAGGGCCTCGGGGAATTCCAAGGGCCACAGCGAAGAGGATGGACCAGCGTGTGGGATCCGTTTCAGCGCACCGCAGGGGAACGGAGGATGGATCCGCGAGTCGTGGCCGCGACAGCCAGCGAAGTCGTCGTGCATTGGCGCCAGCGAGGGGTCAAGGCGGGTGGGGAGCGGATCGATATGGAAACACTTGGTCTCTATGAGGTTCGGGACAAGAAGTTTGCTCGCGCACAGATGTTCTATTTCGACACCGCGGCGGTGCTCCGGTTCCTGGGCCGGGCTGAGTAGGCCCTCGGTCCCCGCCCGGTTGGATCCCGGCCCATCGACAAGCCCCCTGACCCGCGTGTGGGTCCTCAACGTGGTTACCGCGGTGACGAACCTGCCGGCTGATCAGCCCACGCGATGACAGGGAAGCTTGCTCTTAGCCGGCCGCTTCTGCGCCACCCACGCGACAGGGAAATCCTCCGGCTCGCTGTTCCAGCCTTCTTCGCGCTGGTCGCGGAGCCGCTGTTCTTGCTTGCGGACGCGGCCATCGTCGGTCATCTCGGCACGCCGCAGCTCGCCGGCCTGGGAATCGCCAGCACCATCCTCACGGCCGTCGTGAGCCTGTGTATCTTCCTCGCGTACGGCACGACGGCCGCGGTGGCACGACGGCTCGGCGCCGGCGACCACTCCGGTGCGATCCGGCAGGGGGTCGACGGTATCTGGTTGGCGATCGTCGTCGGCTGTGGGCTGTCCCTGACTGGCCTGCCGTTCGTTGCCCCTGTCGTCGGCTGGTTCCAGCCCACTGCGCAGGTCGCCGACTACGCGACCACCTATCTGCGAATTAGCCTGCTCGGCATACCGGCGATGCTCGTCGTCCTTGCCGCGACCGGCGTACTCCGGGGCCTGCAGGACACCAGGACACCGCTGGTCGTCTCCGTAGGCGGCAACCTCGCCAACATCGCGCTCAACATCCTGCTCGTGTACGGAGTCGGGCTGGGCATCGCCGGATCCGCGCTGGGCACAGTTTTGGCTCAGCTCGCCGCCGCGGCCATCTTCATGCGTGTCGTCGTCCGTGGAGCGAGGAGAGACGGTGTCGGCCTGCGACCGGACTGGCCCGGCATCCGGGCCTCAGCCGGGGCGGCCGTACCGCTCCTGCTCCGCACGCTCAGTCTGCGAGTGGTGCTGACCATCGCGACGGTCGTTGCCACCCGCATCGGGACGGTCGCAGTAGCCGCGCACCAGGTCGTGTTCGGGATCTGGTCGTTCCTCGCCTTCGCCCTGGACGCCATCGCGATCGCGGGTCAGGCGATCGTAGGCCGCTACTTGGGCAGTGCGGACGTCGCCGCGACCCGGGCGGCGACCAGACGCATGATCGAGTGGGGCATCGCTGCCGGACTCGTCACCGGGCTGGCCACGGTCGCCGCCCGGCCGGTCCTCATTCCGCTCTTCACGACGGACAGTGCAGTCCGGTCGGCGCTCGAACCCGTGCTGCTCATCGCGGCATTGTTCCAGCCGGTGGCGGGCATCGTCTTCGTCCTGGACGGAGTGCTCATCGGCGCCGGTGATGCCCGCTACCTCGCCTTGGCCGGCTTGGGCACCGTAGCGGTGTTCGTGCCGTGTGCGCTGGCCGTGCTCGCCTTCGACCTCGGCCTCACCGGGCTGTGGTGGGCGATGGGGATCTTCATGCTGACGCGGTTGGTCTTTCTCAGCGCTCGGGCGTATGGAACCCGCTGGCTGGTCACAGGCGCCACGAGATGACAGTGCCCGTGCGGCACATGCCGCCCGGGCATCGTCGCACCGCTGGACTCAGGCAGCGACGACGTCAAGAGCCAAAGTGGCCGAGACCTCAGGGTGCAGCTTCACCGTTACTCGGTGCGCACCGACCGTCTTGATCGGGGCACCGAGTTCGATCCGCCGTTTGTCGATCTGGGGGCCGCCGGCGCGGCTCACCGCCGCCACGATGTCCGCGACGGTGACCGACCCGAACAGCCGGCCGCCCTCGCCGGCCCGGACCGGCAGCTTCACGGAGAGCGACTCGAGCTGGCTCTTGATCTCGTCGGCACGACCGTGGTCCGCGATGTCGCGTACCTCGCGGGCACGCTTGATCGTCGCGAGTTGCTTCTCGCCGCCCTTGGTCCAGGCGATGGCGAGCCCGCGCGGGACGAGGTAATTGCGTCCATAGCCGTCCTTGACCTCGACGACCTCGCCTGGTCCACCGAGTCCAGAGATCTCCTGGGTGAGGATGAGCTTCATGGTGATCTCACCCTCCTCAGCGTGCCGTACTGGTGTATGGCAGCAGCGCCATCTCACGGCTGTTCTTGATCGCCGTCGCGACGTCACGCTGGTGCTGGGTGCAGTTGCCTGTGACGCGACGGGCTCGGATCTTGCCGCGGTCGGAGATGAACTTCCGCAGCAGAGTTGTGTCTTTGTAGTCGACGTACGAAATCTTGTCTTTGCAGAAGACGCAAACCTTCTTCTTCGGTTTGCGAACCGGAGTCTTTGGCATCAGTGAAATTGCTCCTGTTGGAACGCTGTCTCTTGTCTCGTCATTAGAGATGCCGTCGAGCGGACGGCCTGGAGGCTCGTCGACCTCAGAACGGGGGCTCGTCTTGGCTGGCGCTACTCGTGGCGCCGCCGCCGCCCCAGCCGTCGCCGGCCGGTGCCGCCGAAGCCCACGGATCCTCGGCCGGGGTACTCGAAGCGTTGCCGCCGAAGCCGCCGCCGCCACTGCGCGTTGTCTTGCTCACCTTTGCGGTGGCGTTGCGCAGGCTCGGACCGACCTCGTCGACCTCGATCTCGTAAACGGTGCGCTTCTCGCCCTCTTTGGTTTCATAGGACCGCTGCCTGAGCCGGCCTTGAACGATGACCCGCATCCCCCGCTGGAGTGACTCGGCGACGTGCTCAGCCGCCTGTCGCCACACGTTGCAGGTGAGGAAGAGGCTGTCGCCGTCCTTCCACTCGTTCGTCTGCCGGTCCATATAGCGCGGTGTCGAAGCCACACGGAACTTCGCGACGGCCGCGCCGCTCGGTGTGAACCGCAGCTCAGGATCGTCGACGAGGTTACCGACGACCGTGATGACGGTATCGCCTGCCATGGAGCCCCTCCTTGCGAGAGCTATCGGATGTCGGGACGAATGACCTTCGTGCGCAACACAGCCTCGTTGAGGTTGAGCTGCCGGTCGAGCTCCTTGACAACCGCGGGCTCGGCCTGAAGATCGACGACGGCATAGATGCCCTCGGCCTTCTTGTCGATCTCGTACGAGAGACGCCGCCTACCCCACACATCGACCTTCTCGACGTTGCCGCCGCCCTGGCGGATCACATTGAGGAACTGGTCGAGGCTGGGCGCGACGGTGCGCTCCTCGAGGTCCGGGTCAAGGATGACCATCACCTCGTAACGACGCATGCGTTACCCCACCTCCTCTGGACTAGAACGGCCACGGAAGATCCGTGGCAGGAGGGCTACTGCGTCGTAGCAGTCGAGCAAGGGTACCCGGTCGCGGGCGGTTCCTTGAAATCCTGAGCGAATCCGTCCACAGTCACCTCAGGAGGAACAGGACCTGACCCTGGCAGGAGGTCCGAACATGGCGCAGGTGTCCGCCCGCCGCTTCCACCTTCCGCATCTCACCCTCAATACCGACGGCCACCGACATCCGCTGGCCAACACGATGACCAGCCTTACCGTGATCCTCGGTGCGATCGCGATCTTGTCCACGTTCAACTCGGACCTGCATGTGATCAGCGCCTGGGTGGGCATGGCCGGCACCGTGATCGGCTTCTACGCACAGTTGATCTCGGAGACCACCGCCGAGCGGTTCGTCAACGTTATCTTCATCGGCGCTGCCTTCGTGGGCTGGGGAATCGGCATGGCCCATGGCGGCTTCTTCTAGCCACCCCCGCCCCGCCCCGTCCGCATGAAGGGCACCTTCACGCCATAGGTTCGACTGAAGGTGCATTTCTTCGCTGCCAGGTTGGTCCCTAGGGCACCCTCATCCGACGCCAGGATCGTGATGCCATCGAGCTCTAAGCGCAACCGCCGAGGTGCCGCCGCCGCGGGCCGGACCGCCCGGGAAGTGTCGGCGGCCGGTCGTAGGCTCAAGACCATGCGTATCGGAGCTCACGTGGAGCAGGCCGACCCGATCGCGGAGGCGCGCATCCGCGAGGCCGACCTATCGCAGTTCTTCCTCGGGGATCCGCAGGGCTACAAGGGACCGGTGATCGCCTACGACGGCGGCGCCTCCAAGCTGCGGGCCGACGCCGAGGCGGCCGAGATCGATCTGTACGTCCACGCTCCCTATCTGATCAACGTTGCGACGGCGAACAACCGGATTCGCATTCCGAGCCGCAAGCTGCTCCAACAGCACATTGATGCGGCGGCCGAGATCGGTGCCCAGGCGCTGATCGTCCATGCCGGTCACGTACTCAAGAAAGACGATGCACAGATCGGCTTCGACAACTGGCGCAAGGCCATCGAACGGGTGGAGATGCGCTGTCCGGTCTTCATCGAAAACACCGCTGGCGGCGACAACGCGATGGCGAGGCGGCTGGAGGCGATCGCGCGGCTCTGGGACGCGATCGGCGGTCACGACGTCGGCTTCGTCCTCGACACATGTCACGCGCATGCAGGCGGCGAGGATCTGCACGGCATCGTCGGGCGGGTGAAGGCGATCACCGGTCGCGTCGATCTCGTCCATGCCAACAACTCGCGCGACCCGTTCGATTCGGGCCGCGACCGGCACGCCAACCTCGCCGATGGGGAAATCGATCCCGAGCTCATCGCCGCAGTCGTGGCCGAGGCGGGTACACCGGTCGTCGTGGAAACCCCGGGTGGGGCCGAGGGCCACATCGCCGACATGGGTTATCTGCTCAAGCACGCCACGTGATCACTGGTCGACCCCGACAGCACGGCGGCGCTACTGAGACAGTGGCCTCGTGGCCGATCCTGGTCTTCACCGCGCCAGGTCCCCTTGGAGGCCGAGTGCGACGCGTCGTCTAATGAGGGCGCGCTAGGTACCAACCCGCCAGCTCTGAAGGACACCTCCATGCTGCGAGGGACTTTTGCAACGGCCGAGGCTGTGCTGGCGTACGGAGATGAGTAGCCTCAGGACGGCATCACGACGACCCCCGGAGCAGCACGCATGTCCCTTCGGCTTCGCCCGATCAGTCGGCAGGAGCACCTCGCGTTCATTGCCACCCGTCCCTCGGTCAGCTTCTTGCAATGCCCGGCCTGGGCACAGGTCAAGAGCGAATGGGCCAGCGAGAGCCTGGGCTGGGTGGACGAGTTTGACCAGATCAGGGGCGCTGGGCTGGTCCTCTATCGAAAGGTGCCCCGGCTCAAGCGCTACCTGGCATACCTGCCCGAGGGTCCGGCCATCGACTGGTCGGACGGCGATCTTCGCCGCTGGCTCGATCCCCTGATCGACTACATGAAGGGTCGGAACGCGTTCGGGATCAAGCTCGGGCCGCCGGTCACGGACCGTGTCTGGCGCGCAGAGACCATCAAGGATGCGATCGCGACGAAGACCGCGAAGAGACTGCCCGATCTGCCCGCCGACGGCCGTGATCCGCTCGGCGCCCAGGTCCGGGAACAGCTCACCGCGATGGGTTGGCACGCACCACCAGACGAGACCGGCTTCTCACCTGGTCAGCCGCGCTACGTCTTCCAGGTTCCACTCGTCGGCCGGGATCTCGACGGTATATTCGCCGGCTTCAACCAGCTGTGGCGGCGCAATGTGCGCAAGGCCGAGCGAAGCGGGGTGCAGATATCGCTCGGCGATATGCGGGACCTTCCGACCTTTCACGAGCTCTATCGCCTCACCTCCGAGCGCGACCGCTTTACGGGCCGCCCGCTGGCGTATTTCGAGAAGATGTACTCCGCCCTCGCCGCTGAGGCACCGGACCGGATCCGGCTCTATCTCGCCAAACACGAAGGCGAGACGTTGGCCGCGACGCTATGGGTACGTGTCGGCGACCACGTCTGGTACTCCTATGGCGCGTCCGCGAACCAGAAACGCGAAGTGCGCCCGAGCAACGCGATCCAGTGGCAGATGCTCAAGGATGCCTACGCCGCCGGGGCGGACGTCTACGACATGCGCGGAATCAGCGACACCCTTGACGAGAGCGACCACCTCTTCGGGCTCATTCAGTTCAAGCTGGGCACGGGCGGCCAGGCGGTGGAACACATTGGTGAGTGGGACCTGCCACTGAACAAGTTGCTCTACAAGGCGTTCGAGGCCTACATGGCGGTCCGATAGCCGATGTTGACCCTCCACGTCGATGCCGCCGCATGGCGTGCGCACATGAAGTCCACCGCCGCGGAATATCCAGCCCTCGTTCCAGTGGCCAAGGGCAACGGCTATGGCTTCGGCAACGCCAGGCTCGCCACCGAGGCGGCCCAGCTCGGCGCTGACACCATTGCAGTCGGCACGCTCTCCGAGGTGGCCGACGTGCGGAGGGCCGGGGATTTCTCCAGCATCCTGGTCCTCACCCCCTGGTATCCCGGCGAGCCGTCCGATATCGCCACCCCACCCACTGTGGTACGCACCGTCGCCTCCCTCAAGGGACTGGAAGGTCTGCGCGGCGCACGGGTCGTCCTCGAATGCCTGACGTCACTGCGCCGGCACGGAATCGCGTACACCGATCTCGGCGAGATCGCACGCCTGGTGGACCGGGTACGGATCGAGGGCTGGGCGATGCACCTGCCCATCGACAGGTTCCCCGGCACTGACCCCGTGCGCGAGGTGGCCCAATGGGTGGACACCCTGCAGGCCGGTGCCTTGCCGCTCGGGACGGTGTACGTCAGCCACCTGACCTCCGCCGAGATCGCGAAACTGTCCTCGCGATTCCCCCACGTGACGTTCAGGGCACGCGTCGGCACCCAGCTGTGGCTCGGTGATCGGTCATTCTTCGAGGCGCGGGGGACCGTCCTCGACGTGATGCGCATGACGAAGGGCGACCGGTACGGCTACCGGCAGCGCGAGGCGCCCTCCGACGGCCACCTGCTCGTCGTCAGCGGCGGGACCAGCCACGGCATCGGCATGGAGTCCCCAAAGGCAGTGATCGGTGCCGTCCGCCGAGCGAAGGTCGTCGCCGCGGCCGGGCTTGCGTCGATGAACCGCAACCTGTCGCCGTTCACCTGGCAGGGCAAGCAGCGGTGGTTCGCCGAGCCGCCGCACATGCAGGTCAGCCTGCTGTGGCTGCCCGCCGACGTCCCACCGCCCGCAGCCGGCGACGAACTGCCCGCCGACGTCCGCATGACGACCACCCACTTCGACCGCATCCAGCTCGCTTAGCAGGGCTCCCACCCTCACACGACTGCGTGATCCCGAGGGCGGCTGACGAGGCTGACATAGTCGGGTGCCCGATCCAGTACGCCGCCCGACGGGTCGTCGGAGCCGTCCGCGCGCACTGGGTCGTACTCAGGCAGCATGATGTCGCGGATCACCATGCCCGCGAAGTAAAGCGTGCCGAGGAGATGGATCACGATTGCCATCCAGTAGAAGTGCTCCTTGAGCCCGCGCCCGTCGGCCACGCCATCCAGCAGGTAGAGAAACACCCCGAAGTAGTAGACGACCTCGCAGGCCTGCCAGATGAGGAAATCGCGCCACCGGGGCCGGGCGAGAACCGCCAGCGGAACCAGCCAGATCGCGTACTGCGGTGAGTACACCTTGATGGTGAGCGCGAAGGCCGCCACGACCAGGAAGGCGAGGGAGGCGAATCGCGGCCGCCGCGGCGCAGCCAGTCCCAGCCAGGCGATGCCGAGACAGAGGATGACGAACGTCGCCGCCCATATCTTGTTCAGCGTGTCGACGTCGACCTGCCAGCCGGCCTGACTGAAGATCAGCCAGATGCTGCCGAGATCGGCGCCACGGTCCTTGCTGAAGATGTAGAAGTGCTGCCAGCCATCGAACGCCACCAGCATGACCGGAACGTTGACGATGGCCCACGAGACGATCGCCCCGAGCAGCACTGATCCGTACTCACGCAGCCGCCCTGCACGCAGGCAGAGGATGAAGAGCGGACCGAGCACCAGGGCGGGATAGAGCTTGGTCGCGGTGGCAAGCCCGATGAAGACGCCCGCGAGGCCCGGCTCGCGGCGCGACCACGCGAGCATGCCGACGGCCAGCAGCGCTACCGCTGCGAGATCCCAGTTGATCGTGCCCGCCAGCGCGATGACCGGCGCAGACGCGGCCATCACCCCGTCCCACGGTCTTCGCCCGGCGGTTCGCACCGTGGCCCAGATCGCGACGGCGGCCGCGATGACCATCAGCCAGGCATTAATGTCGTAGAACCGTCCCGCCTCGTCGTCTATCGAACCGACACTGGTCGCACGGGTCACCAGCGCGCTCAAGGTCATGATCGCGCCAGTCAGGACCGGATACTCGAGCTGCTCCCAGCTGCCCTTGTCGATGTATGGGATCGCCCGCTGGGCGAAACCACGCAGTCTGTACATATGTGGTATGTCGCTATAGCACGCGTGCGCATAGACGACCTTGTTCGGCGCTGTCCAGTTGGAAGCGCGGCAGTAGGAATTCCGCGCGATCCCGAGCGCACCGACGACGATGACGACGGCTAGCGCGACCCGCAGCGGCGTCCACCAGTTCGCGCCGATCAGCGCATGACGGCCGAGCGGTCCGCCAATCGCGCCGCTTGCCTGCCGGGCGATCGGGTCGTCGAGAGTCGGCGCAACGATCCCCTGGTCACCTGGCACGTGATCCTCGCCGCCGTCGGTCGACTTCATCCCGGTCCTTTATGGGCGGGTCCGCGGTCGACGCTACCGCCAGCCCGTTACGATCCCAGACCTCAGGCTGCCCACACTGCACCCTCAGAAGGAAAGCTCGCGGTTCCAGGTCTCAGCCGGCCCGAGGGACTAGAACTTGGCTTACGGACGGGCGGCGCCTTCATTGAGCGTCGGCGGCGGGGAGGTCTGGCCGCAGTTCGGCGGACAGTTGCCACCGCCACCCCCACCATTGCCCCCACCACCGCCGCCGCCACCGCCTGGCGGCTCGGTGCTCGACGGTGGAGAGCTAGCAGGCCACTGCTGCTGGTTGGTGCCGCCCCATGGATACGGAACCTGGTCGAAGTCCTGGTAGGGCGGAAACTGCGTGACTTCTTTCCCTTCGAGGGCCTTCTTCATGAACGCGGTCCAGATGAGCGTCGGGAAGCGGCCGCCCTCAGGGGTGTTATAGCCGCCGAACCCATCGAGATCGACCTTTCCGTTCCCCCGCCAAATGCCGACCGCGGCGGCCAGCTGGTTGGGTGTGTATCCCGCGAACCAGATCGACTTGCTTTGGTTATTTCCGGTCTTTCCAGCGACGGGCCGGCCGAGGTCTTGGGCGCGGTGACCAGTCCCATTCTGGACAACCTGAGTCAGCGCGTAGTCGAGGTTTGCCACCTCTTGGTCGGTGAATACACCTTGCTTGACTTCGGGTCGATGCATATTGATCGGCGCACCATTGCCATAGAACGCTTTCTCGACGATGTGCGGGGTAGCTCGAACCCCACCTGCGGCGAAGGTAGCGTATGCGCCCGCCATGTCCTTGACCGTAGGTACCGAGATACCCAGCGGGACACGGACGTTCGGCAGCAAGTCGGGGGTGTCCTTGGGAATGCCCGCGTCGACAGCGGCTTCGATGACCTTCGAGGGCTTGATCCCGTCCTCCTTGTCCTTGCGGAACATCATGTCGACAAAGACGGTGTTGATGGAATTCTCGGCACCTTTCAGCAGGCTGACGTGATCGCCCCAGTCCTCGTTGCCCTGATTGCTCACCGGCTTTTCGTTCTTGATCTCGAGCGGGCTGTTGCCGTAAAAGTAGTTCCTTTCCAGAGACCAGCCCGCGCGCATCGCGGCGGCCAGAGCAAAGATCTTGAAGGTCGAGCCGGGCGCCACCCTGGCCTGCGTGGCGTCGTTGAAGGGCTTCTTGAGGTAGTCCTTGCCGCCGTACATAGCGAGGATTCGGCCGGTGCCTGGCTCGACGGCAACCATGCCAATGTGATCCTTTGAGGTCGTACCCTCCTTAGGCCACTGCTCGGCAACAGCCTCCTCGGCGTCCTTCTGCAGCGTTGGATTGATCGTCAGGTAGATGCGCAGCCCGCCGGTCTTGATGGTCTGATCCGGGTCTGGGTCGCCTGACTTCTTCAGTGCCGCCTTTACCTCTGCCTCCGCCGCCTGGAGGAGGTAGCCCTTCACTCCCGCGTAGCGATTGCGGGGCTCGTACTGGAGAATCTTCGGGAATTTGGCCTTGGCTGCCGCGCTCTTGCTGAGAACACCCATGTCGACCATGCCGTCCAGCACGTATCGCCACCGTGCCTGCAGGCGGGCGAGGCTCTCCTTGCTCTTATCCGGAGAGTAAAGACCCTCCGGCGACCTGAGCAGCGCCGCGATCACGGCGCTTTGCGCGAACGTCAGCTTCTCGGCGCTCTTGTGGAAATAGACGTTGGCCGCGGCCTCGACGCCGTAGGCTCCTCGCCCGAGATACACAGCGTTGAGATAGTCCTCGAGAATCTGCTGTTTGGTGTATCTCTGCTCGAGCTTCATCGACATGAACAGCTCATTGATCTTCCGTGAGAATGTCCTGTCGGAGTCGGTGAAAGCCATCTTGGCGTATTGCTGGGTGATGGTCGATCCACCTTGCGTGTCGCCGCCGGTGAGGTTATTGATGAAAGCGCGGGTAATTCCGCGCGGGGAAAAGCCCTTGTCCGTATAGAACGTACGGTTCTCGGCGGCGAGGACGGCGTTCTGCAAATGAGCCGGGATCTTCGCGATGGAGATCTCGACGCGGTTGGTGGGACCGAGCCGCGCCAACTCCCTGCCGTTCCCCATATAGACGATGGTCGCCTGACGGTCGAGGACAGAGTTGACGTCCGGGAGCGTCGTCCGCTGATACATGACGACGAAGGCCAGCATCAGCGACATGACAAAAGCTGTCGCGATCGCCGTAACGAGCTTCCACGATGGGACCAATCGCAGGAGCCCCGACTTGTCGGCCCGCGGATAGTTGATCAATCGCCGCCTGGGCGGCTGGGCGGCCATCCGCCCACCCTGCGGCGGGCGACCTCCGGGACCGCGGCCACCGGACCCGCCGAAACCGCCTGAGCCGCCGTTCCCGGGTCCACGGCCCGAGCCGCCGCTGCCTGTCCCGCCCGGCCCGGCAGGGGCGCCAGGTGGCAGCACGCCAACGGGCCCGGCACTGGCAACAGGCGTGCGGTTACGCCGTTTCGGTGGCTCGGGCATCGGCGCAGGTGCCGCACCTGGGCCATAAGTCGTTGCCGGCCCATAGGACGCCGTGTCCGTGGGCCGCGCGGCGACCTCGAGCCTGGGGCGACCGCTTTGGTCGCGGCTGTGCCGTGCCGTCGGCACGCTGGCTCGAGCGCTGGCCTTGTCGCGAGCCTCGCCGCCCTCGTCCTTCTCCGCTTCCGCTAAAGCTGACTGCGCGCGATACTGCCCGCCGCCTCCTGGGGGTTCTACCGGTCGGTAGTCAGGAAGGCGGCGCTCAGGTGGGGAAGAAGGTGGGCGATGTTCTGTCATGCAGCTACTCCTCGGCGGCGCGACGGCGTCGTCGAGCTGGCGTACGTGGAACTCCGTCGCCCAGGACGTAGGAGGACACCAAATGATTCCAGCTGCAAGCCTGGCATACCTCCACAACGTAGACGCGGAATTCGCCGTACTCCCGCGCCATCGGCTCCAGCTCTGGTGTTGCCTTGATCCGGCCCGAGTATGGCCCAAGCTCGTCGCCGAAGACGTAGGTCACGTGCGTCAACTGCTCCTTGCGGCATACCGGGCAGTCGCGCTCTGTGGGCTCGCCATGGTGTTTGGCGGCGCGCAGCAGATAGGGATCGGCATCGCAGACGTCGGTCGTCGTCGCGCCGCCCTGGAACAGCGCAGTCAGCGTCGCTCGCCGTTGAAGCGAGTAGTCGACGTGACCGCGCTGAGACCACATGCGTGCCAGAGTACGCGGTCCGGGCGCACCCGAACGACTCGTCTGGAGGCAGTTGTTCGCCGTTCCGCGCCGGACCTGCGCTCTGACACCTGAAGGTCTCGCCGCTTCCGCGAGCAAGCTGACCCTTAACCGCGCGCCGGGTCTGCCGGGCTGCTCATGTGACACGAATCACGAGCTGGATAGCTGCGAGCACCCGCGCACCCGCCGTTCACCCGCGGGCAGTCGACAGGTCACCTCGACGATGCCGCTACTTGACCAAGGCCAGCCGATTGCGTATCGTCTCGATGTATCGGTCCGATACATCGGTGAGACAGGTCACGACCGCCCGGTTCCTGCGTCCGCGATCTGCTCACGTCGATGCCGATTTTGTGTACGGGCGCGCCTGGCGCCCAGGAACTGTACACCTGACTCGCGAAATCCAGGAGAAGCAAATGGGCAAGCGCGCAGGCGTGCTCGAACTCGCCGTGCTCGGCCTGCTCCAGGAGTCACCTATGCACGGCTACGAGCTAAGAAAGCGGCTCAATGCCCTGCTCGGCGCCTTCCGCGCATTCTCCTACGGATCGCTCTACCCGTGCTTGAAGGACCTGCTCACGCACGGATGGATCGCCGAAGACGGTCCAGCGGATGCCGGCGCACCCGCCCTATCCGGAAAGCGAGCCAAGATCGTCTATCGGATAACCGCGGACGGCAAGGACCACTTCCAGGAGCTGCTGAGTGAGTCAGGTCCGCAGGCCTGGGAGGACGATCATTTCGGGGTTCACTTCGCGTTCTTCGCCAAGACCGAGGCCGAAGTACGACTGCGCATCCTCGAAGGCCGGCGGCGGCGGCTCGAGGAGCGGCTCTACCATGTCCGCGCGTCGATAACCCGGACCAGGGAGCGG
>JBKPTD010000175.1:0-21554 GCA_046735375.1 Actinomycetota bacterium | reverse complement strand
GCGCCGACCAGGACAGACACGACCGCCGCATCTGGCGAGGTGACCGGGAGGTCGATCACCTCGGTCGCGACAGTCGCGAGATCGCGAGCCCGAGAGCGTACGGCAGCCGGCAGTTCGGGGCTCGCCGCGAGGACGACGAGGGCGGCCAGCGCCGCGCCGGCAGCAGCCGGTGACAGCCCGGTGTCGAAAATGAACGCACGGCCCGCGTCGATGACGTGCTCGACCAGTTCGCCGGCCGCGAGCAGCGCTCCGCCCTGAGCGCCCAGTGACTTTGACAGCGTGACGGTCACGGCCACATCCGGCTCACCGGCCAGGCCGGCCGCGTGTACGGCTCCGCGCCCCTCGGCACCGATCACTCCGAGACCGTGGGCGTCGTCGATCACCAGTCCGGCGCCATGTCGGCGCGCGATCGCGTGCAGGTCGACCAGCGGCGCGAGTTCGCCATCGACTGAGAAGACCGCGTCGCTGATGACGATCGCGCGTGGCTCGGTGCGCGAAGCCAGTGCGGACTCCACCGCCGCGGGGTCGCGATGGGGTGTGACCACCACCCGGGCGCGGGACAGCCGGCACGCATCGATGATCGACGCGTGGTTTCCCGCATCGGAGACGATCAGGCTTCCCGGACCGGTCAGAGCGGTGATCGTCGCAAGGTTGGCGAGGTAGCCCGAGGAGAAGACCAGCCCGGCAGGCCAGCCGCTGAATTCCGCAAGTGCCGCCTCCAGCTGGGTGTGAAGCGTCGTCGACCCGGTCACCAGACGCGATCCGGTCGATCCCGCTCCCCAGGCCGAAGCAGCTGCGCACGCTCCCGCGACCACCTCGGGATGGCGGGCCAACCCGAGATAGTCGTTGCTGGCCAAATCCAGCGGGGCCTCACCAGGCTCGCGTGGCTGGAGGCGCCGGCGCAGACCCGCCGCCTCCCGCTCGGCGGCCCGCTCAGATAGCCAGCCGAACGCGCTTAAGGCCGAGCCGGTCTGTGGAGGGTGTGCCATCGCCAGTCCGTTCTCTCACTCGGGCTTCGTCATCGGGGGGTCCTGGGATGCACGCTGGCACGACAGGCGCGCAGGCACCAAAGCGCAGACAGAAACTCGTACAAGTAGCCAGCAATTTAGGGTCGTCCACACGCTTTGAGCCTTTTGCACCAGCCGTCGTGTACGAGTTTCGGTCGCGAACGCGGGCGAGGATGCGCCGCGATTCAGCGTGCGTCGTGCCAGCGTGCGTTGAGGGTTGCCAGGATCAGGGCGCCTGTCTGCAGGTACTCCTTGGTCACGTGGATCATGGTGATCTCCAGCAGGCCCCACCCGATCGTCTCGATCCGGTTTCGTCGGCGCCGGTCCGCGACGAAGGCGTCGTCTGACCCGTGCGAGGTCCGCCCGTCGAACTCGACGCCGAGGCGGACCTCCCGCCCCCGGTACCGGCGCCAGGCGAGATCGAGGTAGGCGACCCGCCCGGCGGGAAGCCGCAGCTTGTATTGGAGTTCGGGCGGTGGGAGCCCGGCCTCGAGCGCTGCTGCTCTGGTCAGCGACTCACCGATCGATGCGCTCTGGCCATCGGCTGCGAAGAACGACCGTCGCACCGCTGGCGCACCAGGCCCGCGTACGGTCTGGGCGAGTCGCGTCAGCGCGTGCTTGGCTACAAGACGCCGTCGTAACGCGGAATCGGTGATCGCGAGCGTCTCGGCAAAGGGCATGCTTCGAGCACAGTCGACAAGCGTTCGCTCGATCGTGGTCACCGGCCAGGGGATGTGGGTTGTCTCGGTTAGTTCGTGGCTGCGTATCCGGTGAAGCACGGCTGCGGTGCAGGGAACCGGCCGATTGTGCGGAAGGGCGATATGCGGGACCGGTGGTGGGTTGATCAAGTCCAGGCCCCACGCCTCGGCTGCTGACGCGTGCGAGAGGTAGCCGTTGAGACGGGTGGCCTCAACGTAGTCGGGGTGGAGTCCTGGCAGCGCATATGTCCCGCGGCCGGCGCGGACAAGCAGTCCAGCGGCGATCGCACGAGCCAACTCGCCGCGAGTGATGCCGGCGATGGCGAGATGCCGCCAGCGGGCGGCTCCACCATGAACCCGGACAGCGTCGACAGCGCGCACCGCATCAGCCTGCTGCCTCCTGACTCCGCCGAGACGGCCTGTTGACAGGTGGACCGTCGCCGGCCGACCCCCGGCGCGTTCGGTCGCAGACAGAAACTCGGACACGTTGGGGGCAATTTGGGCCCGTCCAGACGCTCTTGGGGCTTCTGCACCAGACTTCGTGTACGAGTTTCTGCACCCGCTCCGGCCGCTCCGCCGCCGGCTGCATCAAGGTGCCTTGACGTAACCGGTGGGCTGGAGCGCGGCGCCCTCGCTCGAACGGCTCGGCCGTCAGGGCTGGTTGGGGCTCGGTCGATACCACGGCCCAACCGTGCGCAACGCATGCTGAAGTGCGCCAAGCAGCTCCACCCGTACCCCGATCGTGCCCTGGAAATAGGACTGATCCGTCGCCCACGGCAAGTCTTGGACGCCGAGCAACAACTGGGCATGGAGTGCGCGGACGTAGTGGATCGTGTTCGCCGCTTGCGCGGGAACGGGTTCGTGCGCGGGCTCACTCGGCTCCCAGGACGACGCGAGCCGCTCCACCCAGGGTCCCAGCAGCGCCATGTCCACGACGTTGCGCTGGAGGAGCGCCATCGTGGCATAGGCGAGGCGGTCGTCCTCCTGCTGGGTGAGTGCGTAGGACGTGGGTGCGAGCAGGCGGTCGGCTATCGCATCGAGGATCACCATGAGGCCGCCTTCATCGAGATGGCGGGAGCGAGCGAGCGCCGCGATGAAGTCCGCGCCATGCGCAACAGCATGAGCCCAGCCGCAGCCGGGCACGAACCCGCGAAGGTCCCCCTCCCGGACGAACCAGCCGAGGCCCTGGTCACCCCACCGCAGCACGTTGGTTGGGTGCACAGCGTGGATCTCGTTGTCCCTGGTCAGGACACCCGCCAAGATCAATACGGAGAAGCTGCGCCGGAAGACGGTGTCACTGCCGTCCTCACCGAGGCCGACCGTCAGTCCCTCGCACATCCCGTCGCCGACGCCGGCAAGCAGGTCGTCGTATATGCCCCGGTGGATCCACGTCGTGAACACCCGCCAGGCCAGGTCGTCCCTGACGTGCGGATCGGTGTCACCGAGCAGCTCGACGAGCTCAACGGTGAGATCGTCCAGGGGCCGGTCCTCCGGTACTGCGAAGTCTCCTTCGACGATCTTTTCCCAATATGTTGTGTCCGTCGCGGTGCGCGTCACAGCTTCGTCTCTTCTCGTCGAATACCCGACGCCGACGCCATATCATCCCAAACTTCGGCCGGACATCGGCTCCTTTGACGCGGGCGCGGCTGACGGACTGGGGCCATCCACGCGGATGGGCTGTTCAGCGGGATCGAGCGGCCCAGGTCGTAGGCTTCGTGCGTGCCGTCACTGAACGATCTGGTACGGCAGCGGACAGCGCTGACCGAGGACGATCTCGAGTGGCTGCACCTGCTCGTCGCCGACTGGCAGCTTCTCGCTGACCTGTCGTTCGCCGATCTGGTGCTCTGGGTGCCGACGGTCGAGGGTGATCGTTATGTCGCCGTCGCCCAGATGCGGCCGACCACGGGTCCGACCGCCTATCTCGACGACATTGTCGGTGCGGAGGTCGAGCGCGGGAGCCGTCCCATGATCGACGCCGCCCTGGACGAGGGCCGGATCGTGCGGGAAGGGGATCCGGAGTGGCGCAACGATGTTCCGGTCCGCGTGGAAACGATCCCAGTACGGCGGCGTGACGCCATTCTGGCGGTGATCGGTCGGAACACGAACCTGATCGGTGTACGTACACCCAGTCGCCTCGAGCTCACCTACCTGCAGTGCGCCACGGACCTCGCAAGGATGATCGCTGAGGGCCTGTTCCCCCAGCGGGACGCTCAGGTGGATCTCGACGCGTCCCCCCGGGTCGGCGACGGGCTGCTGCGTCTCGACGCCGCGGGCATCGTCTCCTACGCCAGCCCGAACGCCCTGTCGGCCTTTCGTCGGCTCGGTTACGCTGGGGATCTGCTCGGGGCTCATCTCGGCCGAACAATCGCGACTCTTGCGCCTGCCGCCGGCCCGGTCGACGAGGCGGTGGAGGTCGTGGCGAGCGGTCGTGCTCCACGAAAGATCGAGGTCGAGGCGAACGAGGCCTTCGTCCAGCTTCGCGCCATCCCGTTGGTTCCAGAAGGCGATCGCGTCGGCGCTCTCGTCCTCGCCCACGACGTCACGGAGCTGCGCCGGAGGGAGCGGGAGCTGCTGACGAAGGACGCCACGATCCGGGAGATCCATCACCGGGTCAAGAACAACCTGCAGACCGTCGCCGCCCTCCTGCGGCTGCAAGCCCGCCGCCTTGGGGAGTCATCCGCACGCTCGGCGCTCGAGGAAGCCGTTCGCCGCGTCGGGTCGATCGCCATCGTGCACGAGACTCTGTCGATGTCGGCCGAGGAGGAGGTCGCCTTCGACCAGATCGCCCATCGCATCCTCGCTATGGTCGCCGAGGTGTCAGGCGCGGAGGCCGGTGTCGAGGTCGTGATGAACGGCGGGTTCGGCATGCTCGGTTCAGATGCCGCCACCCCGCTTGCCATGGTGCTGACCGAGTTGGCCCAGAACTCCTTCGAGCATGGTCTGAGCCAGCGATCAGGAAAGCTCGAGGTCAGCGCGACCAGGTCGGTCGGCCGGCTGCGGATGGTCGTGGCTGACGATGGACGCGGGCTGCCACACGACTTCGACCCGGATGCGTCGGGCAAGCTTGGCCTGCAGATTGTCCGGACGCTCGTGGTGGGTGAGCTCGGCGGGCAGCTCGAGATGGGGGAGCGGCCGGGGGGTGGAACCCGAGTGATCGTGGACTTGCCGCTGCGTCCATCTCTGTCTGGGAGTGAGGTTCCCCAGGAGGCTCCGGGGAGCCACGCGTGGCCCACACCAGCCGAGACCCAGACCTGACAGGTTGGCGACAAAGACGAGACCCCGCCGGCTTGGCGGGGTCTAAACGGCTGGGGTGCGCAGGATCTTATGCAGTACGGGCGCGCGCCCTCGCGTTGCGGCGCTTCAGCGCGCGACGCTCGTCCTCGCTCAGTCCACCCCAAACACCAGCGTCTTGACCTGTCTCCAGCGCCCATGCGAGGCATTCGTCGATCACTGAGCAGCGGCGGCAGACCGCCTTTGCCTCTTCGATTTGCAGGAGCGCGGGGCCGGTGTTGCCGATCGGAAAGAACAGCTCGGGGTCCTCGTCACGGCAGGCGGCATAGTGGCGCCAGTCCATGCTGTCCAACTCCTCCAGTCAACTCCGACGCGAGCCACGCGCGCCAAGTTCACGGTTTGTGATTGTGAACGCAATCACGAACCCACCATTTCCCTGACACCGAGGTCGAAACGGTGCGAGGGGAGCGGTGGCGGACGTCATTTCAGTGCGCCTCGCAGAGGGTGAGACGCGCTGAACGCCAGAGATGAGGCTTTCAAACGCGGAAGCCAGGCACAAGACCTTCGGGGAAGGTTTTTCGGTTCGAAGGGTGTCAGCTTCGTCACATGCTGCGTTTCTCAGGTGCAATTGCGGTCACTCCTTCGATTTACAGATCAACAAGGCCGCTCCACCAACGGGAGTGCGCCCGTTGGAGCTGTCGCCTAACAGCCATTGTGAAGATCGCGCCTGGCCATGTCTCAGTCCTGTGATGGACGGGTCTCGCCGTGATAACTCCCGATGCGGCGCCTCGGTCAGGCATTGCCCCCTCCAGCCCGCCTGGGCGGACGACCCTGCACATGTCGCCGGTGGCGGGCGAGTGGCGTGCCGGTGGGATTCCCCTAGGCGCTGCGGTGCGAGCGGCATCGTTGCCTGGTACCCACTCCGCGGTGTCGAAACGGCCATGCATCGCGCCCCGGCAGTCCTCACCGGTGACGGTTCGCTGGCGTCTCTTTCGCCATGGGTAAGCTCGCCAGGTGCAGACACGGACACGTTCATCGACCTTGCCGTTGGCCGCGCTGATTGTTGCGGTTCAGGGGCTGGCGATTCTCACCCTCGGATTCGCGCTGCTTGTGAGCAGTGTTGTCGGCAGCCCCGATAGCCTCGTTGGCGCGATCTTCATCGGGGTGCTCGCCGTGATGGGTGGAGCCGGATTGCTGCTGTGCGCCTGGGGGCTGCGCCACCGCCGCCGCTGGAGCAGGTCGCCGGCGTTGGTATGGCAGCTCTTGATGATCCCCGTGGGTTGGTACCAGGTGCAGGGCGGCATGCGATGGCTCGGTGTCTCGCTCGTCGCGGTGTCCGCGGTGGGCGCGCTCCTCCTCGTTGTGCCTGCAACAACCCAGGCACTTCAGGACTAGTGTCCCTCACCACAAATTCGCTTCCTATCTCCGCGCCCAGACGGCGCCTCGCGGCGTTCTCGTCGTCGCCGTTAGCGCTGCTAGCGGCCTCCTCCTCGGCCTTGCGATGCATCTACCTGGCCACGAATCTAGGCACCGACTTTCTGGCTCGGCACACCAAGCCGCTCGCGGGTGAGGGGAGATCCGCAGACTCCTGCGCCGCACTACTCGTCGACCATCAGGTCGTCGCGCAGCTGGGCGAGGGTCCTGGCCAGCAGCCGGGATACGTGCATCTGAGAGATTCCGATCTCCTCGGCGATCTGAGACTGGGTCATGTTGCCGAAAAACCGGAGCAGCAGGATCTTCTTCTCCCTGGGCGGCAGTTTGGCGAGCAGCGGCTTGAGCGACTCGCGATATTCGACACCCTCGAGCTCTTCGTCCTCCGCGCCAAGTGAGTCAGCGACGACGGGAGAGTCCTGCTCGCCTTGCTCGGGGACGTCGAGGGACAGCGTGCTGTAGGCGTTCGCAGACTCGAGGCCCTCAAGGACTTCTTCCTCGCTGAGTTTGAGCTGGTCGGCGAGCTCCGCCACGGTCGGCGCCCGGCCGAGGCGCTGTGACAGATCTGCGGTGGCGCTGGTGAGCGACAGGCGGAGTTCCTGCAGCCGGCGAGGTACTCGAACGGCCCAGCCCTTGTCCCGGAAATGCCGCTTGATCTCGCCGACGATCGTGGGCGTGGCGTAGGTCGAGAACTCCACGCCACGCTCCGGGTCGAACCGATCGACTGACTTGATCAGGCCGATGGTGGCGACCTGGACCAGGTCATCCAGCGGCTCGCCACGGTTGCGGAAACGCCGTGCGAGGTGCTCGACGAGAGGCAGATGCATCTCGACGAGCTTCTCCCGTATGGCCATCCACTCGGTCGAGCCTTGCTCGATCGTGGCAAGCCGATTGAAGAAATCTCGGGCAGCTGTCCGGTCGTGGCCGTAGTCCGCCCCCGCGTTGAGCTCGTAGGTCACAGTAGTCCCGTTGCGCCGCGCTTCTTGGTCATCGTGATGCTGACCCGCTTGCTCTGGTCGACGTCGGCTTCGACCTCGCCGGCCAGCGCGTTGAGAACGGTCCAGGCGAAGGTGTCCCGCGATGGCAGCCGGCCGTCAGCGGTTGGCACCGACACGCTCAACACGAGTGCATTTTCAGTAAGTCGGAAATTACAGCTCAAATCCCCACCTGGTATGGCCTGGGGCAGAAGCATCGCACACGCTTCGTCCACCGCGATCCGCAAGTCCTCGATCTCGTCGAGAGTGAAGTCGAGCCGGGCAGCCAGGCCGGCCGTCGCCGTTCGTAGGACAGACAGGTAGGCACTGTCGGCCGGCAGCCGTACCTGTACAAAATCACCCTCGGACCGCTCGATCACCGAGTCCTCCCGTCGTCTGCGCCTGTTGGGAACCTATCGCGTTGCTCGTCATCCCGCCGCAGCACATCAGGCTTTCCTGCCTGCGCCCGAGTAGCAAGCGCCGCGAGTGCGTCGCCGGTGAGCCGCTGGACTGTCCACTCGTCCATCGGTACAGCGCCGATCGATCGGTAGAACCCGATCGCCGGTTGGTTCCAATCGAGAACCCACCACTCGAGGCGCCCATAGCCACGGTCCACGCAGATCCTGGCGAGTTCGGCGAGCAGCGCAAGCCCGTGGCCCTGGCCGCGGTGCTCTGGCTTGACGTACAGGTCCTCGAGGTAGATGCCATGCCGGCCGAGCCAGGTTGAGAAGTTGAGAAACCACAAAGCGAAGCCCACCGGCTCGCCGTCCTGCTCGGCGATGTGTACGTAGACCCGGGGTTCGGCGCCGAAAAGCGAGGAGTGCAGAAGCTCTTCGGTGGCTTCGACTGCGTCGGTCGCGCGCTCGTACTCAGCCAACTCTTTGATCAGCTGAAGAATCGCAGGTACGTCGTCGGGCGTAGCTGGCCGGATCACCCAGGAAGGCTACCTCGGCAGGTCTCGCGGATCGGGGTGTCGCAAGCGTGAAGGACATTGTCACTCGATCCCGCGATGCCTGAGGGGCACCTTCACACCGACCTATCGGGTGAAGGTGCCCCTCATGCGGGCAAGGCGGTGCGGTGCGGTCAGCGCAACGTCAGGCCTGCTTGGTCTCCCAGAAGATCTTGTCGATCTGCTCGATCTTGTCGAGAAGCTGTTGTCCGACTGCGGGATCGACGGTGCCCTTCCCACCTGCCGCGCCGGCGAGCTTGGTCGCCTCGTTGAACAGCTGGTGCAGCTGGGGGTAGGCCTCGAAGTGGTTGGGCTTGAAGTAGTCCGTCCACAGCACCCAGAGATGGTGCTTGACGAGCTCGGCGCGCTGCTCCTTGATGATCAGCGCCCGGGTACGGAACACCTCGTCGTCGCTGGCCTGATACTTCTCACAGATGGCCTTGACCGACTCGGCCTCGATGCGGGCCTGGGCTGGGTCGTACACGCCGCACGGCAGGTCACAGTGGGCGTGGACGGTCACGGGACGGAACAGGCGGGACAGCCGCATTTGCACGACCCCTCTCCACAATGAAGTCATCGGCTCAGAGACCTACGGCCACATCGACCGGCAGGCACTCTGCTCTTGCTGGACATTACTCCGCAGCATCTGCCGCACCTGACGCAGGTGAAACCCGCGTACTCCCGGGCTCGGAACTGTCGGGTTTGCCCGCTGTCGCCGATAGGGGTCCCCTACGATCAAACTCCCGTCGCGGGAGGTGCACTGTGCGCTGGGGGACGGCGATCGTTCGCGGCCGGTCCATGCATCCGACGCTGCGTGATGGCGACCTGCTGCTCGTCCGCTACGGGCGCAAGCCAAGGCCGGGATCGGTGGTCCTCGTACGGCTGCCAGAAGGTCGCCCGCTCTCAGTCAAGCGGGCCGCCCAACTTACCCCCGACGGCTGGTGGATCGAGCGAGACAACGAGGCCGACGGCGTCGACTCCTGGCTCGTGGGCGCGATACCACCGTCAGACGTGATCGCAATTGCTGTGGCGCGGCTGTGGCCGCGGCCCAGGCCCCTGCGGCGGCGCCGATCGAAGCCACGGAGCTGACCGCGACGCCGGCCGAATAGCGGGTCTAGGCGACGGGGAGCGACGCCCGGTCGCGGCGCCGCTGGCGGTAGGCGGCAACGTTTGCGCGGGTCGCACACCGGTCGGAGCAGTAGCGGCGGGAGCGATTGGTGGACGTGTCGAGGAAGACCTTGCGGCAGGGCGGGGCCTGGCACACACCGAGCCGATTGACGCCGTACTCAGCGCAGAAGACGGCTAACCCCATCGTGGCGACGGTGGCGTACGCCGCGGCAACGCTCGACGCGCCCTCGGCCAGATGAAGATGCCAATCGACACCGTCGTGCCCAGAAAGCTGCGGCTGGACGGGATAGTCGCGCAGCAGGGCGTTGAGCCGATCAACGGCAGTCACAAGATCGGCTGCATCCGCGGCCTCGAAGACGCCACGCAGGCGCTCTCTGACCTGACGTAGCGCGATGAGGTCACGTTGGCTTGCGTGCGCCTGCCACAGCGCGTGTCCGTCGAGGAAGCTGAGCAGCCCATCAAGCGTCTGCAAGGCGTCGTGGCTGGGCCGCCCCGGATCGGCTGTGTTCACCAGGCGTGCCGCGTGCTCTGAATACGAGGTGAGCTCCACGGTTTCACTCCCGACGACGAATTTCGAACCAAAGGTACGGGATACCCGGCGACCTTCCAATATGAACGGCCAGGTCAACCGGTCCTCACGTGCAACCGCTAAGGTGCCGGGCATGCTCGCCGCGATCGCCGCTCGCTTCTCGCCCGACGATCCCCTCTCGGCGCTGGAGCTGGCGGACATGCCGGACCCCACACCACCGGACGGCTCATGGACAACCGTGACGCTTCAGGCCGCGTCCATCAACCACCACGACCTCTGGACCCTGCGGGGTGTGGGGATCAAAGAGGATCAGCTGCCCATGATTCTCGGCTGCGACGGCGCTGGGATCGACGAGGAGGGGAACGAGGTCATCGTCCACTCAGTGATCGGAGATCCGACCTGGCACGGCGACGAGACCCTCGATCCGAAGCGGTCCTTGTTGTCCGAGCGCTACCCGGGCACCTTCGCCGAACGCGTCGCCGTGCCGCGCTGGAATCTCGTACCCAAGCCTGCCGACCTGTCCTGGGCGGAGGCGGCCTGTCTGCCGACTACCTGGCTGACCGCCTATCGGATGCTCTTCACCATGTCCGGCCTGCAGCCGGGACAGACGATATTGGTCCAGGGCGCCGGCGGGGGGGTTGCGACCGCCCTCATCGTCCTTGGAAGCAGGGTCGGCCTCCAGGTGTGGGCGACCAGCAGGGACGCGGTCAAGCGGGACGCGGCTCGAGACCTTGGTGCCGCGGAGGCGTTCGAGTCCGGTCAGCGACTACCCGAACAGGTCGACGCAGTAATGGAGACCGTCGGGGCGGCAACCTGGTCGCATTCGGTCAAATCACTGAAGCCCGGCGGGGCGATCGTGATCTGCGGAGCGACGACAGGACCAAACCCCGAGTCCACCCTGCTGAATTGGATCTTCTTCCGCCAGCTGAGGGTGCTGGGATCCACCATGGGGACCCGTCAGGAGCTCGAGCGCCTGATCAGCTTCATGCGGCGGACGGGCGCTCGCCCGCTCATCCACGAAGAGTTGCCGCTGGACCGGGTGCGGGACGGGCTCGCTCGAGTCGACAGCGGAGATGTCATCGGCAAGATCGTCCTGACCGTTTAGCCTGCTGAACAGGACCCGAGGGGCTACTCAACATCCTCGTCGTCGAGCCGGGCGAGCCACGTAGCCAGCCGGTCGACAGCCGTCTCGAACTCGGGATTCACGTCGACGAACTCACGCAGCCGCTCGGCGAGCCACGACATGCTCACTTCTTCGATGCCTCGCCGAGCTTCGAGCTCCTCGACCCCTCGGTCGGTGAAGTACACGTGACGCTAGCTCCCAAGTGCTTGGTCGATGAGGGCGGCCTGTTCGCGTTCGTGGCGGGCGTGGGAGCCGCCCGCCGGGGCCGAGGACTCCGGGTTGGCTATCGGGTAGAGCATCCGCCCGCCCAGGTGCCTGGGCAGGTGCAGCGCCATGAACGGCCAGGCGCCCTGGTTCAGCGGCTCTTCCTGCACCCAGTGCAAGCTTGCCTCGGCCGGATAGGCCGCCAGCGCCGCCGTGAGCTCCTCGAAGGGCAGGGGATAGAGCCGCTCGACCCGGATGATTGCGGCATCTGTACGGCCGAGCCGCGACCGCGCGGCCTCCAGGTCGTACGCGATCTTCCCGCTGCACAGCAGGACCTTACGAACGCCGGCCGGATCCACGGACGAGTCGCCGATCACCGGCCGGAAGGTGCCGGTGGTGAACTCCTCGACCCCTGACGTGGCGGCCTTGAGCCGCAGCATCGACTTGGGGGTGAAGACAATCAACGGCTTGTGCTGGCCGTTCAGAGCCTGCCAGCGCAGCAGGTGGAAGTAGTTCGATGGCACCGAAGGCATCGCGACGGTCATGTTGTTCTGCGCGGACAGCGACAGGAAACGCTCGATCCGCCCTGACGAGTGGTCTGGCCCCTGACCCTCGTAGCCGTGTGGAAGGAGCAGGACGACGCCAGAACGCTGGCCCCACTTCTGCTCACCCGAGGCGACGAACTCGTCGATCACTGACTGCCCACCGTTGGCGAAGTCGCCGAACTGGGCTTCCCACATGACGAGCGCATCCGGTCGCTCCACCGAATAGCCGTACTCGAAGCCCATCGCCGCGAACTCGCTGAGCAGCGAGTCGTACACCCAGAAGCGTGCCTGACCGGCATCGAGATTCGCGAGCGGCGTCCACTCCCGGCCGGTCACCCGGTCCACGAGCACGGAGTGGCGCTGAACGAATGTGCCACGCCGGCTGTCCTGGCCGGCCAGCCGCACCGGGACCCCGTCGAGCAGCAGCGATCCGATTCCGATCAGCTCGGCGAAGGCCCAGTCGATGCCGCCCTGTGAGGCCATCGCCGCTCGCCGGGACAGCAGCGGCTGGAGCTTCGGGTGGACTGTGAAGCCGTCTGGAATCGCGACGTACGCGTCGCCGATGCGCTTGACCGTCTCGGGCTTGACCGCGGTCTGCACCGGCCCGCCGTTCCCCCGCTCGCGCCGCTCGGCTTCGTATTCATCGGGCCGCCCCGCGCTGGTCTCCCTCGTCTCCACGAAGACCCGCTCGAGCTGCTCCTGATAATCGCGAAGGGCCTCCTCGGCCTCCTCCATGGAGATGTCGCCGCGTCCGATCAGCCCCTCGGTGTACAGCTTGCGAACCGAACGCTTCTTGTCGATCAAGTCGTACATCGTTGGCTGGGTCATCGACGGGTCGTCGCCTTCGTTGTGTCCGCGACGCCGGTAGCAGAGCATGTCGATGACGACATCCTTTTTGAACGCCTGCCGGAACTCGAAGGCGAGCTGGGCGACGCGAACGACCGCCTCGGGATCGTCGCCGTTCACGTGGAAGATAGGCGCCTCGATCATGCGCGCAACGTCGGTGGAGTAGAGGGAGGAACGCGACTCGGCCGGCGAGGTCGTGAAGCCTACCTGGTTGTTGATCACCACATGGACGGTGCCACCGGTGCGGTAGCCGCGTAGCTGCGAGAGGTTGAGCGTCTCGGCGACAACGCCCTGGCCGGCGAAGGACGCATCGCCGTGGAGGAGCAGCGGCAGCACGGTGAAGCCTTTGTCGCCGCCGCCTTTGTTGATCAGGTCCTGCTTGGCGCGGACGACGCCCTCGAGCACCGGGTCGACTGCCTCGAGGTGCGACGGGTTCGCGGTGAGCGTCACCTTCGTCGTCGCGCCCGACTGCGCCCTGAACATGCCGGACGTGCCAAGGTGATATTTGACGTCCCCCGAGCCTTGTACGGTCCGCGGGTCCTGGTTTCCTTCGAACTCGCGGAAGATCTTGGAGTAAGGCTTGCCCGCGATGTTCGCGAGCACGTTGAGGCGCCCGCGGTGAGCCATGCCGATGCATACCTCGTCGAGCCCTTGCTCGGCGGCCGCGGAGAGCACCGCATCAAGCAGCGGGATGACTGACTCGCCGCCCTCGAGCGAGAAGCGCTTCTGCCCGACGTACTTGATCTGCAGGAACGTCTCGAAGGCCTCTGCGGCGTTGAGCCGCCGCAAGATGCGTAGCTGCTCCTCACGACTGGGTTTCGCGTAAGGGACCTCGACGCGTTCCTGGATCCACCGGCGCTGCCTCGGATCCTGGATGTGCATGTACTCGATGCCGATGGTCCGGCAGTAAGAGTTGCGGAGAATGCCGAGGATCTCGCGAAGTGTCATGATCGACTTGCCGCCGAAACCTCCGGTCGCGAACTCTCGCTCCAGGTCCCACAGCGTCAGCCCATGATCGACGACGTCCAGATCCGGGTGGCGGCGCTGGCGGTATTCGAGCGGGTCTGTGTCGGCCATGAGGTGGCCGCGGACCCGGTAGGAGTGGATCAGTTGCTGCACGCGGGCGGTCTTGTTGACATCGTCCTCATGGGAAGCCGAGATGTCCTGAATCCAGCGCACCGGCTCGTACGGGATGCGGAGCGAGGCGAAGACTTGGTCGTAGAAACCGTCCTCGCCGAGCAGGAGCTGGTGGACCGCGCGGAGGAACTCGCCGGACTGAGCGCCCTGGATGACCCGATGGTCATAGGTCGAGGTCAGTGTCATGATCTTGCTCACGGCAAGCCTGGCGAGCGTCTCTGGCGCGGCACCCTGGAATTCGGCCGGGTACTCCATCGCGCCGACGGCGATGATCGCCGACTGGCCGGTCATGAGGCGTGGCACGCTGTGGACTGTCCCGATGCCACCGGGGTTGGTGAGGCTGATCGTGGTGCCAACGAAGTCGTCCACGGTCAGCTTGCCCGACCTTGCCCGCCGGACCACGTCCTCATAGGCCGCCCAGAACTGCGAGAAGTCCATCTCCTCTGCGGCCTTGATCGACGGTACGAGGAGCTGCCGAGTGCCGTCGCGTTTCTGGATATCGATCGCGAGGCCGAGGTTGACATGCCGCGGCTTCTTGATCGCTGGCTTGCCCTCGAGTTCGGTGTACGACCAGTTCATCGATGGCATCGCCTTGATCGCCTGAACCATGGCGAAGCCGATCAGGTGGGTGAAGGACACCTTCCCGCCGCGGCTGCGCTTCAGGTGGTTGTTGATGACGATCCGGTTGTCGATCAGAAGCTTGGCCGGGACGGCTCGTACTGAGGTCGCCGTGGGGACCTCGAGGCTGGTCTCCATGTTGGTGACCACTCGGGCCGGGGCACCTCGCAGCGGCTCGATCACGTCACCGGTGTCGCCCGCGGCCTCGCTGACCGGCTGTCGCTCGGCGGCCGGCCTGGCGGGCTGCGGCGGCGGGGCCTGCGCCGGAGTCGGCTTCGCTTCGCGCGGCTGGACCGGCGCCTGGATCGCCGGCTGGGCTGGCTGGGCGGGCGCTTGCTGCGATGCCGCCGGCAGTGTCGATGCAGCTGGTTGGCCGTCAGCGGCAGGCTGCTTAGGATCCGGTTGAGGCGGAGCTGCCTGAGCCGTATCGGCTGCGGGCGCCGGGGCGCCGTCCCGGTTGGGGGCGGCACTCGAGGATGACTGGCCCGCGCCGGGCTCAGCGGGGCGATAGTCGGCGAAGAACTCCCACCAGGCCTTGTCCACCGAGTGCGGATCTCTCAGATATTGCTGATAGATCTCGTCGACGAGCCATTCGTTCGGCCCGAAGGCGTCCATCGGGTCGGTCTGCTGGGATGCCTGTGAAGACACGGCGGGGTTCTCGCCCTCTTCCGCAGTGTGATCGGTGGTCTGTATTGACAGCGTATCCAGTGTCTCGTCTTCACAGCCGCCCTCGCGCCGTTCAGAGGCCGAGGGAGCGGCTGATCACGAGCTGCTGGATCTCGGAGGCGCCTTCAACGACGCGGTACATCCGCAGCCAGCGAAGTATCCGCTCTATCGGCCCCTCCTTGAGCAGGCCGGTGCCGCCAAAGACCTGCAGGCAACGGTCGGCGATCTCGTACGCCCGCTCGGTGTTGTGGTACTTCACGATCGAGGCTTCGGCAGCCGGGTGCTCCCCGTCGTCGATCGCCGCCGCCAGGTGATAGGTGAGCCAGCGCATCGCCTCGATGTCGACCTTGCAGCGGGCCAAGGAGAACGACACAGCCTGGTTGCGGCCGATGGGAACGCCAAACGCGGTCCGGTTCCGCGCGTGATCGATCGCCTGGTCGAGGCAGTACTCAGCCAGCCCGAGGCACTGGGCGCCAATCGCGGCCCGACCAGTATCGAGGAAGCGCATCGCGGTGATGAATCCGCGACCCACTTCGCCTACCACGTGATCGCCGGGCACTCGCGCGCCGTCGAAGAAGAGCTGCGCCGGGTGCGAGTCGGCCATCGTCCACTGGACCTCACCGATCGTGTATTGGTCGCGGGGGACCACAAAGGCGGTAATGCCGCCGTTCGCCCGTTTCTCCGGATCGGTGACGGCGAAGACCAACGCGAAGTCGGCCGCATCCGCGTTCGTGATGAAGTGCTTGTGCCCGTCGATGACCCAGCCGTCGCCGTCCCGCCGAGCGCGGGTCTTGATGTTCTGAGCGTCCGAACCAGCCTCCGGTTCGGTCAGCGCGAAGCACATCGATCGCTCTGCCGCGACCACCGGCCGTACGTATTCGTCCCAGAGGTGCTTGGGCAGGTCAAGGAGGAGCGGCGTGGGACCGGCCGGGTTGGGTGGGGCGATGGCGGACATGGCGAGGCGCAGGCCGGACCGCCCCGCGTCTTCCACGAGCAACGTGAGCCCGAGCGTCGAGAGGTCGGCGCCGCCGACATCCTCTGGCATATACGCCGCGTAGAACCCGGCCGCCGCCGACGCGCGTCGCGTCGTGTTCGCGGCATCGCGGATGCGGTCACGGTCCGGAGTCGGTGACACGAACTCGCGTCGAAGCTCCTCCTCCAGCGGCCGCACCTGGCGCTCGATGAAGGCCGCGAACGACTCCCTGAGCGCCGTCAATTCGTCGGGAATGCGGAAGTCCATGGCCAGATCATGCACAAAGCCCGACAGGCCTGCGAGGGGCAGTCTGGCGCGTTCGAGCTGGGCGGAGTGTGAAGCTTGGGCTTGAAGGCCGGAGATTTCGGGAATCTATGGGCTCGTGCACATTGTGGGGGAGCGGCGCTGGTTAATCCAGGTCGATCAGCCCCAGCCGCTGCTCGTGGCGCTGTACGTCCGCGATGCCGCCGGTCTACATCCGGCGGTCGACCCAGCGTTGCCGCCCGCGGACCCGCCGGTGGTCGAGCAGGACTTTCCCGACCTGAACCGAGTGGCCGCGGCCGAGCAGTGGGCGATCTGGTGGGAGAACCTGCTCTACGGCACCGCCGACTTCGGTGACTATCTGCCACCGGATTTTCCCGGCCTGTTCGACTCGCCGCAGCTGCGACGAATCCTCGGTGCGACATTCGAGGAGGCCGTCGCGTGGGCCTGGGAGCGAACCGCAGAGCACCAGGCGCGGGCGCTGGACGGGGCGATCGAGTCGGCGGCCGTTCACGAGCTCCAGGTCAGGCGTAGCCGGACGGTCGATTCGTTCAATCTCCGGATCACCGAGCTGCCGGTCGAATCCGGTGACGGCTGGTGGATCGATGACGGTCATCTGGTCGTCTCCACCGTCTTGCGGGCCGATCCGGACGCCTATCGGGCCTGGCTGCTGCCCGTCCTCGATGCAGTCACGTAACTGATCCACAAGTTTTCATTCGGCGGGAACCAGCGGCTGCTTCGTGCCGTCTCAGCGGCATGGATGCTGCGTCGAGCCCAGCCGCGCGAGCGAGCCTGAGCCGTTTTCGTATCGACATGCTCCACCGATCGCCGGTCGGCGTCTTCGCCGGCCTGACCGCCGCCACCCTGGCGATGACGGCATGTACGGGCGGAGGCACGCCAACGACCGGCCGGCCGATCGGTCTCGCCCCTGCCGCCTTTCGGCTCGTCTCGTACGACTCCTGCGCGGATGCACTTGGCCAGTTGAAGAGGGCGGCGGCCGACTATGTCACCGCGTACGGCATCGGCGGCGGCGCCGTCCCGCTCGCCGCCGGGATGGAAAGCGGCGGAAACGCCGCTGACGCCCGGAGTGCGGCGCCGGCGCCACAGCAGCTGGAGCCGTACTCGGGAACCAACACGCACGAGGCCGGCGTGGACGAGCCAGATGTGGTCAAGACCGACGGGCGCCGGATCGTGACCTTGATGGACGGGACGCTCCGCGTTGTCGACCCGGCGACGAAGCGGGTGACCGGAGAGCTCGTGCTCACGGACGCCAACAAGGGTCGTTGGTACGCCGACCAGCTCCTGCTCGACGGTGATCGGGCGCTCGCCATCGGTACTACCTCCTTCCCGATGGAACGCCGTCCCGCGGCCGCCGACGGCAGCGTGCCGGGCGGTATGGCGAGCGACGCGATCATCGGCCCGATAGAGCAGGGCACCAGGCTCACCCTCATCGACCTGTCTGCCTCCCCGCGGATCCTCGGCAGCCTCGAGCTCGACGGAACCTTCGTCGATGCGCGTGCTGTCGGCTCCCTTGCCCGGCTCGTGATCCGGTCTGGCCCGCACCTGCGCTGGGTCTATCCCAGCCAGGATCGCTCCGAGTCCGCGGCGCTGCGGGCGAACAAGCGGATCCTCGCCCAGTCGACGATCGACGAATGGCTCCCTCGCTACAGCCTCGACGGGTCCGCGCCACGCCCGCTGGTCGGGTGCGGCGATGTCAGCCACCCGAGGCAGTACTCCGGTCTGTCGATGCTGACGGTGCTTGCCCTCGACCTTGCCGGACCGCTGCAAGCGCAAGACTCGGTCGCCGTGCTCGCTGATGGGCAGACCGTCTACGGCACCAGCGCGAGTCTTTACATCGCGGACGACCACCGGTTCGGCTTCTGGCCGATGCCGATGCGCCTCGCTGGGGATGCCCGGGGACCGGGCGGGAGATTCGCACAGCCACAAACCGAGATCCACAAGTTCGACGTGTCCCAACCCGGCAAGCCACGCTATGTGGCCTCTGGCGCCGTCGACGGGTGGCTGCTCAACCAATACTCCTTGTCCGAGTACGCCGGCCATCTTCGGGTTGCCACCACCGAGGAGCAGCTGTCGGGGGTTGAGCCGGGACCAGCCGACGAGCCGCAGACGAGCGAACCGATGCCCGACGCGGCGATCACATCAAGTGCCGTGAGCGTGCTGCTCCAGCGCGACGACCGGCTGGTGCCTGTCGGGCGAGTGGATGGTCTGGGCCGCGGGGAACGGATCTATTCGGTCCGGTTCATCGGCCCCGTCGGCTATGTGGTGACCTTCCGGCAGACCGATCCGCTCTACACCCTCGACCTCTCCGATCCGAGCCGGCCCCGGGTGGTGGGAGAGCTGAAGATCACCGGCTTCTCGTCCTACCTGCATCCAGCAGGCGACGGCAGGCTCATCGGCATCGGGCAGGATGCCGACCTCGATGGTCGACTGCAGGGCACCCAGGTGTCACTCTTCGATGTCACCAATCCCGCGGCACCGCGCAGGCTCGACGCGTTCGCGCTGTCGGGTGAACATTCGGAGGCGGAGTACGACCCCCATGCCTTCCTCTATTGGCCGGCTGAGCATCTCCTGGTCGTCCCGGTGTCGGCGCAGGCCGCTTCCGGCTTCGGCGGCCCGTTCCAGCCGCCCGACAAGCCGGTGTTCGGCGGCGCACTGGCATCGCGGCTGGACGGAAACCGGCTCATCGAGCTCGGCTTCATCTCCCATCCCTCAGCGGGCATCACGGCTTACCAGCGTGATCCGTCGATCCGCCGTTCCCTCGTCATCGGCGACACGCTCTGGACGATCTCCAGCTCCGGCGCCATGGCGACCGACATCCACGATCTGGCCGATCAAGAGTGGGTTCCCTTCGCCTGAGCTGCGCTGACTGCAGGAGCGAATGGGTGGATGCAAGAGCCGATGACGGCCGCCGGTCCCGACCACCATCAGGACCAAGGCGGTGTCCGGCACGATCGGCCCGCCCGCGCCACAGGCCAGCGTCGCCGGCGCTTGCCGTCGGCCCGTCAGCTGCGGGCCCCACCCACAGCCCGCTTGACGAAGATGGCGCGCAAGATGAAACCGGCGAGCAGGGCCGCCGCCCAAACGATGACCGTCGCCAGGACCCATGTGAACAGCCCGCTGATGTCGAGCCCGTCCGAGACGGCGACGGTCACGATCAGCCCGATCAGCGTCGCGATCAGCGCCGAGCTGCCCACGAGAGCGTTGACGTTCTTGACGGCGATCTGCGTAATCAGGGGCTGCACTAGCACCTCGACCCCGGTGAAGATCAGGACTGCGATCACGAACGCAGAGCCATCTACGGACATGTCGTCGAGTAGCGCGTTGGCGACGAGCAAGCCGATCGCGTTGGCGACGAGGTAGATCACCGCGGACACGAGCAATCTGATCATGGTCATCCCCCTCGTATCCCGACGTCGTGTCGGGTTATACCATCGGGCCGCAGGGGGAAGACCACCTGTCCCGGGTGAGAAGGTGCCCTTCATGCGGACGGTGGGGACGGACCGTCCGACGGGTGGAGGTGTCAGCTGGACGGAGTGGTGTCCGCCGAGGTGCGGTGCGGGACCGTGTCCGCGGGGATGACGCCCATCCGACCGGCCTGATAGTCCTCAAAGGCCTGGATGATCTCTTCGCGGGTGTTCATGACGAACGGGCCGTAGCGCGCCACCGGCTCCCTGATCGGCAGGCCGCCGAGGACCAGGATCTCCCATCCGGTACGCGCGGCCTGCGGCTGGGAGTCCGCGGCCGTCATCATCAGCGCATCACCGGTGCCGAACACCGCCAGCTGGCCTTCGTCCAGCGGACGTCCTTCGAGCCCGACGTGGCCGCGGCCGGCCAGGACGTACACCAGCGCCCTGAAGTCACGTGGCCAGGGCAGGGTCAACCGGCCGCCAGGTGCGACCGTGGCGTGCAGGTAGGTGATGGGGGTGTAGGTCATACCCGGCCCGCGGTGCCCGGCGAGCTCGCCCGCGATGACTCGCACCAGCGAGGCCCCGTCCGCGCTGGCCAGCAGGGCCACGTCGCGACTTTCGATGTCCTGGTAGCGCGGTGGGACCCACTTCTGCTCGCGTGGCAGGTTGACCCAGAGCTGGATGCCGTGGAACAGACCGCCCTTGGCGACCAGCCAGTCCGGCGGCGTCTCGATGTGTTGGATCCCGGCGCCCGCGGTCATCCACTGGGTCGCGCCGTCCGTGATCAGACCGCCGCCGCCGGTAGTGTCCTGATGCCTGAAGGCGCCGTCGATGATGTAGGTCACGGTTTCGAAGCCGCGATGCGGGTGCCATGGCGTGCCCTTCGCTTGACCGGGCGCATACTCCACGGCCCCCATGTGATCCAGCAGAAGGAAGGGGTCCGCGAGGCTCAGATCCATACCAGGGAACGGGCGGCGCACGACGAAGCCCTCTCCCTCGAGATGGCGTTGTGCCGTGATGACCTTGACTGTCGGCCGCCAGGCTGTACCCACCTCCGCGACCTGCGGCAGTCGAGGAAGCGTCAGCGTATCTGCGGTCACGGCCGGCATGGTCTCTCCTTGAGAGGGAACGACGATTTAGTTTACGCTTCAACCAATCGGGTGCTGTGCTCATTCCCGGGCTGCGCTGGGGCTGAACCCTAGACATGTGCCAGGTCGTACATCATGTGATGCACCAGCACAGGCGAGACGCTGCAACCTCGATGAAGGAAGGGAACCATGGCGAATCAGCTAGCCGTCATCGTCGGGGGCGGGCTTGCGGCAGCCCGGGCAGCAGAGACCCTCAGAAAGGAGGGGTACGACGGGCGGGTCGTGATCGTGGGGGACGAGGAAGCGCTGCCCTACGAGCGTCCGCCGCTGTCCAAGGAATATCTGCTCGGCAAGAAGGAACTGGCGAAGGTATTTGCCAAGCCGGAGGCCTGGTACGCCGAGAATGCCGTGGAGCTCATGCTCGGCCGGACCGCCACTGCGCTCGATCTCGCCGATCGCACGGTTGCGTTGGACGGCGGCGACACCCTCGGCTTCGACAAGGTGTTGATCGCGACCGGTGCAACCCCCCGCCGCTTGGGGCTGCCAGGTGCAGACCTGGATGGCGTCCAGTATCTGCGAAGGATCGCGGATTCTGATGCGATCAAGCAGGCAATCCAGTCGGGTCTGCGGATCGTCATCGTCGGTGCTGGCTGGATCGGCTTGGAAGTAGCCGCGGCCGCTGCCGGGCACGCGGACGTCACAGTCGTCGAGCCGCTTG
>JBKPTD010000174.1:0-6961 GCA_046735375.1 Actinomycetota bacterium | reverse complement strand
GCCCCCTCACCTTCACTTCGAAGTGACCGGGAAGATCAACCGCGTGATCACACAGATGTATTTCCCGGGAGAGGCATTGAACGACAAGGATCTTCTGCTGCAGAACATCCGCACAAACAAGGAAGGCCTGATCGCGAAGGTGCTGCCCCCGACATCGGACATTGAGCCTGATTCGCGCCTCGCGGTTTGGGACATCGTCGTTGACAAGGGGTAACAGCCTTGTCGGGGTCTGACGCCTGGGTCGCCGAACAGCGAGTCGGAGCGGACCGCTGGCTCGCATTCGCTCGCCGCGGCCGCTCAACGCGAACGTTCGGCAGCAGCGGGCGGTGCCAAGATGATCGATGATCGACCGAGTCGGACGGCCGAGGGCGCGGCGATGCGGCGCGCCGCCCATCAGCTCCTCGATGACCCGCGGGTCCACGACGACCCGCTAGCGCTGACGATCCTGGACCCAACGCGGGCCGCCGAACTCCGCGCCGACCCGCGGCAGATCGAAGACGGTCCCGTCGCCCCTTTCCTCCGTGCAATCGTCGCCGTACGGAGCCGACTGGCGGAAGACGCGCTGGCGCGGGCCATCGCTCGTGGGGTCCGGCAATACGTGATTCTGGGGGCCGGCCTGGATACCTTCGCCTATCGGAATCCGCACCCTGGGCTGCGCGTCGTCGAGGTGGATCATCCTGCGACCCAAGCCTGGAAGCGCCGGCGGCTCGCGGAGGCACACATCGCGGTCCCCGAGGGCGTCGCGTTCGCGGCGACGGACTTTGCGGCCGAGCCGCTGTCGGCGGCGCTCGGCCGGGCCGGGTTGCGCCGCGACGAGCCAAGTTTCTTCTCGTGGCTGGGGGTGACGGTCTACTTGCCGTCACCGGATGTGCTCGCAACCCTCGCGACGATCGCCCTCTTCGCGGCGGGCGGCGGGGGGGTCGTCCTCGACTACGGCGTTCCGCCGGCGTCGCTGGCTCCGCCCCAGCGGGCGGCGGTCGAGGCCCTGGCCGCGCGGGCCGCGGCCGCCGGGGAACCGTTCCGCAGTTTCTTTGAACCAAGGACACTGGTCGCGGCGGTGCGCGGCTTGGGCTTTCGAGGGGTACGCGACGTGCCGCCCGACGAGCTGAACGCTACCTATTTCGCGGGTCGCGCGGACGGCCTGCGCGTCGGCGGCGCGGGCCACATCCTGATGGCGCTCAGGTGAGTGCATCACGGCCGCTGCCGCCGAACAACGCATTTCACCTGCCGGCCGGGCTCGCAGACGCTCGCTCGGCCGCAGGTGAATGCGAGCGTTAGGCCGCTCAGACGAACAGGGGACACATACCATGGCGACGAGAGAGCTGGATCCAAGGAAGGTAGAAGAGATTGCCGACAAGGCCATCGGCTATTTGTCCGGGGCTGGAGTCGCCGCCTTGGTATACGGCGGAGATCGATTGGGGCTCTATAGCGCGCTCAGGGAGTCGGGCCCTTCGACGAGCGCAGAGTTGGCAGCAAGAGCGAGACTCCACGAGCGATGGGTCCGCGAATGGCTTCACGGGCAAGCCAGCGCGGGACTGGTGCGTTACGCTGACCATGCCGTGGGAGAGAGCCGATTCAGCAGCCCTTGGATGCGCGCGAACCTCGTTCCCGTCATCCTAGCAGGCCTGGACGACGTGACACCCAAGCTCGCCGCGGGGGCGAGGATCGCTGACGTCGGTTGCGGCTCGGGCAAAGCCCTCCTGGAAATGGCCAGGGCATACCCGCGCTCCGAGTTCCACGGCTTAAGAAGGACATACGAGCGACAGGAGGCGGGATGATCGACAAGGCATTTGCCCTGGTCGTAGCCCTCGCCCTCGGCGTCTTCAGCGCTCCGCACGCCACCGAGGCGCAGGAGGCAGCGAAAGTGCGCAGGGTGGGCGAGCTGCACCCCGGGAGCGGTTCCGAAGAACGCCTGGCTGCGCTGCGCGAGGCCGGGTACGTCGAGGGCCAGAATCTGGTCGTCGAACGTCGGCATGCAGAGGGCCGCATCGAACGCCTGCCGGCGCTCGCCGCGGAGCTGGTCGGCCTGAAGCCGGACGTCATTCTCGCGACGGGTGTGGACGCCATCCTGGCGGCCAAGAACGCGACGAAGGTCATCCCTATCGTCATGGCGTTTGTCGATGATCCTGTTGGGAAGGGACTTGTCGCCAGCTTGGCGCGTCCGGGTGGCAACATCACCGGCGTCTGCCTCGTGGCGGCTGACACCATGGCCGCCAAGCGAATGGAGGTCTTCAAGGAGGCGATGCCGCGCGCGCGCCGTATCGCCCTCCTAAGCTGGCCCGGGATGGAGGCGGCGCAAGTGAAGGAAGCGGAGCAGGCGGCGCGGGCGCTGAAGATCGAGACGGTCCTCGTCGAGGTCCGCAACGGCGACTATGAGGGTGCGTTCTCTGCGCTGGCATCGGAGCGCGCCGACGCCCTCTTCGTCCTGTCGAATCCGCTGCTCAATCGTGACCGGAAGCGCATCATCGCCCTAGCGGCTCGACACCGCCTGCCAGCCTTCTACGAGTGGCGGGAATCCGCCGAGGATGGGGGGCTCCTAGCCTACGGGGCCAAGATCCGCGACCTCAACCGGCGTGTCGTCGCGTTAGTCGATAGAATACTCAAAGGCGCCAAGCCCGGGGATCTACCGGTGGAGCAGCCGACATCCTTCGAGCTCGTCATCAACATGAAGACTGCGAAGGCCCTCGGCTTTGCGATCCCACTGTCGCTGCTCGCGCGGGTGGATCACATCGTGGAGTGATGGCTCCCGCGGGCGTCGGCGCCACAAACCCTAACTCTGGCATGCAGCCGCCGCGCTTCGCGCGCAGCTGATGCCTCGCGTTTCGGCGGGCATGCAATGAAGTGAGAAGACGCCTGTTTGACCATCGGTCTGGGCGCCAGGCGAACTTTCCCAATGATAGAGGGCAAGAGCCCTCACAACCATAGGCGCTGTGCTATGAACGGTCAGGAGGGACGCACGCCCGCTCCGAGGCCCGGTACCGAGCGGCCATACCGGGTAGACCCCGAGTGGGACCGCGCCGTCTTTGCACGCCGCACAGGAGAGGTGGCCGCTTTCCTTGCGCCGCATCTCCGACCCGGGATGCGACTCCTTGATTGTGGGTGCGGTCCCGGCTCGATCACTGTCGACCTCGCCAACGCGGTGGCGCCAGGCGAAGCGATCGGCATCGATCTGCGAGAGGACGCCTTGGCGCAGGGGCGTGCGCTCGCCCGAGCGCGAGGGATCGCGAATGTCACGTTCGAGACGGCGAGTGTCTACCAGCTCCCCTACCCTGACAGCTCCTTCGACGCGGCATTCGCGTGCGCAGTCCTCCAACACCTGGCGGCACCGCTCGCGGCGCTCAAGGAGATGCGGCGGGTGCTGAAGCCACGAGGAGTGATTGGCATCGTGGACGGGTCTTCGACGATCACTTTTCGATACCCGAATAACTTGCTCTTGGACACGTGGGACCGGTTGCGGACGCGCGAGCGCGAGCACAATGCGGGCCGTCCGTCGGATGCGCTCCAGCTGCGCGCCCTCCTGCTAGAGGCGGGCTTTGCGCGGACTGAAGCGTCGGGCGACATGGTCACGGAAGCCGGACCGCCTGCGGGCTCGCTCGAAGAGACACGCAGAGTCACGCAGAACCACTTGATTCGGCTGCGCGGTGTGCTCGGAGAGCTGGCGATTGCGCAGGGCTGGACGACGAAGCAAGAGCTCGAGCAGATCGCCGAAGCTTTGATCACCTGGGGTGAGGCTTCCGATGCGTTCTATGCTCGGCCCGTCTTCATGGCCATCGGTTGGGTTCCAACATGAGTCTGAGACATGTCCACGCCGGGCCGCCGAACATCATGTTGGAGCAGACCGCTGGCTCGCATTCGCTCGCCGCGGCCGCTCAACATGGCCGTTCGGCGTCACAAGGCCGCGGCAGCTAGGATCGCGTTGTCTGACAAGCGCACTGAAAGCCGCTTATCAAGGGCGGAGATGACATGAACGGAGATGACATGAACTGGAGACCTGTTTGTTCGATCATCGGCTGTGTATTGCTTTCCAGTTGTGGAACGGCTTCGGTGAGGCCCGCGACGCCGCAATCACAGGATCCCTCTCGTTTCACTTACGCCCGCCTGTATTGCACGCCGGATAACGAGTCGCACTTCGAGACCGTCACCCTCGATCTCGCCAAGGTCGATGCGACGCCGCCCGTGCCGCCTAGCTTTGTCAAGGCACATCCAGCTTCCCGCACGGTCTTGGCAGGGTTCGATCCGCGCTGGGGCGCGCAAGACCTGCAAGCTCGCAAGTTTCACCCGGCGCCCTCGGCTCAGTTCGTTGTCTAGCTTCAGGGAGTCATGTCAGTAACCACGACGGACGGGGAGACTAGGCACTTCGGACCTGGTGACGTGCTGCGAGTGGAAGACACCGCCCCCTGCAAGGGGCACCTCAGCGTTGTCGGCGATAAGACGTCGTTCACAATGATTTCGAGATGGCGCTGTTGTCTCGGAGCTGTGGGTTGTAGTGACGTCGGAGCAGCAAGGCAGGAACTGTGACCGAGCGATACGACCGGTTCTGGGCTGAGTATCTGGGCATCACACCTGTCGACTTCAATCAACCCGGCCTATCAATCGCAGCGCACCTGGGGCTGCAAGGTTACCGCGGCGTCTGGTGTTTCCGCCGACGTGATCGGACAGTCGTCTCAGCACCGCCGGGCTGGATACCTCATCTGCAGAGCCGGCTCCCTGAGATTGGCCAGGAGCCCCTGATGGACGAGTCCGTCCTCCGAGAAGTCTTCGGTAGGGACTTCGATCGCTTTGTGGGCCCAGCGTATCAAGGCTACCTCCTGCCCGCCCTTTTCCGTCCGTACGTCGGCCCTCACGTACGCTTCTTGGGACCAAACGACACCGCGCTGGTCGAAGCCTTCCGAGTGCAATGCGGCCAGGATGCGTGGGAGTACGCCGGCTTTGACGAGGCCACGTCCTACTTGGCCGCCATTCGTGAGGGCGATCGGATCGCTTCGCTGGCCGGCTACAACCGAGTCTGGCGTGATGAGGCAGGAGGCCCTTGCATTCTCACGCATCGAGACTACCGCGGTCGCGGTTGGGCAACCGCCACGACGAGCGCCGTTGTCGGGCGCGCGCTCCAAGAAGGCAAGGTCCTTCTCTATCAAACACTTGAAACCAACACGGCGTCCATCAGGATTGCCCGGCGGCTGGGATACGAGCAGTACGCTCGCCATGTGGCGGTACGGTTGAAAGCGGAGACGCCGTCGAACCCGACGTTGCAACGGGCGGGCATCGTCCGCCGCTGAACGCCACGTTCGACGCACGGACAGAGAGGCTGCGCTGGGTTGCCAGTGGCGCCGTCGACATTGTCATGCATGTCGCGGGAGCGAGCGATACCGTGAGATCGGTACCTCACCGAGCGGCCTTGCGGTAAGCTCGGTCAACGCATGAGGAACTGCCGCGGAGGTTGTCCCGCGCGATGTTGAACTTGGGTGAGCGCGACGGCAGGGCATCATACCCTCAGTTCACGGCACGGAGGGGGATGCCGACATAGCGGCCCCCCTCGAGAAGATCGATCCTGAGCCAACGGTGGCCCTCGTTCTTTGGCCGACGGCGGTCGAGCTGGCTCACGCGGCGCGCTCCGAAGCGGTTGTGGTGGCGAGCGCGGTCACGAGCGCGCCCAGCTCGCCATGGTGCTTGATGCGCCGGAAGCGCTCGGCGGCGCGGAGCAGGCCGAGCCCGATCCACCGCCGCCGCATGTCCCCGTCGCGCCAGCGCTTGATGTTCCGCGTGACGTGCCGCAGCGTCCCGATCAGATTCTCGATGCAGTTCGTCGTCGCAAAGAAGCGCCGCAGCGCCGGCGGCAGCCCGAGCTTCAGCACGGTGAGCGTTTCCTCCAGGCCTTCGCGCACACTGCCGGCGGCATCGGCGTGGCCGTTGCGCTCCAGCCACGCCGCGAGAGCCGTCAGTTGCCGGCGGGCCGCCCCCGCACTGGCCGCCCGATACGCCCGGCGCATGGCGGCCCGGACGTAGGCGTGACGCGCCTTCGGTACGAGGGCGTCGAGGTTGCGCCCCTTGTGCAGTTGGCAGCGGTGGATCACCGCCGCGTCGCCGAGGACCTCGCCGAGGGCCTTGCGCAGCCCCTTGCCGCCGTCGATGACACACAGCAGCTGCCCGTCGAGCGTGAGCCCGCGCGCCAGCAGGTCCTGCAGCAGCTCGGTGCACACCACGGCGTTCTCCGTCGAGCCCAGCCGCAGGCCCAGCGGGACCTTGTCGCCACCGCGCGTGATCGCCAGGGCCACGATCACCGTCTGCTGGGCCACCACGACGCCGTCCATGAACAGCGCCACCACCTCGAGTCCGTCCAAGCGCCGCGCGAGGTGCTCGTGCAGCCGCTGCCGGGTGCGCCGCACCACGGTCCGACTGACGGCGCTCTTGCTACTGCCCCGGGTGGCCCGCCCGCTCGACCGCGCCTCGAGACTGCCGTCGTAGTCGCGCATCGACACCCCGGCCAGCAGCTGCTGCATCATCCGCGCGGTGAGCGGGTCCCGGTCGCGAAACGCCGCGACCGACGGCAACGTCGCCTCCCCACCGATCGTCGGCCGCACGCGGGGGCGGCGCACCTGCACGCGCCGCCCGCCGAAGGTGAGCTCCGTCGCCGCCGTGCCCCAGTGATGATGGGTGCGCTGCGGTTGATGCCGGCCTTTGGGGCCCGCCAGCGCCACGGCCTCCTCGTGAAACACCTCGTCCAGCGCGGCCAGCCCGTGCGCATGGACCCACGCGAGCAGGTGCCGGCGGGTGGTCGTCATCCCGGCGAGCATCGGCTCCACCAGGTGCCCCGGCGCCGAGTCGGCGCCATTCTTCGCTTGCGTTCGCTGCGCTCTCGCTGTTCTCTTCGTCATGGCGGCTCCTTGGTCCCAGCCTCTGGGGACCGTTTGTCTTGGCCGACGCGATTCTCACGCCGACCAGGGAGCCGTCGCTACTCAGTTCT
>JBKPTD010000173.1:0-16267 GCA_046735375.1 Actinomycetota bacterium | reverse complement strand
ATTCCTCCGGGCACAACCTGGCGGCGCGGCGCGTTGAAGGGACACGAGGTGGCCCTATCCAGCGGCCACCGCCTGTGTTTGTGATCACACGGGGAGTGAGGTAGTCGATCATGGCAGCCGGGACGACGGGGGAGCGTCGCCATAAGGCAACGGCTTCCGGCCGGGCAACAGCCAGCCGGGCGGCACCGAGGAAGGCAGCCAGCACCAAGACCACCAGAAGGGCGACCGCGGGTCGCTCGTCATCAACAAGGACGAGAGCAACAGGAAGTCCGAGCACCACCACGCGGGCTCGAGTGGCAGGGACGGGCGAGGCCTCGGCCGCCGGTTCCGGCACTGCCAAGCGTCAGTCGGCCGCCTCGCGATCCAAGAGGCCTGCCACGACCGGCGCTCGCCGCACGAGTTCACCCACGAGCCCGGCGGCGAGCCCGGCCCGGGCCACCTCATCGAAGGTCACGACGCGAAGGAAGGCCGTTGTGAGCAGGACCGCCTCGAACACCTCCACGGCAAAGGTCACCAGCAGGTCGGCGGGGCGTACGGCACCCGCGTCGAAGAAGACGGCCGCCAAGGCCCCTGCTACGAAGTCGGCGACCAGGAAATCGGTCAGAAAGCCGTCGACGCGGCAGCCTGCTGCGGTCGCTGTGGCCGAGCGCTCAGCGGACGCGTCAGCGATGGCCGTGCTTGCTACCGAAGCGCCGTGGACCGAGGCGGAGCTCATCGACCTGCGCAGTGAGCTCGAGGGGGAGATCGCTCAGCTTCACCTTGAGATCGCAGAAGCCGAGGTGGACCTTGCCGACCTGCTTCGTGACGGCGGGGACGGTGCTGGCGATGATCAAGCTGACCAAGGCAGCAGGACGTTCGAGCGCGAACACGAGATGTCGCTGACCAACAACCAGCGAGACATGCTGCTGCAGGCTGAGCGAGCCCTTGCCAAGATCGCCGACAGCACCTATGGCGTCTGTGAATCCTGTGGCAACCCGATCGGCAAGATGCGGCTGCAGGCCTTCCCGCGTGCGACGCTATGCATGTCATGCAAACAACGCCAGGAGCGTCGCTGAGCGGCCAACCCGACGACCGCGGTTACCCAGATGGGCCACCGGAAGGCCTGATCAGCGCTCCAGCCAAGGCCCGCCGGCCGCAAGTGCGCGCGCTCGTGCTCGTCGCGGCCATCGTCCTGGGCCTCGACCTGACCAGCAAGATCGTCGCCGTCCGGACGTTGAGCAATCGAACCTCCGTCGATCTGCTCGACGGGTTCCTGACACTTCGCCTGACCAGGAACCCCGGTGCCGCGTTCAGCATCGGCGTTGGTATGACCGTCGCCTTCACGGCGGTGGCGGTCATCGTGATCTTTGCGATTCTGCGTACGGCGCGCAGGCTGTATTCACTGCCGTGGGCGATCGCTCTCGGTGGCCTGCTCGGCGGAGCCCTCGGCAACTTGACCGACAGGATCTTCCGGTCGCCGGGCGTCTTCCGCGGTCACGTCGTCGACTTCATCGAGCTGCCGAACTGGCCGGTGTTCAATCTCGCCGACTCGGCGATCGTCGGGGCCGGGATCCTGATGTTCATCCTGGCCGCTCGTGGGATCCCCATCGAGGGTCGCCAGCAGCCAGGGCCTACTGATGAAGCCGGCTCTGAGCAGACCGCTGCCCACGCCGGCCCCGACCAGTGACCGACCGCCGGACGGTGCCCGTACCAGAGGGGCTGGAGGGCGAGCGCCTCGACGCGGCACTCGCGCGCTTGTTCGGGCTGTCCCGCACCAAGGCCGCTGACCTCGCCGCCGGCGGACGGGTGCGAGTCGACGGCACGACGGCAACGAAGTCAGACCGTGTTCGGGCCGGATCGTGGCTCGAGGTGGAGTTGCCGGCGCCGGCCGCGCCGGTCCAGGTCCAGGCCGAGCCTGTGCCCGGCATGCGGGTCGTATACGACGACGAGGACATCATCATCGTCGACAAACCGGTGGGCGTCGCTGCTCATCCAAGTCCCGGCTGGACCGGGCCGACCGTGATCGGCGGGCTCGCCGCAGGGGGTTACCGGATCTCCACCTCCGGCGCGGCGGAGCGGCAGGGAGTCGTGCACCGTCTTGATGTCGGCACCTCGGGCTTGATGGTGGTAGCGAAGTCCGAGCGAGCCTATTCCGCACTCAAGCAGGCCTTCCGCGGCCGCCAGGTCGACAAGCGATATCACGCGCTCGTGCAGGGTCATCCGGACCCGCTTCGCGGCACCGTCGACGCTCCGATTGACCGGCACCCGATGCACGACTACAAGTGGGCGGTGGTCGCGGGAGGAAAGCCGTCGATCACTCACTATGACACCCTGGAAGCCTTCCGGGCCGCGTCGCTGCTAGATATCTCCTTGGAGACCGGGCGCACACATCAGATTCGCGTCCACATGGCCGCGCTTCGGCACCCGTGCGTGGGAGATCTCACCTATGGCGCTGACCCGACCCTCGCCCACCGGCTCGGCTTGACCAGGCAGTGGCTGCACGCCGTGCGGCTCGGATTCGACCATCCGATCAGCGGCCAGAGGGTTGACATCACCAGCGACTACCCGCCGGACCTCGCGCGCGCGCTCGACATCATCCGCAGCGAAACCACGGACCTCCGCTGATATCCCCTGCCATCGATGCGTCGGCGCATCGAATACCGCTGTTCTCCCGTTGTTAAGGTACGGTGAGCGGTCACGCGACGGCTGGGGGATCGGTCGCGATGAGGACCTGTGGCATCATGCTGCCGCCTAGTACATCGTCAATTAGTGGGGATTAGTCCCGAGGTGTGGGTGAATGAGTACGACTGAGACGGGCCGCGTTACCGCGGACATCGTCCGCGTGCACACCCCCTACCGCAAGGGACTGCCCAACCTGCCGGTCTACCTGAAGGACCTGTGGGACCGCCGCCATTTTGCCGTCGAGATGTCCCGGACCCAGATCCGATCGCAGCATCTGAACACCGTGTTCGGCCAGTTGTGGTTGATCCTCAACCCGCTGCTACTCGCGCTCGTCTACTTCATGCTCGTGCTGATCCTGGGCCGCGGGCATGGTCAGCACGATTACCTGCCACACATCATGGCGGGCTTGTTCCTCTACTACTACTTCAATGCGTGCCTGCGTGGCGGCGCCGGCTCGGTCGTCGGCGGCGGGCGTCTGATCCTCAATACTGCATTCCCCAAGGCACTGTTGCCGCTGTCGTCGGTGCTCGTCGCTGCATTCAGGTTTTTCCCCACTCTCCTGGTCTTCCTCGCGCTCAGGCTGGTCAAAGGCGACGGGCTGTCCTGGACGATGCTGTGGGGCGTACCGGTCTTCGCCATGCTGACGATCTTCGGTACGGGAATGGCGATGCTCTTCGCCACCTTGAATCTTTATTTCAGGGATGTCTCCAACTTCCTGCCCTACATGCTGCGACTCTGGCTGTACATATCTCCGGTGCTCTATTTCCCCGAGCAACTCCTCAACAGGCTGCCCGCGGCACTTGACCACGTCGTGATCGTCGGGAATCCACTCTTCGCCCCCCTTGCCACCTGGAGCCGCGTCATGGTCCAAGACGAAGTGCCGCGGCCCACCTATCTGCTCGTCTCCGCCTGTTGGGCGGTCGCGGCCCTGGTCGTCGGCAGTTACGTCTTCCTCTCCCGGGAGCGTGAGTTTGCTGTCCGTCTCTAAAGCTCTCGCCGTCCGAGTCGAAGATGTCCACCTCACCTACCGGACGACCGTCGAGCGTCGCAGGACGCTGCGCCATACGCTCTTCACGAGGCAGCGCAGCGTTTTCGAGGTCGAGGCACTCAAGGGTGTCTCCTTCGACATTCCACAGGGTTCGGTTCTCGGCATCGTCGGTGCCAATGGCGCCGGCAAGTCAACGCTCGTGCGGACGATCGCGGGCATCCTTCCGCCCACCAGTGGCAGGATCGAGGTGCACGGGCGGGTCAGCACCTTGCTCTCCCTCGGCGTGGGCTTCAACAGAAACCTCACCGGCCGGGAGAACGTCGTGCTTGGGGGACTCGCAGGGGGGATGAGCCGGGATGAGATCGAGGCTCGCTACCAAGAGATCGCGGACTTCGCCGAGCTCGAGGACTTCATGGACGTCCCGATGCGCACGTACTCCTCGGGCATGTACTCCCGGCTCGCGTTCGCCGTGGCCGTCCACATGGACCCTGACGTCCTGCTCATCGACGAAGCACTGTCCACAGGAGATGCCAGATTCAGGCACAAGTCGTCGGAGCGGATGAAGAAGCTCTGCGCTGAGGATCGGACGATCTTCCTGGTGAGCCACGCCCTCGGCAGCGTCAAGGAGATGTGCACGGAGGCGATCTGGTTGCACAAAGGTCGCATGGTGATGCAGGGGGAGCCCGACGATGTGGTGGCCGGCTACACGAAGTTCCTCAAGGTCGGCGAGGACGCCATCACCATGGAGGACTTCTAGCCCGGCACAAGACCGAAAAGTGTCGGTGGCCGGTGCTTAGGTCTGTCGTGTGAGCACCGTTCTTCTGGCCGTTTCCACTGTCCAGGAACGGCGGCCGGGAAGCCTGCCAAGGCGCTTGTCTTGAAGCTCGTCGTCTGACCGGCGTGTGGGGGCGAGTCGGATCATCATTCCGGACTAGGCTGCCGGCATCCCCTGGCTCGAGGAGGCGAGTGTCGCGTGCCCGACTCGTTCGTGCACCTCCACGTGCACACCGAGTATTCGATGCTCGACGGCGCCGCCAGGCTGACTGACCTGGTCAGCGAGACGTCGCGGATGGGCATGCCGGCGCTCGCGATGACCGACCACGGCAACCTTTACGGCGCCTACGACTTCTACCGGCAAGCCAAAGGCGCCGGGATCAAACCGGTGATCGGGATCGAGGCCTACGTCTCACCGGAGAGCAGGTTTCTCAAGCGGGCCGTTCTGTGGGGTGAGGGCGGCGAGAGCGATGTATCCGGCCGGGGCGCCTACCTGCACATGACGTTGCTCGCCGCGACTCAGGAGGGCCTCCATAACCTCTACCGACTAGCAAGCCTGGCCAGCCTGGAAGGCCAGTGGTACAAGCCTCGGATCGACCGTGAGCTGCTCGCCGAACACGCGTCGGGCCTCATCGCGACGACCGGATGCCCGGGCGGTGAGATTCCCACCAGGCTGCGGCTGGGCCAGTGGGAGGAGGCGCGTACCGCCGCCGGCGACCTGCTCGACATATTCGGCCGCGACAACTTCTACGTCGAGGTCATGGATCACGGCATCCAGGTGGAACGGCAATATCGCGACGATCTGATGCGGCTGCGCAAGGAATTCGACCTGCCGCTGCTCGCGACGAACGACCTGCATTACACCTATCCGGGCGACGCGCAAGCGCATGAAGTCCTGCTCTGCGTCCAGTCGGCATCCACGATGGCCGACCCCAACCGGTTCAAGTTCGAGGGGAGCGCTTTCTACCTGAAATCGCCCCAGGAGATGCGCGACGTCTGGAGTGAGCTCCCGGAAGCGTGTGACAACACTCTGCTCGTCGCGGAACGGATCTCGGACTACGACGATGCCTTCGCTAGCAGGAACCTGATGCCGATCTTCCCGGTGCCAGACGGCGAGACGGAGGAGAGCTGGCTCGTCACGGAGGTAGAGCGCGGCCTTGCCAGGCGGTTCCCAGCCGGTGTTCCCGACCGATATCGCCAGCAGGTGGCATACGAGCTTGGTGTGGTCAACCAGATGGGCTTCCCCGGCTACTTCCTCGTGGTCGCCGATCTGGTCCGTTACGCCAAGGAGAACGGCATCCGGGTCGGGCCGGGGCGGGGGAGCGCAGCCGGCGCACTCATCGCTTACGCCCTGGGCATCACCGACCTCGACCCACTCGAGCATGGGCTGTTGTTTGAGCGCTTCCTCAACCCCGAGCGCATCTCGATGCCGGACATCGACATTGATTTCGACGAGCGCCGGCGCGCCGACATGATCCGCTACGCCACCGAGACCTACGGCGAGGAGCGCGTGGCGCAGATCATCACCTACTCCACGATCAAGGCGAAGGCCGCGATCAAGGATGCGTCCCGCGTGCTCGGCTATCCCTTCGCGCTTGGCGACCGGATTACTAAGGCCATGCCGCCTTCGGTCATGGGCAAGGACATCCCGCTCGCCGGCATCTTTGATACCACCCATCCCCGCTACCAGGAAGCCGTCGAGTTCAGGCAGCTGTACGAGTCGGATGCCGACGTGAAGCGGGTCGTTAATACCGCACGCGGACTCGAGGGGCTCAAGCGCCAGTGGGGCGTCCATGCCGCCGGCGTGATCCTCTCCCGCGAGCCGCTGATGGACGTCATCCCTATCCAGCGGCGAGAGCAGGACGGCGCCATCATCACCCAGTTCGACATGGGCGCGTGCGAGTCCCTCGGGCTGCTCAAGATGGACTTCCTCGGCCTGCGCAATCTCACGGTGCTGGACGACTGCTTGGCCGCGATCGAGGCCAACCGCGGCGAGACCTTGGTGCTCGAGGAGCTGCCGCTTGACGACCGCCGGACCTACGAGCTGCTCTCGCACGGCGACACCCTCGGCGTCTTCCAGCTCGAGGGCGGGCCGATGCGGGCGCTGCTGCGCTCGATGCGTCCCGACACGTTCGAGGACATCTCGGCGGTCGGTGCGCTCTACCGGCCAGGCCCGATGGGCGCCAACGCGCACAACGACTATGCCGACCGCAAAAACGAGCGCAAGCCGGTCATGCCGATCCACCGTGAGCTCGCCGAGCCTCTGGCCGAGATCCTGGGCGACACGTACGGCTTGATCGTCTATCAGGAGCAGGTCATCGCGACCGCGCAGAAGCTGGCTGGATATTCACCAGGTCAGGCCGATCTGCTTCGGCGCGCCATGGGCAAGAAAAAGAAGGAGATCCTCGACAAGGAATACGTCCCCTTTGCGGCGGGGATGCGGGCAAACGGCTACTCCGACGGCGCGATCAAGACGCTGTGGGACATTCTCGTTCCGTTCTCCGACTACGCCTTCAACAAAGCACACTCAGCCGGCTACGGCCTGGTCTCCTACTGGACCGCATATCTCAAGGCCAACTATCCGACCGAATACCTTGCCGCCTTGCTGACCAGCGTGCGCGACGACAAGGACAAGTCAGCTCTCTACCTCAATGAATGCCGGCGGATGGGCATCAAGGTGCTGCCGCCTGACGTCAACGAGTCGACGGGTGACTTCAGCGCCCGCGGCCAAGACATCAGGTTCGGCCTCGCTGCCATCCGCAACGTGGGTAGCAATGTCGTCATCGCCATCATCGAGGCCCGCCGAGCGGCCGGTCGTTTCACCGACTTTTACGACTTCCTCGACAAGGTTCCCGTCGGCGTTTGTAACAAGAAGACGATCGAGTCGCTGATCAAGGCCGGCGCGTTCGACTCGCTCGGGCATTCGCGGCGCGGCCTCCTTGCCGTACACGAGCGGGCGATCGACGCTGTTGTGGACGTCAAGCGCAACGAAGCCATCGGGCAGGACACGTTGTTCGGTGCGTTCGGGGCCGACGAGGTCGGCGGCGGGGTGGCTTTGGACATCCCGATTCCGGCCGAGGAATGGGACAAATCGACGCTCCTTGCGCTCGAGCGGGAGATGCTCGGTCTGTACGTCTCCGACCACCCTTTGCTCGGAATCGAGCATGTACTGACCCAGGCGGCCGACTGTTCCGTCACTGCGCTAACCGACGGGGACGAACGGCCCGATGGCACCATCGTCACCATCGCCGGGCTGATCTCCGGCTTGCAACGCAAGGTCACGAAGCAGGGCGCGCCGTGGGCTTTGGCGATCTTGGAAGATCTCGCCGGAGCCATCGAAGTCATGATCTTCCCGACGACATACCAGCTCTACGGCACCCTCCTCATCGAGGACGCGATCGTGGTCGTGCGCGGCAAGCTTGACCGCCGTGACGACGTCCCCAAGATCATCGCGATGGAGATTTCACTCCCCGACCTGTCGGCGGCTCCTCGCGGCCCGGTGGTGGTACGCATGCCGGTCGCGCGCTGCATCCCGCCCGTCGTCGAGCGGCTCAAGGAGGTCCTCGCCACCCATCCGGGCATGACCGAGGTGCACCTGAGGCTCGATGCGGCAGGCACCAGCAAGGTCCTCAAGCTGGCGGACGGCTATCGGGTCACGCCGTCCTCTGCACTGATTGGGGAGCTCAAGGCGCTCCTCGGGCCTGCTTGCCTTGTGATCGGTTAACCCCCCGGGAATTCCGTGGTCCCCCGTATCCGCGTCGATGCCTGATGGTTGCCCAACTGTCTGCCGTTTCTGCTTCACTTGGCCTCGGCCTGGAGCCGCCAGGTACATCTGCACAACGGAGCGGAGTGTCTCCATGACGGACATGCCAGGGATGCGAGGCGACGAAGGCCACGACCCAGGTGACCCACGTGATACGGCGGCAGATGTCCTCTCCCACGGGCCCGCTGGCGGCACTGCTGGCGAACCGCAGACGGCCGTTTTGGCTACCCAACCCGGTCCCTCGAGGCGGCGGTCCGCGCTCATCGCCGGCATCGGTGCGCTTGCCCTCGCTCTGGTTGCCGCCGGTGGCGTCTATGCGTACACATTGCTGTCCGGCGGCGGCGCGCAGCCGGAGAAGTATGTGCCGGCGGACGCGATCGGTTTCGTCAAGGTCGACCTTGACCCGGCAGCTGGCCAGAAGGTTGCCGCGCTTCGCTTCTTCCGCCACTTTCCCGGCGGCAGCGATGTGCTCAAGGGTGACGACATACGTGAGATCGTCTTCAGGCTGCTCCAAGACAGTGATGACAACCTCGCACAGCTTGACTTTGACAAGGACATCGCGCCATGGCTCGGCGATCGGCTGGGTGTCGCATTCTTGCCACCGTCGGGAGACGGTGAGGAGCCGGAGGTCCTCGGTGTCTTGCAGGTGAAGGACGAGGACAAGGCCAAGAGTGGACTCGCCAAGGTCTTCGACGGCGATGCTCCAGCTGCTGTCTTCACCGGCGGATACGCGCTGCTGGCTGCCGATGAGGCGTCGGCCGCCGCAGCCAGGGATGCTGCAGCCAAGGGAAACCTCGGCGACAAGAAGACTTTCCAGGATGACCTCGAGCCACTCGGTGACGGGGCGGCGGCGTTCTGGCTCGATCTGGCGGCGATGAAGGATGTCTTCGGCTCCTCACTCGGGGCCGCTGCCGGTCAACTTCCAGCCGCCCAGGCGGACCTTCTCAACGAGTCGTTCAAGGGCAGGATCGCGGGCGCCGTCACCTTCGATGCGAGCCACGCGGACCTGACGGTGCGGGGAATCGGAACCTCCGCATTCGGTGTGCCTGACGCCGGCTCCAAGCCGGTCGGCCCGTGGCTGTCGACTGTTCCGGCCGACACCGTGGTGGCTCTCGGCATCTCCGGGCTCGACCAGGTTGTCGCCGATGCGTTCACGTCGTTTCTCGGCATTGCTCAAGCCCAGCCCGCGGTCGGCCGCGAGGTCGAGAGCGGCCTCGACAGGCTGGAGCGTGAGACCGGGCTGCGGCTGCCGAACGACGTGGAGACCTTGCTCGGCCAGCGGACGCTGATCACGGTTGTCAGTGGTGTCCTCAGCAGCGACGTCCCACAAGGCGTAGCCATGCGGGCAGAAACCGATACCGCGGCGGCGCAAAAGGTGCTGGCGAAGCTGCAGAGACTCCTCGAGCGCTCGGATGCGCCGGTCAGGCTTACGTGGCGGGCTGAAGGCTCCGATCTGGTCGTCGGCTTCTCCGAGGGCGATCTGTCAGCCATTCAGTCCGGGCCGGGGATCGCCGACGTGGCCGTCAAGGAGGCGCTGCCCAATCTCGACTCGGCACAGGAGGCTGTCTGGGTCGACCTCGATCGGATTGCCCAGCTCCTCGCCGACCGGTCGCCGGGCTCCATCGACCCAGGCACCATGAAGGTCGTGAGCCACATCGCGGGCATCGGTCTCACGGCCATGATCACGGAGGACGGTTCGACGACCACCATTCGTGTGGTCGCGGACTGATCAACCCCGCAGGTGGGGGAGGCGTCAGCCGCCAGGGCAGCGCCTCCCCTTCACCACATCCCTTAAAGGTCGGCCGGAGAGCCGTAGGCTCGGTCGCGATGGCTAGCGTCCCGTGGTGCGGCGACCCATGAACGAGCGACGCCGAGCGGCGGCGTCGGTCCGCCCACGCGGCAGCGTGTTCCGCGGTGACCTGTGGCGCGGTGACGCCGCGGAGCCTGAGCCCGACTCCCTCGTGGTCATCGACCAAGCCGGCGGGATCGCTGCCGCTGGCCCGGCGACCGAGCTTGCGATTCCGGCTGATCTTCCGTTATACGGCGGCGTGGGCCATTGGGTGGGTCCTGGCCTTGTCGACGCCCACGTCCACCTCGCGTTCGGGCGGCTGGAGGAGATGCTGGCGGGAAGCGTCGTCGCGGTTCGCGATCTCGGCGCACCGCTTGAGGCGGCCCTGCGATGGCTGGCCTCTCCTGCCGGCGGCCCCGCCGTCGCCGTCGCCGGTCCCATCCTGACCGCGGCGGGCGGTTATCCGATGAAAAGCTGGGGGGCAGACGGATTCGCCGCATCCGTGACCAGCGCCGGACAGGCGCGAGCCGTTGTCAGCGACCTTGCCCATGCCGGCGTCGAGGTGATCAAGATCGCACTCGAACCCGCTGCCGGGCAGCCGGTTCCCTCAGCGGAGATCACGCGGGCGGTGGTCGACGCGGCCCACGATGCCGGCCTTGGGGTCGTTGCCCATGCGCTTACGGTCGAGATGGTGGAGCGCGCGATCGGCGCGGGTGTCGACGAACTGGCCCACACTCCGGTGGAGCGGTTACCGGAGTCGCTCATCGACAAGATCGCCGCATCAGGCACGACCGTTGTGTCGACCCTGCACGCACTCACGGCATATCCCGGGTCGGCAGTGCGGGAGAACGCCAGCGCACTCGTCGGGGCAGGAGTTCCAGTCGCCTACGGGACCGATCTCGGGAACGAAGGCACGAGGACCGGAGCTGAGCCCAGGGAGCTCGAGCTACTAGCGGGAGCGGGCCTGGACGCGCGTGGCGCAGTGCTAGCGGCAACCGGTAGAGCAGCCGGCGTCGCTGGGCTGCATCGCGTGACCGGTCTCGGCTCGATCAATGTCGGTAGACCGGCTTACTGCGTTGTTCTCCCTAACGATCCGTTCCTTGATCCACAGGTATGGCGGACGCCGGTCGCGTCGGCAGCGGACGGTACTGTCTGGTCAATGCATGGAACCGACAATTCCGGCGTGTCCCCGGTCGCGGGGGAGCCGCGCGGTGGTGCGCCGGCCAACCTGCAGGCCGCGGCATCGACGGCACCCGGGATGGAGCAGACCGGAGATGCTCGGCGGACGGGTCACGTCCCCGCTGCTCCGTCGGGATGGGGACTGCCAGCCGAGGGCACGGAGACGGCGCGGGGCAGGCTCGCGGGCTACCGCCGCGACGTGAGCGCCGCGATGATTGTCTTGTTGGCGTCGCTGCCGCTCGGAGCCCTGATGGGGGTCATCTGGGAGAGGGTTGCTCCCAAGGCGCACTGGATGGTCCAAGGCGGCGGGGCGGTGCTCGGCGAGTTGGAACAGACAGACTTCGTGGCCGCCGACGGGTGGTTCGCGGTCCTCGGCGCTGCCGCCGGGCTGCTATGCGGGACGATCGCCTTTGTGCTCTTCCGCAGCAGGGCAAGGATGCTGCCGATCGGTCTCGCCGCCGGGGGCATTCTCGGCTCGCTGATTGCGTGGCAAGTGGGCCAGGCACTCGGTCCCGAGTCGATCGACTCCCATCGTGGCGCGCCTGATGGATCCACGTTCGACGGTCCACTTGACCTGCGCGCCCACGGTGTCCTGCTCAGCTGGCCTCTCGCCGCGCTCCTCGTGCTTCTCGTCCTGACCGTCATCTTCGACCGAGAGTAGGCGCCGCCCTTCGCTATCTGCTGGACAGCCCGGTGATGCCAAGACCGACGGTCCGCCGCGGCTGACATTCCGCGGCCACCGGGATTCACCACCGGCCTTACGAGGTTGTGTACTGACGGCCCCACCAAGCATGCGAGGGAGAGCTCATGGCAATGGTCGTTGACCACACACCGCCGGAGCGGTCGATCCACCGCGCACTGTCTCGCGCGAATGCGGCGAAGTCGCTCGACGCAGAGGAAGCCCGGGCGCTCCTCTACGCCCGGGGCGACCAGTTGGCCGATCTCATGGGCAGCGCCGCTCGGGTGCGGGACGCAGGACTCGCAGCAGTCGGCCGCACCGGCATCGTGACGTACAGCAGGAAGGTCTTCATCCCGCTCACCAGGCTCTGCCGCGACCGCTGCCACTACTGCACGTTCGCGACAACTCCCGGCCGAGTTCACGCACCATTCCTCAGCCCTGACGAGGTGCTCGACATCGCCAGGCAGGGAGCCGCCTTGGGCTGCAAGGAAGCGCTGTTCACTCTCGGCGACCGTCCGGAGGACCGGTGGCGTCAGGCGGCTCAGTGGCTTGAGCAAGAGGGCTATACCTCGACCCTGGAGTACGTACGCGCGATGGCGGTGCGGGTCCTCGAGGAAACCGGCCTGCTGCCCCACCTAAATCCAGGAGTGATGTCGTGGCAGGAGATGACGCGACTCAAGCCGGTCGCGCCGTCGATGGGGATGATGCTCGAGACGTCGAGCCGGCGGTTGTACGAGACGCCAGGTGAAGCGCATTTCGGCAGTCCTGACAAGGATCCCGCGGTGCGGCTGCGGGTGCTCGAGGATGCCGGCCGGCTGAACGTACCGTTCACGACCGGTCTCCTCATCGGCATCGGAGAGACGCCCGCTGAGCGGGTCGAGAGCCTCTTCGACCTGCGCCGGATCGCCCGCGAGTACGGCGCGATCCAGGAGGTCATCATCCAGAACTTCCGGGCGAAGGCCGATACTGCGATGCGATCGACGCCAGATCTCGATGTCGACGAGTTCCTGGCCACCGTCGCCGTCACGCGCCTCCTTCTCGGCCCCTCCATGCGGGTCCAGGCGCCGCCGAACCTGGTCGATCTCGACGAGTGCCGGCGGCTGCTCGCAGCCGGCGTGGATGACTTCGGCGGGATCAGCCCGCTGACTCCCGATCACGTGAATCCGGAGCGGCCGTGGCCCCAGATCGAGGCACTTGCCGCCGTGTGCGCCGAGGAAGGCTTTGCCCTGACCGAGCGGCTTACCGCGCACCCTGGATATCTGACCGAGCCTTGGCTGGACCCCCGGCTGCGGCCGCATGTGGAGGGGCTGGCCGACCATCGCGGGCTCGCCCGCCCCGGCGCGATGCCTGCCGGGCAACCCTGGCAGGAGCCGGATGGCGGATGGGAGTCCAGCGGCCGTACCGCTCTGCATGTCGAGGTCGACACGGTCGGCCGCAGCGCCGACCGCCGCGGTGACTTCGACGATGTCTACGGCGATTGGGCGGCACTGCGAGAGCAGGTGCATGCGGCGGCCGCCGCCCCCCAGCGGATTGGCTCGGACGTCGCGGCGGCCCTGCGGTCGGCAGAACGCGATCCAGCGGGTCTTTCCGACGATGATGCGCTAGCCCTGATGACGGCGGACGGCGCGGCCCTAGATGCAGTGACCGCCTTCGCCGACGACCTACGGCGGGATGCTGTTGGCGACACCGTCACCTACGTCGTCAACCGGAACATCAACTTCACCAACGTCTGCTACACGGGCTGCCGCTTCTGTGCATTCGCCCAGCGGCGTACAGACGCCGATGCGTACACGCTCTCCCTCACGGAGGTCGGGGAGCGCGCGTATGAAGCGTGGCTGGCCGGGGCAACCGAGGTGTGCATGCAGGGCGGCATCCATCCCGACCTGCCCGGCACCGCCTACTTCGACATCGCCACCGAGGTCAAGCGGCGGGTGCCGAGCATACACATTCATGCCTTCAGCCCGATGGAGGTCATGAACGGCGTCGCTCGCACCGGTCTTTCAGTGCACGATTGGCTGCTGCAGGCGAAGGAGTCGGGGGTGGACTCCCTACCCGGCACCGCCGCCGAGATCCTCGACGACGACGTGCGCTGGATCCTCACAAAGGGGAAGCTGCCGGCGGCGGATTGGGTCGAGGTCATCCGCACTGCGCACGAGGTCGGTCTCCCGACAACCTCCACCATGATGTACGGCCACGTCGACCACCCAAGTCACTGGGTGGGGCATCTCAAGCTGATCGCTCGGCTGCAGGAGGAGACCGGCGGCTTCACCGAGTTCGTGCCACTGCCCTTCGTCCACCAGAACGCGCCGATCTACCTCGCCGGAGTGGCGAGACCAGGGCCGACGGTCAGGGACAATCGCGCCGTTCATGCGATGGCGCGCATCCTCCTGCACGGGCGGATCGAGAACATCCAGTGCTCGTGGGTCAAGCTCGGCACGGACGGATGCGTACAGGTGCTCCACGGCGGTGTCAACGACCTGGGCGGGACGCTTATGGAGGAAACGATCAGCCGGATGGCAGGCAGTACCCACGGCTCCCGGCGATCAGTCGCAGAACTCCAGGCAATCGCCGCGACAGCTGGGCGGCCATCCCGCCAGCGCACCACGACCTACGGCGACGTGGACCCCGCAGGCAGTCGGGCCGCGGTCTAGTGTCGTCACCGGCGAGCAATAGGGGCGGTGGTCGCCGAGGTGAGGGAGACGAGGTCCATCGGGCGGAGCTCGAGATCGAGGCCCCTCCGACCCGCGGATACGAAGACGGTCTGGTGAAGGAGCGCGGTTTCATCCAGGACAGTCGGTAGCGCCTTGCGCTGCCCAAGTGGACTTATCCCGCCGGCCACATATCCGGTGGTGCGCTCGGCGACGGCGACCTCGGCCATGACTGCGCGCTTCCCGCCGGCGACCACGGCGAGCGCCTTGAGATCGAGTTGGGCGTCGACGGGCACGATGGCGACCGTGAGCCGGTCGTCGACCTGGGCGACCAGCGTCTTGAACACCCGCTCATACGGCATACCGAGCGCATCAGCTGCCTCGATGCCGTAGGCGCCGACGCCGGGATCATGTTCGTACGGATGCAGGCCGAAGGTGACGCCGGCCCTCGTGAGAGCGACCGTCGCCGGAGTGCCGGCAGATCCTCTGGCCTTGCCCATCCCACCACGAATATCGGACTGCTCGCCCTCCTGTCCAATGGCTTCGGTCGGCTGGTCTGGACCAGGTGGTCGGGCGCGACCGGTGCCACTATCTCGGCTCGGCGGCGATCGGGTTACGGTCCCCGCACGCAGCGTGTCAGCACCTGAGACGGACCATGTCGGTGTCTGTCCCGCTTTCTACACTGGCCAGATGATCCGCCGCCTTGATCTCCGTGGATCAACCGACCCGTCCGGGCTGTTGCCTCGGGCGAGGCTGGACGTGTCCGCGGCGCTCGAGGTGGTCACCCCGATCTGTGAAGCCGTCCGGCGCGGTGGTGTGACCGCCGTCAGGGAGATGACGGCGCGGTTCGATGGCGTCGAGCTCACGTCAATCCGGGTATCCAAGGACGCTCTGGACGACGCGTTGGCCGGGGCGGATCCGGCGCTGCGTGCCGCACTCGAGGAGGCCGCGAGTCGCACCCGCCGCGTGCATGACGCGCAGCGACCCGCTGAGGCCACCGTTGACGTTGTCCCAGGCGGTGTCGTGACCGAGCGCTGGCTGCCGGTTCGCCGGGTGGGGCTCTATGTCCCCGGTGGTCTCGTCGCTTATCCGTCCAGCGTGGTCATGAACGTCGTGCCAGCCCAGGTCGCCGGAGTCGGCTCGGTCGCCGTCTCCTCGCCACCTCGCGCCGAGCATGGCGGCCTTCCGCATCCGGCGGTCCTTGCGGCCTGCGCTCTGCTCGGGGTCGACGAGGTGTATTCCGTCGGTGGAGCCCAAGCCATTGCGATGTTCGCCTACGGCACCGAGCAGTGTCGCAAGGTGGATCTGGTGACGGGCCCCGGCAACGTCTATGTGGCGGCGGCGAAGCGCCTCGTCAGGGGGATCGTGGGAACCGATGCGGAGGCCGGTCCGACCGAGATCGCTGTGCTCGCCGACGACACCGCGCCCGCTGCCTATATCGCTGCCGATCTCATCGCTCAGGCCGAACACGACGAGAACGCCGCCTGCCTGCTGGTGACACCGAGCGCGCGACTGCTCGATGCGGTGGACGCGGAGGTGGCCGAGCAGCTCCGCCGGACTGGCCACCGTGTCCGCGTGGAGGCCGCGCTGACGAGCCAGTCTGCTCATGTCCTTGTGGACGATCTCGAGCACGCGATTGCCGTGGTGGACGAGTGGGCACCGGAACACCTCGAGGTGCTCACCACCGACGCGGTCGAGGTGGCTCGCCGGGTCCGCAACGCAGGCGCGATCTTCGTCGGGCTGTTTTCCCCGGTGAGCCTGGGTGACTACCTCGCCGGCTCCAACC
>JBKPTD010000172.1:0-16592 GCA_046735375.1 Actinomycetota bacterium | reverse complement strand
TCCAGGAGCCCGAGCCATTCGTTCTTGGTCGCCCACCAGACCGAGCTGGTGCCGCCTTCATCGAGCGTGATGTCGACGCGGTTGTCGCCGACCGCATAGCGAATGGTGTGGGGCACCGGCTCGTTCTGATGCCGCCTGTCCAGTCGAACCGCTATCTGATGGTCGAACGCGAACGCATTCCAGGCAAATCTGCCGCCGGGACGCAGTGATGCCGCAATACGCTCGAACGTGCGGCGCCGGTCGGCCCACGTGGGCAAGTGAAGCAGCGCCCGGTACGGGCAATAGATCAACGCTGCCGGCTCGTCGAGCGTGAGCTCACGCATGTCGCCCTCACGAAGGTCGAGCTCCACGCCCATGTCGGCAGCACGGGTGCGCGCTTGCTCGAGCATCTCAGGCGAGGAATCGATTCCCATGACTGCTTGACCAGTCGCGTGCGCCACCGGGATGGCGACCCGGCCGTTCCCGACCGCGAGTTCCACGAGCGGTCCGGCGGCCTCGCGTGCCAGCTTGACATAGAACGGGATGTCCTCCGTCATGTCCGCCGACCAGTCGTCGTAGCGACTCGCGAACGCCTCGTCCCAACTCATGGGCTGATGCTAGAGGGCCGTCCGGTTCAGGTGCCTGAGGCCTTCACTGAACCCGGTCCCGGCCCGGCGCGACAGATCGATAAACCCAGGGTATATACGCAGAGTATACGCTGAGTGTATGCTCTCCTCATGAGCGTTCCTCTCACTCTCCTTGGCCTGCTCGAACGGGAGCCCAGCCACGGGTACGACCTCAAACGCGACTACGACGTGTACTTCGGCAGGAACCGCCCGCTGCCTTTCGGCCAGGTCTACGCGACGCTGGGCCGCCTCGCCCGCGACGGCAAGGTGATGATCAGTGATGTGGCACCGGGCGAGGGCCCGGACCGCAAGCGGTATGTCATCACAGAGCGCGGGGCGACTGAGGTTGAGACCTGGCTCACGGAGCCGGTGGAGCCGGAGCCGCACCAGCAGACCGTGCTGTTCGCCAAGGTCGTGCTGGCACTGATGCTGGATCGCCCCGCGGCTGACTACCTCGACACCCAACGAGCCGCCCACCTGAAACGAATGCGTGAACTGACCGAGATCAAGCGGACCGGCAGCCTGGTCGACGCGCTGCTTGCCGACCACGCACTGTTCCACCTCGAGGCCGATCTGCGATGGATCGACCTCACCGCGGCTCGCTTGGACGTCTTGGCGAAGGAGGTCCGGTCATGAATGCCATGAGCCTGGCAGCGGAAGTGTCGGAACAGCGCAGCATCATCGAGGCGCGTGACGTCGTCCTGTCGTTCGGCGAAACACCTGCCCTGCGGGGCGCAAACGTCTCGGCAGCAGCGGGCGAGCTCTTGGCGATCATGGGCCCAAGCGGTTCTGGTAAGTCGACGCTGCTCTACTGCCTCGCCGGGATCCTGGTGCCCGCTTCCGGAGAGATCTGGTACGACGGTCGCCGGGTGGACACACTCGCCGAGCCGAAGCGCAGCACCTTGCGTCGCGCCCGCTTCGGTTTTGTCTTTCAGTTCGGCCAGCTCGTCCCCGAGCTGACCGCTGTGGAAAACGTCGCTCTGCCGTTGCTGCTCGGTGGTGCTCGCCGCCCGGCCGCGTTGACCAAAGCGAGGGCCTGGTTGGCTCGGCTTGGACTGGACGGCCTGGACGAGCGCAGGTCAGGAGAGCTATCGGGAGGGCAGGCTCAACGAGTCGCGTTGGCCCGCGCCCTGGTGGCCGAGCCCGAGATCCTGTTCGCCGACGAGCCGACGGGGTCGCTCGACTCCCTGACCGGCGAACACGTCATGAACCTGCTGGTGGCCGCAGCTCGCGAGGAGGGCACGACGGTCATCCTCGTCACCCACGAGCCCCGAGTGGCCGCGTACGCCGATCGCGAGGTCATTGTCCGCGACGGGCGAGTCAGGGTGCTCTCGCCGGATCGGGTCACCTCATGATCCGGCTTGGTCTCCGGGTCGCGGTGGCCGGCGGCAAAGAGGCCGTGGTCCGCCTTGCCACTATCGCGGCTGCCGTGGCAATCGGAGTCGGCCTACTGCTAGCCACGCTGGCCGGCATCAACGCCGTGAACGCTCAAAACGCACGGTATGCATGGCTGAACACCGGCACCGGCACGGCGCCGGTCACTACCGCACGCGCAAACGGGTCTTCGCCTGACCCCTTGTGGTGGAGCCTGCGGGGCGACTACTTCAACGGTCACGTCATCGGCCGGGTCGATGTGGCCGCTACCGGTCCGGATTCGCCGGTTCCGCCCGGTATCCCCCATCTGCCAGGGCCCGGGCAGTTCTATGCCTCGCCCGCACTCAGCGCCCTGCTGGCCTCAACTCCCCCCGCCCAACTCGAGGACCGCTTTCCCGGGCACCAGATCGGCACGATCGGCCCGGAGGCGCTGCCATCCCCAAAGTCGCTCATCATCATCATCGGTGGAACCCGCGAGCAGCTCTCGCAGCTGCCCAGCGCCAAACCAGTCACCAGAATCGGCACCATTGCCCCGGGCGACTGCGGTGACTGTGTGGTCGGCATCCGCGCCGCCGGGCTCGACCTGGTCCTGTCCGTCGTGGCAGCCGCGCTGCTGTTCCCGTTGCTCATCTTCATTGGCACAGCGACCCGGCTGACCGCCACTCGTCGGGACCAGCGCTTCGCCGCAATGCGGCTGATCGGCGCGACCCCCCGGCAGGTTTCGGTAATCTCCGCCGTCGAGTCGACCGCCGCCGTCATCATCGGCACCGCCGCGGGCTTTGGGCTGTTCTTCCTTTTGCGCGGTCCCCTTGCCGCCATCCCTTTCACCGGAGTGCCGTTCTACCCGGGCGATCTCACCCTCAATGCGCTCGATGTTCTGCTGGTCGCGCTCGGCGTGCCTGCCGGCGCGGCCGTTGCGGCACGCGTCGCACTGCGGCGCGTGCGCATCTCCCCGCTCGGGGTCACCCGACGGGTCACCCCACATCCGCCACGGCCCTACCGGTTGATCCCGCTGCTTGTGGGGATCGGCGAACTGACTTATTTCGTCGGCCGACGCCCCAGCACCACCAACGGCCAAGTCGCGGCGTTTCTCTCCGGAATCCTGCTGATCATGGCAGGGCTGGTCATCGCCGGTCCCTGGCTGACCATGGCCAGCTCGAGGATCATGGCCAGGCGCGCGAGCAGACCTGCCACCCTCATTGCGGCGCGACGGCTTGCGGACGACCCCCAGGGTGGCTTCCGAGCCATCAGCGGTCTCATCCTTGCGTTGTTCGTCACGAGCGTGGCGATCGGCGTGATCACGACCATCGTCGCGAACCGCGGTCCGCACCGCGACGGCACGCCGGGCAGCACCACGCTGTCAATGGAGTTCTGGTCCGACGTCACCGATCCGGCGTCGGCGTCCGCCATCCCGAGCGCGGTCTCCGGCCTGCCCTCGACGCCAGGCGTACAGGACGTGACGGTGGTCCGCAGGAACCCGGCCTATTGGACTGGAGACAGTGCCAGACCCGGACTGCCGCCAGGCGTGGTCTCCTGCGCCGACCTCGCGGACGCCCCGGCTCTCGGTCGATGTGCGAGTGGGGCCGCTGTTGCCGCCGTGTGGCCGAGCTTTGATCCCCCCGGCACATCACAAGTGTCCGCAACAGTCTGGCCCGCCGCAGGCGTGTCTGCTGACGAGCTCAAGGAGCTCCCCGTGCTGTCGATCGTCGTGAGAACAGACGGGTCGACGTCAGCAACCGAGCGCGCGCGAACAATACTCGAGGCCGCCTATCCGGGAAGCCGGATGCCACCGGCAACCACGGGCGACATCGAATCGGATCTCACGCAGACCCTCACGCTATGGCAGCAGCTGGCCAAGGTCGTCATCCTCACAAGCTTGCCTATCGCGGGATGCAGTCTCGCGGTAAGCGTCGCCGGCGGCCTCAGCGAGCGCAGGCGCCCATTCAGCATGCTGCGATTGAGCGGCGTGCCGCTACGGGTCCTGCGCCGCGTGGTCACTCTCGAAAGCGCCGTCCCACTCCTTATCGTCGCGGCGGTTGCGATCGGGATCGGCTTCCTCGCCGCCCAGCTGTTCCTCAGGGCAGAAATGGACTACACGCTTCGACCACCTGGACTCGACTACTACCTCATCGTCCTCGGCGGGCTCGCAGCATCCCTCGGGATCATCGCATCCACGCTCCCGTTCCTTGAGCGGATCACCAGACCCGAGACCGTACGAAACGAATAGAGCCGAGGCCGCCGGTCGATTGACGTCCTGACCGCGACCATCCGGCATAGTTGGCAGGACTCGGCGCAGTGACCGGTTATCGTTCGGGGGTGAACGCGGGCGGTCCGAGCTGGGATGCCGGCACGATCACGTTCCGGTTTCCTGATCCGGGCCACCAGCTTGCCGAGGTCCGCCTGGTCCGCGACACGGGGCGGCGGCCCATCCGGGCTGATTTCACCTACGACCGACAGGCCTGGCGGCTCATGATGCCGCCTCCCGACGCATGGCGAATGGAATACCGGCTGGAGCTTCAGCACGAGAACGGCGACGTCGAGCTGATCTGCGACCCGGCGAACCCGCTGCGGGTCGGCGGTGCCTTTGGCGAGCGATCGGTCTTACTGCGATCCGACTATGCCGAGCCGCAATGGCTGCACGCAGCGACGGCCGAAGGCGCATGGCGCGAGATGGCGATCCCGGCGCCGAGACTGGCCGGCGAGGTGTGGACCCGGATCTGGTCGCCGACGATGACGCCAGCGGCCAACGACGGCGCGATCCTCGACCGAATGCTCGTGGTCCACGACGGTCCTGAGTACGACAAGCTCGCGGACCTCGGCCAATTCGCCGCGGCGATCATTGCCGATGGACGAGTGCGGCCGTTCCACCTGGTGCTGCTCGGACCGGGAGCGCGCACCGAGTGGTATTCGGCCAATCCGGCCTACGCGGGGACCTTCACCCAGGGCGTGTTGCCCCGCGTCCGCGCGGAGCTTGGGATCGAAGCGGGTCATCCGGTCATCGGGATGGGGACCAGTCTTGGCGCGCTCGCCATGCTTCATACCCAGCGCCTGGATCCTGACAGTTTCGCCGGGCTCTTCCTGCAGTCGGGCAGCTTCTTCCAGCCCCGGCTAGACCCGCAGGAGTCGACTTTCCCGTGGTTCGGCCGCATCACGCGATTTACCCGGGGGCTCGATCGGCCGGTGCGGCGCACCGTACCGATCGTCATGACCTGCGGCCTCGCCGAGGAGAATCTGTCGAACAACCGGGAAGCAGCGCGCACGCTGAGCCGCCATGGCTACCCGGTTGAGCTGCACGAGGTGCCCGACGGCCACAACTACACCGGCTGGCGCGACGCCTTCGACCCCTATCTCGTCGACCTGCTCCGCCGGGTATGGGGCGACCAAGGGAGACTCTGACATGCGCTTCCACCGGGTGGAGCTCCACTCTCCGGTCATCGGCGCGGCCGGGAGCGTGCTGTGCTACGGCCAATGGGGCCGCCCGGTCCTGGTGTTCCCCTCCGAGCAAGGCCGCGCGGAGGACTTCGCGAACAACGGGATGGTTGCCGCGGTCGAGGGTCTGATCGAGGCTGGTCGGGTGAAGATCTACTGCGTTGACTCGTACGACAGCGTTTCGTGGGCCGCCCGAGACGTACCGCTCGAGGAGCGTGCGCGGCGGCACGGTGCCTATGAGTCCTGGATCGCCGATCAGGTCGCTCCGTTCATCCACGAGGACTGCGGCGGTCGCGAGAACACCGGTGACATCGTGACCGTTGGCTGCTCGATGGGAGCGTTTCACGCTCTGAATTTCGCATTCCGCCGTGCCGACCTCTTTCCGCAGGCGTTCGGCATGTCGGGCAACTACGATCCATCCGTCTTGCACGGGTGGGGCGAGCGTGGTGACGCGGCGTATTTCACCAATCCCACCGACTATGTGGCCCACCTACACGGCGACCACCTCGACTGGTTGCGGTCACGTCTGTGGATCCTGCTGGTGTGCGGCCAAGGGCAATGGGAAGACACGACCGGATCGCTGGAGTCGACACGGCAGATGGCAGGCTTACTCGCCAGCAAAGGAATCCCGCACGAGCTTGATCTCTGGGGCCATGACGTCCCACACGACTGGCCATCGTGGCGGGCACAGTTCGCGCATCACCTGCCACGTTTCGGCTGAGCAACGAGCAGCGCCTGAGGACGAAGTACGGCCCGTAGAGCACGCCCCGCCCTGAGAACTGTCCCGCCTGAAGGACACGTACCGCCGGAGGACCGATGCCAGACGTCGACCACATCATCGGCCTGCTGTTGGGAACCGAGGAGGACTGGCCTCGCGCCTTTGAAACACTCGTTCGCCGGCTGGGACCGGTGACCGACGACTCGGGCACGAGGCATCGACTTGAAACCTCGCGGGTCACGATCGAACCGTTCAACCTCCGCGACAAGCCGCGGCAATCGCTGGTCATCGATCGCCTGGCCTACTGGTACTACCACCCGCGCGAGTGGCTCAAGAAGGTGGCGCTCATGGACGACGTCTACCTTCTCAACAGCCCGTTCACCTTCCAGGCAATGGAGAAGCACGCGGCCTACTGCGCGATGATGCGGCTCGGCCTCAAGGTGCCGGAGACGGTGCTCGTGCCGTTCAAGCACCCCGTGGACAACGCGCGCTACGCCTATACGTCCGAGCGCTATAACCGCGCATTCGACCTCGACGCCGTCGCGGAGTCGCTGGGCTATCCGCTTTTCATGAAGCCCTACGACGGCGGTGCCTGGGTCGGCGTCTCGAAGGTCAGAAACGGCGGGGAGCTGCACGAGGCCTACGACGACTCCGGGGAACGACTGATGCATCTGCAGCAGGCCGTCGAGGGATACGACGTGTTCGCGCGGTCACTGTCCATCGGGCCTGAGACGATGGTGATGAGGTTCCGACCTGAGCTTCCGATGCACGATCGCTATGCCGTGGAGCACGACTTCCTGGATCCCGGGACGGGCACCGAGATCGTCACGATCTCCAAGCTTGTCAACGCATTCTTCCGCTGGGAGTTCAACTCTTGTGAGTCGCTGGTAAGTGGCGCCGACGTCCATCCGATCGACTACGCGAACGCCTGCCCAGACATCGCAATCACCTCACTGCACTATTACTTTCCCTGGGCCATCAAGGCGTTGCTCCGCTGGACGGCATTCTGTGTGATCACCGGACGCCGGCTGCGGCTTGACCTGGACACGTCCGACTATTTCGCTGTAGCGGACCGCAAGGACCTCACCTACGGCGACAAGCTCGCCGAGTACCGCAAGCTCGCGGATGAATATTTCGAGACTCACCGCTATCTCGACTTCTGCGCGTCGCGGCTGCCGCACGTCGACGAGATGGTGTGGGACTGGGTGGGCTCGGATGACTTCGACGCCCTTCTTGTCGACACTGTGCGGAGCACCTACCCGGCGCATGAGTACGACCAGTTCATCGCGCACTTCCGCGGCCTGCTCCAGGCGTGGGTAGACGACAACGCCAAGGGATGACCGGGCTGGCTCCCCTGGCGCTGCGGGAACGGCTCAGACGAGCCCTCGTATGTACGTCGGCACCGGTTGCGGCTCGGCCACTCGGGAGAACAGCACCCGTCGCGCACCGTCGACGCTGATGAGCAGGTCTGCTCCGGCGCCGCGGCGAACGGTCATGCCACCGGCAATCCAGACCCCCGGTCCTGCCTGTTCCATCCGCTCGGCTGGATTGAGGCCGATCTGAACCGTCGGACCGCTGTTGTCTGTGGTGATCACTGCGTACGCCGCCAGTTCCTCACTGAAGTACATCCCGACCGGTGGTCGGTCCGTGCCCGAGTGTGCAGCGGCGCGCACGTACTCACCGTAGATCTCCTCCCCCACCTTCGGAGTGCATCGCAGGTGGTCGCCGTGCAGGCTGTAAGCGAGGCTTGCCGCGCCATCCGTCCCGTCCCAGCGCCCGTCGGTCGTGAGGACGAACCGGCTGATCTCACCCTCGTCGAGACATTCGATGGAGCCGTTCGGTCCGGGCTCGACGTCGACGAAGACATCGCGATCCTGGTCGTGCCAGCGGCCGGTGATCTCAGCTCTAGCCAGCTCGGCCTGATCGGCCGGCACGGGTCGCGCTGGGATCGTCGGCGTGGCGCCGGCCAGCAGCTCGATCACCGCGACGGCGATCTGCGAGGGGTAGACGTCGCTGCGGTTGGCCAGGACGCTGACCCCGATGCCCTCGTCGATGAGGTACATCAGTGCGGAACGGAAGCCGGGTATCGAGCCGGAATGCCAATTGGCCGGCTTCCCGGCGACGCTCATGATGCCAAGTCCGAGCCCATAAGGCAGTTGTGTTCCATCGGTCAGCACCTGAGGGTCGAGCAGCCTGTCGCGGATCTCTCGATCGTGGGGGCTGTCCCGCTGATCGCGGGCAGCTGTTTCGCCGGCTCGCAGACCGTGCGCTCCTGCCATGAAGGCGTGCCACGGTGCCAGATCCCGTACGGTCGTCACCACTCCCCCGTCACCGACGACCTCCTCGAGAATGTCCGTACGCCGGAAGCGGCCCGGTCCGGTCTCGCCGGTCGGCACTCGGTAGCCGGTGGCCATTCGCGGCACCGGAATGGCGAGATCATCGCGGAACCTCGTCGACGCCATGCCCAGCGGTCCGAAGATCTCGTCAGCGGCGAAACCGCTGATCGACGTCCCGGTGATCCGCCGGATCGTCGCCGCCGCCAGGACGTAGCCGGTGTTGGAGTACGAGTACGCCGAGCCGGGCGGAAAGTCGAGATCCCGCTGACCGCTGATCAACCGCATCAGCCGGCTCTCGCTCATGCCAGGGAGTGGGACGCCGGACAGCCCGCACAGTGAGTAGTACTCGCGCAGGCCAGCGGTGTGGGTGAGGCACTGCCTGAGTGTCACCGTGTTCCTTAGCGCCAGCTCGGGCAGATAAGTCCGCACGTCGGCGTCGAGACTGAGCCGCTCATCCCGCTCGAGGAGCAGGACGCAGGTCGCCGTGAAGTGCTTGCTCGCGGATGCAATGTCGAATGCCGTGTCCGGCCCGATCGGCACGGCATGCTCGACCACGGCTAGACCGGCGCAGGCATGAACGACGAGCTCGCCGTTCCGGTAGAGCCCCAGGGCGACCCCTGGCTCCCCGTCGCTCACATAAGAGGTGAGCAAATCACGAAGGCGGTCGCCGACGTCAGCGTCGGAGGTGATCATCGCTGCTTATTCGACCAGACGATGCGCCACGCCACCACCCGATCCGGGAGAGCACCGCAACGGGTACAGCACAACACGGTGAACGGACCTTCGGCCTGCCCATAGGCGCTGTTTGTCCCCATCCGAGCATCGATTGACCGTGCTGATCTGTACGCACCAAAAGCTGGCGGGAAAGTTGGCCGGGATGGCGGGAAGACCACTCGTCTCGTACAGCAGCGTCGGCGAGAATGGCTGCTGTCGTCCTTTCTGGGTTCAACCCGACGCCGGATCAGCCAAGGACCGTCGACCGACGTTGCGAAGGGAACTTCATGTCACGCCGCGGATGGGTGCTGTTCATCACGATGGGTGTGATCTGGGGTGTGCCGTATTTGATGATCAAGGTGGCGGTGAGCGAGATCGAGCCCGCCACGCTCGTGCTGGCCAGGACGCTGATCGGAGCAGCGCTGCTCCTACCGCTTGCGGCCGCCCGCGGCCAGCTCCGATCGCTACTACCCCATTGGCGGCCCCTTCTCGTCTTCGCCGCCGTCGAGATGGCGGTGCCCTGGTTCCTGCTGACCAATGCGGAACAGCGGCTGACCAGCTCGCTGACCGGTCTTCTGATTGCCGCCGTGCCGCTGGTCGGTGCACTGCTTGGCTGGGCATCCGGAGGGGAACGCCTCGGTTCGCGCCGGATTTTCGGACTGCTCGTGGGGTTCTCGGGCGTCGCGGCGCTGGTGGGTCTGGATCTCGGCCGCGGAGATCTCTTGGCAGTTGCGCAGATGGCAGGAGTTGTCCTTGGTTACGCGCTCGGCCCGTTCATCATCAGCAGATACCTCGCCGACCTACCCGGCCTCGGTGTCATTGCGACGTCGCTGGCAATTACCGGCCTGGTGTACCTCGCGCCGGGAATCGCCCAGATGCCAACGGAGATGCCTCGGGCGACTGTGATCGGCGCGGTCCTGGTACTCGGAATCCTGTGCACGACCGTGGCGTTCCTCGTCTTCTTCGCCCTCATCGACGAGGTCGGACCGGTGCGCTCGACCGTCATCACATACGTCAATCCGGCCGTCGCAGTCGTCCTCGGTGTCGTCTTCGTCCATGAGCCGATGACGGTCGGGATCGGCGCCGGCTTCGTCCTTGTCCTCCTCGGCTCTGTCCTCGCCACACAGCGGACACCGGCCCGAACGGTCGCCGAGCCCGAGCGGGCGTCGGCGGTCGCTGGTCAGCGATGAGCGGTACCTTCGGCCCATTGGCCCGCCTAGCATAAATAGGACAAATCGACGCAGCAAACAACAGCGGTAGAGAGGCTGCCCTGAGGCGCACCTGCAGCGCCTCGACGCCATAGGGTGGTCGCCGTGACGGCACCGGCGGCGGCAACGTACGCCCTCGACGCCGGTGGCTCGCGGACCGTGGTACGCACCCGCGGGCCCGACGGCCACATACGAACATGGGAGGCGTCTTCCTGCGCGATCGCCACGGTCGGCGAAGTGCGTGCGGTCCGGCACCTGAGCGAGATCCTCGGCCAGGTCCGAGCCGAGCTCGCGGGCGCAACCCCCTTGCGGGGCTGTATCGCGTCCTCGTCCTATCCGGTGGCGGGCGAAGCGCCCCCGCCTGAGGTGCTGGTGCGCACAATCACTGGGTCGGGGTGCACCGGCCGGGTCCTCTTGGTCAACGACGTGGTTCCGCTGCTCTGGTCAGATCACCTGCGAGGGTGCGGGGTGGTCGTCAACAGCGGTACGGGTAGCGCAGTCGTCGGCCGAGGCTACGACGGCAGCTTGATCAAGCTCGGCGGCCACGAGCACATCCTCAGCGATCAGGGCAGCGCTTACAGCCTGGCGCGCGAGGGTTTGCGAGCCGCGACGAGGGCGGTCGACGGGCTCGGTCCTGCTACGACATTGCTGGCCCGAGCAGAGGCGTTTTATGGCCGGCCGATGCCTGCGCTGGGCCGCTGGCTTGCCGAGCTGGGTCGGGCGCGGTCCGTGGTTGCCAGATTCGCGGCGGAGGTTGTGGCCGCCCACGAGGAGGGAGACGAGGAGGCAACCCAGATCGTGACCGCCGAGGCGGAGGCGCTGACCAGTACCGCGGTACACGCTGTCACCCGGTTGGGTCTCGGCGACACACCCGTCATGGGACTGTCCGGCGGGGTGATGCGAGGAAGCGCGACCTTCCGCTCGCTCGTCGTCGAGAGCCTGACCCGCCGCGGGCTGCATCCGAAGGTCGAGGTCCTTGACAGCACGGATGCAACAGTGGCGTTCGCCGATCGGGCTGAGCAGCACGGGAGCGAGGTGCTCGCAGCAGTCGGAGGGCTGGACCTTGCAGTCGCCTGACCGCTGGCCGGCTAGCCACGCCCGGGCTCGCCCGTCGGTTCTGTCGCTTCCGCCGCGGCGGCTAAGGCAGCACCTGGATCTTGCGACCCTGGCCCGCGCGGAACATCTCGATCGCATCGGCGTACTGTTCCAGCGGCAGCCGGTGGCTGATGAAGACCTCGGCATCAAGCAGGCCGTCGGCGAACAGCTCAGCCGCCCGCTCGAAGCTGTGCAAGACGGCCATGGATCCGGTGATCGTGATTTCCTTGTTGTAGATCCGGTAGGGCTCGATAGTCACCCGAGAGGCGTACGACGACACGCCGAACTGAAGGAAGGTGCCCCCTGCACGGACTCTGCCGATGCCGTCTTGGATCGCCGCCTCATTGCCGGTCGCGTCCACGACCAGCTCCCAGCCCTCGGGGCGCTCGAGTTGGTCGGCACTGGTCGCGGCGGCTGTACAGCCGAGGAGCTTGGCCGTGCTGAGTCGCTCTGGGTTGATGTCCACGATGTCCACCGACACAGCGCCGGTACGCTTCGCCAGCTCGAGCATCATCAGACCCATGGTTCCCGATCCATAGATCAGGACGTGTGCGCCAAGCTGTGATCGAAGGACGTCGTAGCCGCGGACGGCGCAAGCGAGCGGCTCGACGAGGGCGGCATCCTCCAACCGAACCTGCTCGGGTAGCGGCACGCAATTGGCGACAGGCACCGCCGCGAACTCCGCCGCACCGCCGGCGGTGGTGACGCCGATCGCACCCCATCGCTGGCAGAGATTGTTGCGCCCGATCCGGCAGTAATGGCATTCGTGGCAATAGAGCGACGGATCCACAGCGACCCGCGTGCCGACGGCCAACTCCTTGACATCCCTGCCGACAGCAGTGACGACTCCGGCGAACTCGTGTCCGGGAATGACGGGGAGTGACGGAGCGAATTCTCCATCGAGAATGTGCAGGTCGGTTCCGCACAGACCACACGCAGACACGGCCACCACAACCTCGCGCGGCTTGGGCGCAGGGTCGTCAACGGTCGAGACCTCCACGACTCCGGGCGAGCGGATCACGGCGGCTCTCATGCTGATTCCCCCTTCAGCTCCGCCGTTGTTCCGGTCGCCGAGCGTGGATCGCGCCTCACTTGACCGCTCCCATGGACAGCCCGCGGACGAGTTTGTCCTGTGCAGCCCAGCCGGCGAGCAGCACCGGAAGGCAGGCCAACGTCGCGCCGGCGCACAGACGAGCCCAGAACTGGCCCTCACCGGTCTGGAAGCTCACGAGGTAGACGGGGACGGTCGCGGCGTTCGTGGTGGTCAAGTTGACCGCAAGAAAGAACTCGTTCCAGGCGAAGATGAAGCAGATCAGTGCGGTGGCCGCCAACCCGGGAGTGATCACTGGAATGATCACGGAGCGAATCTGCCTGAGGAACGACGCGCCGTCGACGCGGGCTGCCTCAAGAATCTCCACGGGCACCTCGAGCAGGAAGGATCTGAGCATCCACACCGCGATCGGCAAATTCATCGCGGTGTAGAGGATCACCAGGACGATTTGCTTGTCGAGCAGCTGAAGGTTCCTCGCGATGACATAGATCGGGATGATGGCTCCGGCGATCGGCAGCATCTTCGTCGAGATGAAGAAGAAGAGAACGTCCCGCCACGCGCGAACCGGCGCGATGGACAGCGCGTACGCGGCCGGCAGCGCCAAGGCGAGGACGAGCAACGTCGACGTTACGGTGATGGTTACCGAGTGAGTCAGGTAGGTCTGGGCATCGCTCGCCGCCGAGCGGTACTGGTCCAGCGTCGGGCTGAAGAAGAACTTCGGCGGGTCGGTAGCCGCGTCGGACTCCTGCTTGAAACCGGTGAGCGCCATCCACAGCACTGGGAAGAAGAACAGCAGCACGACGAGCCAGGTGAGCAAGCCGAGCAGCGACCCGGTCAGACCCGGGAGCCTCGATAGCCTGCGGGTGGGTCTGGCCCCGGTTCCTCCGGCACGAGGCGGGCGGGTCAGTGTGGAAGTACTCATAGCCGCCCCTTCATCCCCTCGTCGCTGAACAGTCCGGAGATCGTGCGCAGTGCAAGGGTCGCGATGATGATGGTGGCGACCACGACCACCACGCCCATCGCGGAGGCACGCCCGATATCGAAGCTGCGGAAGGCCGTCTCGTAGAGGTAATAGGGGATGTTCGTCGTTTGTTGCCCGGGCCCGCCTGATGTGATCATGAAGATCGCATCGAATGCCTGAACGAGATAGATAGAGCCGAGGACGATGCCGAGTTCCATGTACGGGCGAAGATGCGGCAGAGTCATCGACCGAAAGATCTGCCAACCGCCTGCTCCGTCAACTTTTGCGGCCTCCAGCACCTCTGCCGGCTGGCTCTGCAGCCCAGCCAGCAGGATGAGCACCATGAACGGCGTCCATTGCCAGGTCAGAACCGCGGTGATCGTCATCTTGGGATAGCTATTGATCCAGTCCGTGTGGTTCGCACCGAACGGTCGCAGGAAGAAGTCGATCAGTCCGAACTGAGTATCGAGGAGGGTGAACTTCCAGACGAGCGCGGCCGCCGCTGGCATAACGAGGAACGGACTGATGATCAGTGTGCGCAGGAGCCCACGGCCGAAGACCTTTCGGTCCAACAACAGCGCGATGAACAGCCCGATCGTCAGAGACAGCAGGACCGGCGCAGCGGTCAGAATCACCGTGTTCCACAGGGCAGTGCGGAAGATCGAGTCCTGGAAGATCGCCCTGTAGTTCTGTACGCCGGCGAAATGTCGGGTGTCCGGATGGTACAGGTTGTACGACTGCAGGCTGTAAAAGACCGTCAGCAAGAACGGGACCTGCGTGACCACAACAGCGAAAAGAAGTGCAGGCAAAAGTGGTATCCGGTGCAGTCGGTTGCGCCGGCGGCCGCGAGCCGCTGCTGAGATGGCGGCGGCGCCGCCGGTGGAGCTGGCAATTGCTGTCACGGCGCGCTCCCCTGGCTATTGGCGGGTGCGGAGGAGTGATCTTCGGTGGGCGACCGCCGGACGGTGTGGCGTCCGTTTCCGCACGGACGCCACACCGCTGCCGCGGCCAGTAGGCCCGGCGGGAAGCTCACCCGTAGCTCTGCCCCACCGCTTCTGCGTAGCTCTGTGCCTTGCTCAGCGCTGAATCCACGCTTTGCTTGCCAGCGATCGCCGCCGTTATCTCCTGCGAGACTCGCGTGCCGAGATCCTGGAACTCGGGGATCCCGACGTACTGGACCCCCGCATAGGGCTGTGGGTTAACACCCGGCTGCGCGACGTTGACACCGTTGATCTGGTCGAGCGTGGCTTTGGCGAACGCCTGCGCCGCCTTTTGATAGTTCGGGTTGGAATAGGTCGAGTAGCGGCTGCCCGGTGGCACACTGGCCCATCCCAGCTTCTGGCCGGCGTAGTCGATGTACTGCTTCGACGTCGCCCAGCTCATGTAGGTCCAGGCGGCGTCCTTGTGCTTCGACGCACTCTCGATTGCGAGAGCCCAAGTCCACAGCCACCCGGAATTGGGGGTCTTGACGACCGGCGCTGGTGCGTAACCGAGCTTGCCTGCGATCGGGCTGGACTTGGGATCGTCGATCACGGAGGCGCCCACCGTCGCGTCGTACCACATCGCGGCCTTCTGCTGCTGCATCGCGTTGGCGCACTCGTTGAAGCTAAAGTTCGCCGCGCCGGGCTCGCCGGCGGTCCTGACGAGATTGACGTAGAAGTTGGTCGCATCTTTGAAGGCCGGGTCGGTCAGATGGGCCTTCCACTGCATGTCGAACCACTGTCCGCCGAAGGTGTTGACGACGGTATCCAGCGGTGCGAGGTTCTCGCCCCACCCCGTCTTGCCACGCAGGCAGATCCCGGCCATCCCCTTAGTGGAGCCGTTGAGCTTCTTCGCGATGTCCGCGACCTGGCTCCAGGTCGGCTTGGCAGGCATCGTGACGCCAGCCTTCGCGAGCAGGTCCTTGCGGTACATGAGGAAGGACGACTCTCCGTAGAACGGGACGGCGTAGAGCTTCCCGTCGCTGCTCAGGCTCTCCCTGATCGGCTTGATGAGATCGTCCACCTGGTAGGCCTTGTCGTTGTTCGCGTACGACGTGAGGTCGGAGATCCAGTTGTTCTTCGCCCAGATCGGCGTCTCGTACGGACCGATCATCACGACGTCGAACTGGCCACCCTTCGCGGCGACATCCTTCGTGACCTGATCGCGCAATGTGTTCTCGTCCAGAGTCACGTACTTGACCTGGATGTTCGGGTGCGAGGCTTCGAACCCGTCGGGCGTCAGTTTCTGAATGTCGACCATCTGGGGGTTGTTCACGACGGCGACCCTGATGGTCGCTTTGCCGCCTGTTCCTTGATTGGAGCCGCCGCTGTCGTCGGACGAGCTGCAGGCGGCCATACCTGCCACCGATATAGCCGCCGCCGTTGCGACCGCCAGTCCCCGCATGCGCCGAATCCGTCGGCCGTCCACTATGACCTCCTAAGGCGCTGCTCAGATGAGCGCTACTATGCTCGTACGAGCGCTTATAGTCGACCGCAGGGTCGCCTTCGGCGTCAAGGTGCTATGCCAGAGTTATTGACCGATTCGTGACCTGGGAGGCGGAGGTATGGCGTCTGAGCCTCGCGGGGAACGCGCTGGTCTTGGACCCGACGAGCTCGTCCGAGCCGCGAGCGTGGCACGCCGGTTCTTCATCGACGGCCGATCCAAGAGCGAGATCGCCGGCGAATTCGGGGTGAGCCGGTTCAAGGTCGCCCGGATCATTGACGACGCGCGCGCGGCCGGGATCGTGCGCATCGAGATACGGGTACCCGCCGGGCTAGACGCGTCGCTGGCGGATCGACTGCGGGGGGCCTTCGGCGGGCTGCGTCGTGCGATCGTCGTCGACACCCCGGCCGAGCCGGCGGCGCAGATGCGCCACCAGCTCGCGCGTGCGGCGGCAGCGCTGCTCAGAGAAATTGTGTCCGTGGACGACGTGCTGGGGATCGGCTATGGGCGCACTCTCACCTTGATGGCAGACGAGATAGACGGCCTCGCACCATGCCCGGTCGTTCAGCTCACTGGGGCACTCCTCGGCGTCAATATGAGCGAGAACAGCGTGGAGTTGGTCCGGCAGATCTCCGTGCGCTCAGGTGGTCCTTGCTTCTCGATGTACGCCACACAGG
>JBKPTD010000171.1:0-5708 GCA_046735375.1 Actinomycetota bacterium | reverse complement strand
ACGTAAACGGATGCGCCGGCCCCTCCTTCGTGACCGTAGGTCGAGGAGATGTTGACGATGCTGCCGCTCCCTTGAGCCTGCATCACGCGCAGCTCGTGCTTCATGCTGAGCAGCGTCCCGAGCACGTTGGTGTCGAAGGTGGCGGTATAGGTCTCGGCGGTCTGCTGCGTCACTGGACCGGGCTGGCCTTCGGTGCCGGCGTTGTTGACCGCTACGTCCAGGCGACCGAAGCGAGCAACGGTCCGATCGACCAGGTTCCGCACCTCGTCCTCGTGGCGCACATCCGTACGGAAGAACTCTGCTTCAGTGCCGAGTGCGCGCAGCTCAGTGACCAGTCTCTGACCGGCTTCCTCGTGGCGACCGGCAACCATGGTGCGGTGACCTTCCCGAGCGAAAGCAAGAGCTGCCGCGCGCCCGATTCCAGTCAGCGCGCCGGTGATCAAGACAACCGGGGTACCCATATCGTCGCTCCTTCCGCTTTGGCCGGCCCTGAGGCCGCCGACGAAGACCGTTTGTATGCCTTCTGATGGTGCAGACTAGGGTTTGGTAGCGCAGTGATCCAATACTTTGTAGGCTGGTCCCATACCTCGGAGGTATGGGACACGCTATGGAACTGCGACATCTTCGTTATTTTGTCGCCGTGGCCGAGGAGGGAAGTCTGACGGTGGCCGCCGAGCGGCGGCTGCACACGGCGCAGCCTTCACTCAGTCGTCAGATCCGGGACCTCGAGTACGAGGTCGGCGCGCAACTGATGGTTCGCAGTGCTCACGGCATCGAGCTGACCGCCGCGGGTCGGGTCTTTCTCGACCATGCCCGACTGGCGCTGGCTCAGGTCGATGCGGCTCGCGAAGCGGCACGACGCGCTGCTCAGCCCGCCAGATTGTCGTTCGCGCTGGGCTTCCTGACCGGAAAGGAGATCGACTGGCTCCCCGAAGCGATCCGGCTTCTTCGGGACGAGCTCCCCAGTATCGAGATCACCGTCTCGAGCCAGTATTCTCCCGACCTCGCGGATGCTCTTGTCAGGGGCAAGCTCGACGTGGCGTTCCTCCGACGAGAAGCACGGGCAACCGATCTGATGTTCCGGGTCGTCGCCACGGAACCGTTCGTCGTCGTGTTGCCCACCGATCACCGCCTCGCTTCGCAGGAGGCGATCAATCCCCATGACATGGTGGGCGAGACATTCATTGCCGTCTCGAACACGGCTCCCGTTGGGCGAAAGGTCGTTGACGACTACTTGCGGCGCGCCGGCATTGACATCAAGCCTGATCACGAGGCGGACCATCTGGCCATGGCGATGTCCTTGGTCGCATCAACGCGTGGCGTAGCGCTGCTACCTGCCTACGCACGGAATCTGCTGCCGTCATCCCTGACCATCCGCCCCTTGCAGGGGGATGTACCCACGATTGATCTGGTTGTCGGCTACAGCAAGACGAATACGTCTCCGATCCTGAAGCTATTCCTCTCGAGGATTGACGACTTGATAGCTCGAGTGTCGAAGAAGACCCATTGAAATCAGGGTGTTCACATCGAATCAGGAGGCTGCGAGAGTGAGAATTCAACCGTGGGCAACGCAGCAATCGCCGCAATTCGCCGGAACACCGAGGAAGTACAAGGCAAAGGTAACTGGCGCGTGTTTTCGGGTGCTAGTCTCATGGTAGGAGGAAGATCATGACAGCAGGCCTTCCCAAGAGAGGCTCGCCAGTGTGGAGCGCATTCCTCGTCGCTGTGTTGATGGCCGCCATCCCGACGGTCTACGCGCAGGCCCCTGGCGATTTCGCGACGGAGCCCGACAAGAGCATGGCCAGGGCCCACGAGTCGTTCGTCAAAGGTGACATGAACAAGGCGGCCGAGCACATCCAGAAGGCGGCAGCCTACGTGCACAAAGAGGGGGGCAAGGTCGCCAAGGATTCCAAGGAAGGCGTCATGAAGGCAGGCGACCAGCTGAGTAAGCTGAGCGGAGAGGTCAAGAAGGGCACGGTGAAGTCGGCTGACCAGCTGAAGAAGACGTTCGCCCAGGTCGACCACTCGCTCGCCAAGGCCTGGCACGCGACCGCCGACCAGACCCAGAAATCGGGCAAGGATGCGACCGAGGGGCTCAGGAAGGCGAGCGCCAGCCTGGAGGGCGCTGCCAAATGGTCTGGCACCAAATTGCAGGACGGCACGCAGGCCTCCGTCGATGGTCTCAAGAAGGCCGGCAAGGTGAGCACCAACGAGGTCGGGAAGTTCTTCAAGAGCCTAGGCGACGGCATCGCCGATCTGGGCCACAAGCTGAGTAGCTGACGTCGTTTCCCTATTGCAAGGCCACCGAAATGTGTGCCGCCAAGCCGGAGCGCGCGGAGCGTCGGCGCCGGTCACGAATCAGAAAAGGCTCGAAGCTCAGTCGCGGCCGCGAGTGGTCGCGATGTCCACCTCGTTTCCAGCTGCGTCAGCCAGCGTCCACCACGATGGAGCGAAATCATCGCGCACCATGCGGCCCCCGGCGGCGAGCGCAGCCGTGATGCGAGCCTCCGCCTGCTCGTACGGCAGCCACACAGCGACGTGGATCGCGCCGCCGCCGTCCGCGCGCGGCTCACTCATCCGCTCGAACCAGAACTCCGGCCCCCGACCATGCGGATCCACGAGGTCCTCGGCGGGGCTGTCGCGGCGAGGCTCATACCCCAGCGCGGTGCGCCAGAACGGCATCACCTCGGCGGTAGACGTCGCGCCCGGGATGACGAGCACGCTCTGAACGGCTGACGGGTCGGCAGACAAGCCCAACCGTCGAGCAGCCGCCGAGATCCGGCGGGCCATCTCGACGTCGCGCTGGCTCATCCCGTAGTAGTCGTCGGTGTATGTGATCAGGCGCACGGTCACGCCGTCGTGCCGCAGGTCGACGTCGGGCTTGTGGTCCTCAACACCAGGCAGTTGGCTGATCGCCTGCACGAGCCGCGCGATTGCCGCGAACGATCCCGTCCGAAAGTACGCGCACGCGCCATCGCCGATGACCCGCCACTCTTCGACCCCCGCGGACTCGTGAAACTGCTTCGGACTGATGCGGTCGGTCATGCGAGTCTCCTGTCACTCGGTCCAGGACGGCTTGCATGAGCCCGGCCGATCCTGCGGTTCTGCACTCTGGGATCGACTGTGATCGGTCCGAGGCCCGCGACCGTCGATCGCTCATCAAGAAAGTTGCTACCCACCGCCTCGCCCCCAGATTCCGCCACGACGCTGAAGAACCGCGGATGCGCAAGGAGCATCGTCATCAGATCCGTGGCGACCTCCACGGAGGGGAAGTCGGGCGGAAAGTTGTGTTGCCGGGCGATCGTGCCGAACGCTCCGTAGCAGACGCGCGCGCAGGCTTTGGCGTCGATGGGGCGGCCCGGTCGCAAGCTGAAAGTCGTCTCAGCCATCGTCAAAACCTCCGACAGCGGACTGGGAGTTCAAAGACCGACCCTCCGAAAGCGTCAGGCCTCGGTGACGACAAAGATCCGGCGTTCGCCCACGCCCTTGAGCTCGTGCTCGCCGCGATCCTCGAACACAATTCCCGAGCCCGAGACGAGGTCGCGGACCGTCGCGGATACGAGCACCTCATTCGGCGCCGCGAGAGCGGATATCCGCGCACTCGTGTGGACGGCGATTCCGGCGACCCGATCCCCGAGCAGTTCGCACTCGCCAGTGTGGACACCCGTCCGAAGCTCGAGCCCAAGGGCGCGCATGGCGCGGCGGATCGCAACAGCGCAGCGGATCGCGCGCGCTGGTCCATCGAACGTCGCAAGGAAGCCGTCGCCTGCGGTGTCGACCTCGCGCCCGCGAAAGCGCTCGAGTTCCCGTCGCACCGCTGCGCGATGGCGTGCGAGAAGGTCCGCCCATGCACGATCACCGAGCGCGCGGACACGCTCGGTCGACCCGACGATATCAGTGACCAAGACCGTAGCCAGCACGCGATTCGGCTCCGGCACAGGCCTGGCGCCGGTCACGAGCTCTTCGATCTCGTCCAGGATCGCATCTCGGCCCTGAGTCCACCAGGAGTGGTCCTTGCCCGGGAACTCGACGAAACGCGCACCTGGAATGTGCGCGGCGATGTACCGACCTTCTTCGACGTTGGCATCGCGATCCGCCGTCCGGTGCATCACGACAGCCGGAACGCGGATTGTCGGCAGGACGTCCCTCACGTCAACATCGGTGTTCATCTTCAGCAGGGCGACCGCCGCGCCCGGGCTGGCACAGCGGCGGTAGTAGCGGGCGAGTTCGGAGAGCGAGGCCGGATCAAGGCTTGGTGCCATATCTTGCCAGCCGAGTCCGGTCGTCCAGTAGCGCTCGGTCTCGGCAAATGTCTCCAGCCGCTTCTCCCGGGTCGGTGCCCACGGATAGTCCGGGCTCCAGATCCGCTTGGCCGTGCAGCCAAAGGTACAGAGTGCGATCGTACGCTCCGGATAGGTCGCCGCGAAGAGCATGCTCATGTTACCGCCTTCAGAGGCACCGAAAATGGCGGCCCTCTCACAGGTGACGGCGTCCATGACCGCCCGTACATCGTCCATGCGCTGCTCGAGCGTAGGCAGCTGGTCCGCCGGCACCGGATCCGACATGCCCGTGCCACGCTTGTCGAACAAGATCAGACGTGAGAAAGACGCCAGGCGCTCGAAGCCGGCGGCGAGTTCCGGCAGCTCCCACGCGAGCTCGACATGTGAGACCCATCCCGGCACGTAGACGACGTCGACCGGGCCGTGGCCGACCACCTGGTAGGCGACGTTGACGCCTGCCGATTGCGCGTAGCGCGTCTCCGGCACTTGCGACCGCATACAGTTTCTAACCCGTTCCACCCGTTAGAATAGTGGACAGCGGCGGTCAGACGCGGTTCAGCCCGATGGCGCTTGTGTCCCACAACATGTTCGCACAACCGTCCCGTCAGCTTGATCGCGCGGGCTCCACGCAGGCGGCAGGTCGGTCACGACCGCGCGGCGGGGGCGGTGACGTTCACGAGCGGGGACGGGGAGTGTCTCGGATACGATTGGTTCATCTGTACTCCATTCCTGCGAAGGCCGGAATCCGGCGTCTGTTAGAGGAATCGATGCATCACGTACGCGTCGACGTAGCCGAGCGTGGAGTGATTGAACGCCTTTGGCAGGGTCGCGAGAATCGTGAACCCCAGTTCCTGCCAGAGATGGACCGCGCCTTTGTTCGTGCTCACCACGAAGTTGAACTGCATCGCCTGATAGCCGGCACGTCTGGCCTCGTTGAGGCAATGCTCGCCCATGGCGCGGCCGATACCGCGGCCGTGCGCTGACGGCGCCACCATGAACGACGCGTTGGCGACGTGCGAGCCGAGGTCGCGCCGGTTGGGGATCAGCTTGTACATGCCGACGACGACGCCGTCTTCTTCGGCCACCCACGCATGCACCTTCGCGCCGAGGTAGTAGTCGAGTGCCTCCTGGCGAGGCGTGTCGGGCGCGAAGACGTACGTGTCGCCGCCTGCGACGACCGCCTTGAAGATCTGCCAGATCGCCCCCGCGTCGGCGGCAGTGGCCAGGCGGATCGTCATGGTTCTCAGGCCGCGACCTTCGTGCGGCAGAAGCAGGAGGCCTTCACCAGCACCTCCGACCGAGCCAGCGCGAGATCGAGGCGCTGCTTGATCAGCCCCGCTTCGACCTTCTCGCCGCGGCGCGTGAGGCATTCGTGCAGCCCGTGCAGGCTCCACAGATTGTCGGGATGCTGGCAGGCGCGGCTGAGCT
>JBKPTD010000170.1:0-18733 GCA_046735375.1 Actinomycetota bacterium | reverse complement strand
GAGCACCGGATATGCCCTCGCATACCGCTTCGGGATCACTCCCTGGGAGCGTTATCGTAAGGCCGCAGCGACGAGTATCCAGGCCCTGCTGGACCGGGAGGAGGCGGAGCGGTCACACCCGCTCGGTCGGGCGCTCGATCTGGGCTGTGGCCGCGGCCTGTACACCCACGAACTCGCGAGGAGGGGTTGGGAGGCCGTGGGCGTGGACAATGTCCCGCGCGCGATCGACGTGGCCAACAGCAAGGGCGTCTCCGGCGCCACCTTCGTGGTGGGCGACGTGACGGATCTCGCATCGGCCCGTCTGGGCACATTCGACTTCTTCGTCGACATCGGCTGCTTCCAGGGCCTGAACTCCGAGCAGCGTCTCGCCGAGGGTCGGGGTGTCTCTGCACTTGCCAACTCGGGTGCGACACTGCTGATACTCGCCTTTGGGCCGACATGGATGCGCTCCGTTGTGGGTGGCGTATCGAGGGCGGAGGTCGAGGTCGCGTTTCCGGGCTGGGAGATGGTCTCGGTGAAGCCCGCGGACACCAATGGGCTGGGGTGGCCGCTGAACAAGACAGCGCCGCAGTGGTACCGACTCCGCCGAAAGGCGTAGTACAAGGAACGACTGTCATGTCGCTGTCGGGCTTCTCGTATCGGCTGGGTCCGGCGCGCCGAGTTGCCTCGTCCATCACCCAGCGGGCGACCGGCGCGCCACGACGCCCGGGCAGGTGCTTCCGGAGGATGATGCCGGTCGAGCCTGGTCATCACCTATGGCCGCGCTCTTCCAGCGCGCGCAGGGCCTCGGCGAACGGCCGCTCTAGCCAGGCGAGGTGGTCGGCCTCGCCGTGATGGTGCGTTGTGAACTGGTCGGACCTGCGGACCGCAGTGTGCCGAACGTATTCGCGGGCGCCCTCGACAAGCGTTCGGATATAGCGGATGCCCTCGGGGTCGGTCATCGTCCAGTCGCCGCCGCAGGCGATGTAGACCGGTGAAGTGTGGGCGAAAACCCGGCGACCCCATTCATCGAGGTGGTAAGCGACGCCGAACGCTCGGCAGGCTATCCACGAGTTCCCATGGATCGGCAATTCCTCGTTGACTTCGGCCTGCCGTCCACCGTTGGCTTCTGCCCTCGCAACGACCTCGCCGTTACACACGACTTCGAGCGAACTGAGCGGGAAAATGCTGCGTACCGCAGCACGGATACTGACCGTTCCCGGCCCGGATAGCTCGACGGTACCGCCCGGCTCGCACCCGTCGACCGAGAGCGTCACCAGCGGTCCACCGGAAAGGAACGTACGACCCGACCGCACCGCCCGGCACCAAGCCTCATAGCTGAACTCCTCGTCCAGCCGTGCGTACGTGCGATACAGACCGACCGGCACGGCACTCGACATCTTGTCCGTGCCACCGACGAGCGGCAGCCGGTAGCCGCTGTTCAGATACCGGTAATACTCGAGCATCGCGTCGTCGGAATGGGCCAGCATCTCGACGGCGTCGGCTCGGCCCGTCGCGACGAGAACGGCCGGCTCGCCGTTCGGATTCGGGAAATGCGCGGCGACGACGGTGCCGCCCTGGGCGTGCGTCCGATCGGCCCAGTCGCTCAACGTCGCGTCCAGCGCGCCGCCGAGCTCCGCCTCGTCGGGGCCATCGCTGCACCACGGCATGACCGGTTCTTTCAGATCCCACAGGACGATGTGGCCGAGCGCGTGCTGCCGGTTTTCCTGGCCGACGTACGTCACGTAGCCGCCGCCGTCGACGACGCTGGGCAGACCGGAGAAATCTTCGGTATTAGTGAACAGCGCGCCCCACTGCGTCTGCAGCAAGTTGACGACACGCAAATCCTCGCCCCTCTGTTCGAGCTGAGCGCCCGGGGTCGAGAGAAAATGCACGTGCGAGTCGCCAGACCACCATCCTTCCGAAGCCATGTCAGCGACGCGCCCGATCTGCAGCGTCAGGTCTCGCTGACCCGGCTCGATCCGCACGGTCTGCCGGAGCGGCTCGTATTCGAACCCGCGCGCGACCTCGACCACGACGTCGCCTCGTGGCAGCCATCCCTGGCAGGTTCCGTCGATATATGCGTAGCTGCGCTGCCCCAGACGTACGTCACCGCCAACGTCGTAATGCCAGCTGTCGAGATTTTGCGTGACGTGATTGTGGTGGCCGTGCGGCTGGTAAGGAATTCCCTCGGCCGAACGGAAGTGGACACGGCACGGCACCGGCCGCCCGGTCGCCTCGTCGACGACGCTCACATGCACCCAGTTGCGGCCGTCTTCCACCAGCTCGAGCAAGACCTGGCCGGCGTCCGCCCGCCCGTCACGTTCCACGTCGCCCCAGCGCACCCGGCCGAGCTCGTTGTCGCCCTGCCGGACGGCGACGGTTGCCGACGGCAGCGCGGCGATCGACGTATACGCCGACCTTCCCTCGGTCGCTCCCCAGCCGGCCCGGTCGTCCTCGCCGGGCAGCGGCTGCGGATAGGTCGCCACACCGCGGTCCACCTCGATATCGAGAACGCCGTTCCGCCCGTCCTTGGCCACGAGCCGCACCGGACGCGCCGGCGCGTGGACAAACGGGTGCTCATCCACATCACTGATCGTGACGCCGGCGACGACGAATCGGCTGCCGCGCGGGATGAACTCGATCCGTTCGACCAGTCGTTCCGGATGAGGATTTTCCCAGCACCACAGGTAATATCCGGCGGGCCATCCCATAGCGTGCTCCACCAGACGGATCCCGGCTTCACCCCACCTGCCCTGGAAACGCGGCAGGTTGCGATCGCTGGTGTCGGTGACGGCAAGGAACGGCTGACGGCCCCATTCCGGCGGCACCACCTGGATTTCGAACCGCTCCCGGATGGGCGCCACCACGGCCTCGCCGCCGGCAAGGTGAAACGCATACTCCGCTACGGTCTGCCCGACGGCATGTCCGGCCGGTTCGCCCGGCTCGAGCAGCCGATGCGCGACGATCACCCACCGCGCAAGCCGACCGATCCCGACCGACGTCGGGGCGCCGGGCAGCAGCAGGCACCTCTCCACAGACGGCGGCTCGGACCCGATCAGGAACGGCAGGCCACGCAGGTCCACCCTCCCGAGCGGAACATCACCCGGCTCACCGCCAAGAACCGCCATACCGGCGTTGGAGACAGCGGACAGGTCTACTGGCTCATAGCTCGCCATGCGTCCGATCGTAGGAAAGGGGCCGGGTTGATCCCAATCGATTTCGGCCCGTGGGCGATGACGGTCCGTTACTGGCGCAGGCGCCGTTCTGAACCGTCGGGCTCCTTACCGAGCCACGCGTCCTGCAGCGCGTACAGTTCGGCCGGGCTGCTCTCCCGGGCGAGGTAGGGAATCTCAAGCAGATGCTGACGCTGCTCCTCCGGGATGCGCCGGCGTACGACGGCCGGGTCTTGCAGGATCTGGCCGTACAGCGCCGCGCCGTCCATGCAGAAGACATCGACGAGTGTGAGCTGGCCATCCATCGACCGCCGGACGTTGCCCTGGTTGAGGTCGATGCCGTCCCACCACGGCAGCCGGGTTCCGTACTCCTCGTCGACTGCTAGCGCCGCCGCCTTCACCATGCTGAGTTCGGTATCCCCCTCGTCCCTTCCACTGACGGATCAACTCGGCCGCGTCCGCTTCCTCCGCTGGCGCCAGAAACTCCAGCACAGTCAGGCGGCCGCCTCCGTCGAGAGCTGCGGTGAGGTCGATGTGCGGCAGATACCGACTCCCAGCGCACCGGCGGCACAACTCGAGGAATGCCGGGTAGGCCGGATCAAAGGGGCATACCCGAGCTGCGAGCCCGCCGCCGGGGGACCGCAGCGCAACAGCCCAGTCCCCGACCCCGCACGGCGTCCAGCCCAGCAATACCAGGTCCGCCAGGGCCTCGCGGTGCGACCGCGTCCCCCAACTCCTTTCGGCCAACACACCGACGTCCGAACCGGCGCCAGCCCTCCCGCTCATCGACACCCGACCAGCGTAGGCGCGGCGACGGGACTCCCAGCCGACCCATCCCAACCAGCCCTGCTCGCCACGCACTCACATACCGCCGAGGGAATGCATGGACATGCGCGGCCGTCGCTGGGTGAGCGAAGCGGAGACTGGCACCGTCGTGCGACGCGAACAGCCAGCCTGGCTAAACCAACCTGGTGGTGAGGTGTGCCACGTCACGCACATCGGCGAAGGTGAACGCCCGGGGCTTACCGGGTCGCTCGTCGCTACGGGTCCGGGCCCTGGGGTTTCAGGGCGGCGATTCGGGGGTCAGGTCAGGGCTGTACCCGATGTACCAGATGTCTCGTGCGGCGCACAGTAGAGGTGTCGGGGAAAGGCCCCGGATACCAACCTGAAGGAAGTGCGCCGTCAACATGAACGACATCCACCGCAGCTTCGCCCAGCACGGTCTGGTCCGACCACGTGAGGGGCGGGTACTGGGCGGCGTGTGTGCTGGCCTCGGCCGACGCTTCGGCATCGAACCGTGGCCCGCGCGAATCCTCTTCGTGCTGCTGCTCATGCTTATCCCCGGCAGCCAGATCCTGATCTACCCGGTCCTGTGGATCCTGATGCCGTCGGAGGAGACGGTCAGTGCGCAGCCGCCACCCACCTCGGCTGCCCCCACTGCCTGATCGCCCGACGCCCAACCGCCGACAGCTGATCCAAGAATCACGCTGCCTCCGTGCGGGGGCAGCATCGGTTAGCTGAGGCCCTCCATGCGGCGGACGAGTTCGGCGGACCGAGAGCGTCACGACCACGAAAGCATGTCGCTGTCAGGCTTCTCGTGTCGGTTGGTCGGTTGGTTGTGACATATGGGGTTTGCTGGAAGGCGCGCTGGCCCCGTCATCATGCTCACGACGACCGGGGCGCGCACGGGAATGCCTCGCACTGTGCCCGTGCTGGGCTTCCCGATCAATGGCGACATCGCCATCGCGGGGGCAACTTCGGGCGTCCGCAGGATCCAGCGTGGTGCCTGAATCTGCGCCGAGACCCCCACGCGCGCATCGTCGTCGATGGCCATGTCCGCAAAGTCGTGGCCGAGGAGCTTGCCGGTGAGGCGCGCGAGGCCGTATGGCGGCACTGCCTAGCGATCTATCCGGGTGGAACCGTCGATCTGCGCGAGGTCGCGGCGGACGGATTCCTCGTCCCGCGGACTGTCGTCCACCTGACCGCAATCCCTGACCCGAACCTCATCTCGCTACCGGCGATCCACCCGGGTGACGTGGGACTGGGGAACCCGTTCAGCGTGGTCTGCGAATCGGTGGAAGCCGTGCACCGCGTCGACGGCAGCACACTGCTCGTTGGATGCGACAACAATCTGCCCAACAGCGGACGCAACCCGACCCTGGCCGACGACAATGAGTTCATCCTGATCCACGTGGAGGGACTCCCGGCCGATCCCGATCAGGAATCGTGACGCGGCGCGCGCTCGTTCCGCCCACCTTCGGGCCGCTTGAGAGCAGGGGCGTCAACTTGGCCAGGACTGCTGGAGCCGGGTGAGCCCTGTCCGGACCGCGGACCTGCTGTGGACCGTACCCGATCTGGCCGGTGATGTTGATCCGCTCGCGGTGAGATCGATGCCTGGCGGCGTGCCGTCGTCGCCAGGCATCGACGTACCCGCTGGCCCGTGCTGCGCCGTGGTGGTCACGATGGTGTACGTGCTCAGCCGGCCGTCGAGGTCGTCGCGGTTGCCCGGATCCCGCCACAGCTCGTGCAGCCGGTCGCCTCGAACACTGGCTCAGGCAGCGGCGCCGCGCGTGGCCCTAGATCGCGACCGCGGACGAGGAAGATCGAGACAAGGATGCCGCCGAAGGCGATGAGCGCACCGGCCCAGAACGCCGCCTGAAAGCCCTCGGTCAACGCCGCCGCCGGTTGAGTGCCGGTGGCCAACCGATCGTCGGTGGTCGAGACCGCAATCGTTGAGAGCAGCGCGATACCGACCGCGCCGCCGATCTGCTGGCTGGTGTTGATCAGACCCGAGGCTAGGCCAGCCTCTTCCGGCTTGGTTCCCGCGAGCGCGGCGATCGTGATCGGCACGAACGCGAAGGGGATCGCGATTCCGAGGAGGAGGAACCCGGGGAACAGATCGGACCAGTACGAGCCGCCCACGGACACCTGGGTGAAGTAAAGGAGACCGGCGGTTAGCAGGGTCATGCCGAGGATGAGCGCCGGCTTCACCCCGACTCGGCTTACCGCGGCCGCCGCGACGTTCGCCCAGATGACGGCGGTGCCCGCCACCGCGAGGTACCCGACGCCGGTCTTTAGCGCGGAGTAGCCGAGCACCTGCTGCATGTACAGCGTGAGCATGAGGAACATGGCGAACAGAGCCGTGCCGAGGATGAACCCGGCGATGTTCGCCGCGGCGAGCGTTCGCCGCCGGAAGATCGAAAACGGCACGAGCGGATCCCGTTGCCGCTGCTCGCGTAGCGCGAAGGCGACGAGGAGGATCGCCGAGGTGGTGAACGCGCCGACTGTCTTCAGCGACCCCCAGCCCCACTGCTGACCCTGCGTGATCGCGAGCACCAGAACGCTGAGCCCACCCGTGACCAGCACAGCCCCCGGCACGTCGTGGTTCTGGCCGTGAGCGTCACGGCTCTCACCGAGCAGGACCGGAGCGAGGACGAGTCCAGCTACGCCGACGGGAATGTTCACGAAGAAGATCCACTCCCAGGAGAGCAGGTCGGTCAGGATCCCGCCTAGCAGTACTCCGGCCGCGGCTCCGAAACCGCCAACCGCTCCCCAGGCGCCAAGGGCAACGTTTCGCTCCCGGCCCTCCGCGAAGGTCGTGGTCAGGATCGACAATGCGGACGGCGTAATCGTCGCGGCGCCGAGGCCCTGGATCGCTCGGGCACCGATGAGCGACCCTTCGCTCCACGCCAGCCCACACAGCAGCGAGCCGAGCGAAAAGACGACCAGCCCGACCATGAACACCCGCCGACGTCCGACGATGTCGGCAAGTCGGCCGCCGAGCAGCAGAAAACCGCCGAAGACGAGCGCGTACGCGCTGATGACCCATTGGAGATTCTGCTGGGTGAAGTCCAGATCCACCTGAATCGACGGCAGCGCGACGTTCACGATCGCGACATCGAGGACCACCATGAACTGCACCGCACACAACAGAGCCAGGGCGAACCACTTCACTCGCTCCGGCCTCGCCCTCGCGACCGAACGAAGCGCACCGCTTGTTGCTGTGTCCTCCATGTCCGTCCTCCTTCAGTTGGGTCGCCATGTGAGCTGGTGGAGGCGTGGCGGGAGCGGGTGAGCAAGGTCGTTTCGTGCCAGGGACAAGAAGGTGTCGTCCGCGCTTGCGCCTGGGTGACCTCTCAGCGGAGGGCTGGCTGCTCGGACCAAACCAGGCTATTGCTGGCACTCGTCTTCACCAGGCAGCCCCACCGGCAGTTCACCGGCAGTTTCGGCGCTACCACCTCAGACAGGAGGAGGAGGAGGAGGAGGAGATAACCGCGCAAGACCCGCTTGGCGCGATGATCTCAGCGAACCAGACCCCCTCCGAGCCAACCTTTTGGGCTCGGCAGTCCGTCTTGGGCGGTGAAGGGAGGTCCATGAGGACCGACGACAGCGTCGACTTTCGCGCCTACGTGCTCTCGCGGTGGGACCACCTCCTGCGGGACGGCGTACTTGCTAACCGGCGACCACCAGGAGGCGGAAGACCCCACCCATACCACGTTGGAGAAGGCCTACGTCGCCTGGGCGCGAGTGAGCGGCAGTCGTGTCCGGCGCCGCGACGTAGGTCCCCTCCAGCGCAGGGTGCGCAAACAGCTGCGTGTCCAGCACGCGGTCGGCGCGGAGCAGCCATCCCCCGTCTGACACCGCTCACCGCCGACTCGGGCGCGGCGTCGCGCCTCAGAGCACAGCTTGGCGCCCTGGCTGTATCGAACCGACCGACATTTCGGACCGGATTTGATGCTGGTCGAGCGGCGCCGGATGCGACGAGGAGGTCCGCCCAACGGAGGTGTTCGGCCGACCCCGCCTCTAGCGCGCCCTATTGGGCGATGGCTGCACGCTGGCGAACGACGGCGGGAGGATCAAGATCGCCTTCCTGGTAGAAGGTCTGGAGGCTGAGTTCGGTGATCTTCCCACCGGTCACTCTGGCGATGTAGTGGCCGTAGACGGCCCACACGTCCCCACCCTCGGCGTCCGGCAACCAGTGGTGCGCGCAGACATGCGCATGCGCGCGTCCGTCCGAGATCAACACCGGCCCCGTCAGATGTTGGGTCGCGACGAACCCGAGCGCGAACGGCCGCCAGTCAGCAACGAGATCGTCCGCTTTAACCGTCGCCGGCTCACCGCCCCACAGCGACGTGTAGTCGATGTGCACCTCGTCGGCGAAGGATGCGCGCAGGGTCACCCAGTCGCGGGCGTCGATGGCGTGCAGCATCAGGGTGAGGACGTCTGCCTCGCTCATGACGGCAGCGTCTTCTTGAAGTGTTCGTCCGCGGCGTCGACGGCGAGGGAGACGTGGGTGGGCTGGTCGTAGAAGTCGATCTGAGTTCCATCCGCCCACACCAGCTCTCGAGGTCCGGCCAGCCGGTCGTACACCGCTTTGGCGTTGTCGGGGAGGACGCAGTCGTCGCCGTGCACGAGCAGGGTAGGTACCGAAACATCCGACGCCGGAGACAGTCCGTCGAAGGTAAGCCAGTAGAGCCAACTCAGCTCGGCCATTTCGTTGGTCCACGCCGGGATCGCCCCGCGGGCGGGGTTGGCGTAGTAGTCGAGCGTGAAGAACATGCCGGCTCGATCATTGCCGTCGGCGTAGGCGGGCACGGTGCGAACGTCGCCTGTCTGCAGGTAGGCGTCGAGGGCCTCACGGGCGCGGCCGATCCGCATCGCCACGCCTGCAGCGCCCCCATAGAACGGCGCGACGGACTCAGTGTCGTGGTACCAGCCGGCCACGCTTGCGAACGAAGAGATCGGCGCGCCGGCAGCGATGGCGGCAAGTGCGTATTGCGCGCTGGCGCAGATGGCGAGGTACCCGACGGCGCCAGGGCGAACGTAGGAGAGAGTCGCGACGTGCCGCGCGGCATCGGCAATATCGGTGATCTTGCGGGCCGGGATTTCCGCCTGGCGCGGGGTCCCGCCGCTTTGACCGAAGCCGGTGAAGTCGAAGGTGAACGCCGTGTAGCCGCGCGCGGCCAGCGCCGTTGCGTAGGTGTGGGCCATCTGCTCCTTGACGGTGAGCCAGGAGCCGCTGACGATCACTGCAGGCTGGCGCACGAACGGGTCGTCGTTCGCCCGGTACACCCGAGCGGCCAGCGGTACGTCGCGATTGAAGAACATGTAGTCATTCGAGGTCACATGTACGACGATCACACGCTGTCGAGCCGCGGGGAGGGTCCGAATTTGCTGTTCTTGCGCAGCTCGCCGGGCAGCAACCCGGTGTGGCGGCGGAACATACGCCGGAAGTGACTGACGTTCGACAGACCAACGGAGCGCGCGATATCTGGAACGCTCAGGGTCGGCTGCAGCAGCAGCGCCGTCGCACGGTGCACCCGCCGCGCCATCACGAACTGGTGCGGCGCCATCCCGGTGGCGGCCTTGAACAACCTCGCGAAGTGGAACGGACTCCGCGTCGCTACCTTCGCCAGCCGGTCCAAGGTCAACTCGCTCGCGAGTTCAGCGTCAACGAATTGGGTCACCCGATCGACCGTGCCACGGTCGAGGCGCCCTCTAGATGGGCGTGGCGACGCCCGGGGGTAGGAGGAGTAGTGCTGGAGCAGGTGTGACGCGAGGCGGTGGGCGAGCGTGCTCGCCGCAATATCGGTCAAATCCAAGCCGTTCGTGTGGACCCGCTGCAGCATCGCGCCGATCGCGAGCACCGTCCCATCCCAGGTCAGCGCCGGCTCCAACTCCGGTGGGTCCGTCGCCAGAGATAGCAGCAAACTCGAGTCGGGAAAGATCTCCAACGCCTCCGTGGTTTCCCGCACCCGCAACCAGCTAATCGCCTCCCGGCCGGTCACCACGACCGCACCGGCAACGATGTCGGCCTCGACCGTACGACCGGCCGATTCATAAACAGCCCCCTGGTGGCTGCTGAATGACACGCCGACCTGATGCGGCTCGGTACGCCCGGCGCTCCCGCCCCCCGGGATCCAGCTGTATTCCGAGCGCATGCCGGGCCACCGCCGGACGTCTGCTCGGAGCCGATCGATCATGATCGATCTAGTGGGGTGCGCCAGCATGGGCAAGGATCGCCGGCGGGCTGCCCGATCATCCTGCCAACCACCTCTGATCTGGCCGCATCGTCCGGGCTGGTCGAGTTCATACGATGCGACGGACGGTCCCGAGCCGCTGACGACGCTCTAGCAGTGCCCGGTGTACGAGACGTACGACTGGAGTAACAGTCGATGGGACAGCCCGTGTTCCTTACCGCCGGCCCAGACTGGCCGCACTTGACCTTCGAGTTGGCTTGAAGGTCTACCGTCGGGATATGACAGCGACGTTGCGCATCTCGCAGCTCGCTGAGCGGTCCGGGTTCCGCCCATCTGCGCTGCGCTACTACGAGCAGGTCGGACTGCTAGAGACCGCGGAGCGGACGCCGGCGGGTTACCGGTTGTACGAAGAGTCGGCCGTGCCGCGGCTGCAGTTCATCGATCGCGCCAAGCAGCTGGGCGTCGTTGTATGCGCCCCCGTACCGATTGGGGACTGCGGCGATGGCGACGGCAGCCAGTGACCCTCGCGGTCGTGCCCGACGGATGGAGGGTGACCGAGGTCGCCGAGCGCCTCGGCGTCTCGCGCCAGAGGAATAGGCTGGGTTCGTCAGAACTTTGACTATGGAGAACGATGAGCGAGATGCATGGTTTCCGACGTGCCTGGAGACTGCGGGACAGTACCAGCAAGCCGGTGGTCGCGCCGCCCGCGGACATCGCTCAGCGGGGGACAATATGGTACTGCACCGCTTTCGATTCCCCTCCTCAGGAGTTCCTTGACGAGAATGGGAACCCAGCGGGAGCAAACGTCGACATTGGTATTGCCGTGGCTGGTCTGATGGGCGTGGACGTCGAGTGGCGCTCGTTGGGCTTTGACGCCCTTATTAGTGCGCTTCAGGCCAAGCAGGGTGATGCGATAAACAGCTCCCTCTCCTATACCGCGGAGCGAGACCAAGTAATTGATTACGCTCTCTATGGTCTGTTCACGGATGTGTTTGTCGTGGAGGATGGAAACCCTCAAAACGTCCGAACCGTTGATGACCTGTCCGGGAAAGACATTGGCTGGGTGACTGGATATGCAACAGAGGGGTTAGAGGAAATAGAGCAGAAGCTAGCGGAGACAGGTTTGGAGCTCTCTAGGCGGGTCGCTTTCTCTACGGAAGCTGACGCCCTTGGCGCGCTTCGAGCGGGCGGAGTGGATGCCGTGACTCTGGCCAATGTGCAAGGCGACTTCTATGTCAGCGAGCAACCGGGAGTATTCGAAGTGGTGCCCGGAATAGAGGTCTTCGCTCGCAAGTTCGGGTTCGGAGTTCGAGAAGGTGAGAAGGACCTGCAGACCGCACTGTCTGAGGCCATCGATGTACTGTACGAGGATGGAACCATGTGCAACATCCTCCGGAAATGGAATCTGACTTCTACTGCCGACCCCAATCGCCCATGTGAACCTGGCTAGACCGGCTCGTAGTGCTGTCCGCAAGGGGTGTTGCCGCCATTGAGGTGGCGCCTCGTGGGGTAGTGCTGTGAGTCGCTTTGGGTGGACGAGTGGCCGCGGGGAGTTCGTGTTCACTACCAAGTGGCAGTCCGGCCCAGATCCGGCCCTCCCGTGATCATCACTCTGCACCGTTCCCCTCATAGCTGCAAACCCATCCGGACGCGGAGGGTGTCAAGGGACTTTGGAGGATCAACGTGGAGGGCCGGAGGCCGCGCAGGGTCCCGCGATAATCAGGCCATTGACACACTCCGAGCCCGCCGGACACCGCGGCAACGAGGAGAACGCCGCCAGGCGTGCCAGCCGGTCCGTCAAGGCGGCCCATTGTAGATGTACGACAAGGTGCAGTCTGTTACTTGCCGCGGGCGATCGTCCTGTCGGGTTGCGCGTCTAGTCCTATTGGTCGGCGGCGTTGGTTTTCTCGAGTTCGGCCCTTAGGTGCGTGGTGTCGTCCTGGAGTTGCAGGACGAGTTTGATTCCGGCGAGATTGATGCCGACGGCGGCGAGCTCGGTGATGCGGTGGATGCGGGCGATGTCGGCCGGGCTGTACTGGCGGGTGCCACCGGCGGTACGTGCCGGGGTGAGCAGGCCCTTGTCCTCGTAGAGGCGCAGGGTGGCGGCCGGGACCCGAGTCATCTGCGAGGCGACCGAGATCACGTATACGGCATCATCGGTTGCTAGCCGCCGGAATGCCGCGGGTTCGGTCATGGACGATCCTCGGCCGGGCCGGCCTGGGTGGGGCGGGTCCAGATGACGGGGCCCGGTTGCACGGTGGCGCCGGTCGGTCGGGGCCGTTGCGGTCGCAACCGTGTGATCGGGGGTTGCGTGGCTGCCAGTGACGTCGGCTGGTGTTCACGGCCAGCCTGTCGGGTCCGGTCGTACCCGGCTCGGCTGGCCGGGTCGCTGAGCACTCGATAGGCGTGGGCGAGGGCGCGGAACTGGTCTGCGGCCTGGGCGTTGCGTGGGTCCGCGTCCGGGTGGGTGGTGCGAGCCAGGCGGTGGTAGGCCCGGGTGATCTGCTGCTGGGAGGCCGTGGCGGGCACGCCGATGAGCGCGTAGTAATCCTGGTCAGGCGCTCGGGAGGGCAGCCGGTTGGGCATTCGTCCACCACCTCCGCCGTCGGCTAGAACCTTCAGCTTGACAAGTATATAGTCTCCGCGCTATCCGTTAGATTAGTTGAGCCCAAGGCGCTCATAACATGGGTAGGGAGGCGAAGCACCCGATGTTGATGCGAACTGATCCATTCCGCGAGTTGGACCGGCTCACCCAGCAGCTGTTCGGCGCCACGCCCAGCCGCGGCGTGATGGTGATGCCGATGGACGCCTACCGGCGCGACGACTGGTTCTACCTCCACTTCGATCTGCCTGGGGTGGACCCGGACAGCATCGATGTGACCGTGGAACAGAGCGTGCTCACCGTGCACGCGAGCCGCGCCGCGATCGAGGCCACGGAGCTGATCGTGGCCGAGCGCCCCACCGGCACGTTCACCCGGCAGATCTTCCTCGGCGACACCCTCGACGTGGACAAGCTCGACGCCGACTACAACGCCGGGGTGCTCACCGTGCGGATCCCGGTGCTGGAGCACGCCAAGCCACGCCAGGTCGAGGTCACCCGGTCCGGGGAGCGCAAGGAGATCACCTAAGTCTCCCGCGGTCGATCCGCTGATCCTGGGAATCCGCCATCCCCTAGCGGAGCGCCAGCCGGGCGGCTCGCGGCCGTCTCGTTTCCCTGCTGGTCGCGAGCCGCCCACCAGGCGCTACCTGGTCTACCTGCCCGACAGCGCCAGCGTCGCTGCACTTGCCGCAATCCAGCAGGCCCAGCTCGGTGCACAGGACGACCTTCGTCACGAAGCGATGCGAAATCACCGGCAGTTGGCACCTCCACAGCGTTTCGATTAGGAGAGCGGTCATGGCCAGGGTGAACCAAGCCATCGGGCTGGCCGCCGACGCCGCGGAGAACATCCGGATGCTCAACCTGGTTACCCATCCCTCCAGCGGCTGGTCCGGGCTGGACGACCCGGTTGACGTCTACGAAATCCTCGGCGCCCTGGCTGCCCTAGCCGACCGGTTGCAACAAACCACCAACCAGCTCAGCAGGTTCCTCGAATACCGCCTGCACGCCGGACACCTGGCGGTCAGCTTCGGAACCTACGTCGACGACCCACCTGCCGCGATCAAGGCCGCTGTCCAGTCCCTTGACCAAGCTCGCAAGTTGAGTGCCGAGCTAGCCCAACTGATCAGCGACGCCCAAGCCGTCGTAGTCGCCCTCAACCCCGGTCTGGCCGCCGCCGCGTCCCACCCGGGCGGTCGAACACCGGCCCACGCATCCGCCTCGGCCGACCAACACGATCACGCTCCGACGCAAACAAAGGAGGAGGAGGACACCGACACGTGAGAACCGCAGCCAACTCGTCGTTGCGGCCAGCGCCGTCCTCCTCGGCGCAACCGTTACCGCAGCATCGAGATCCAGGCCGGCGCCCACACCCTCGCTGCTGCCGAGCTCCTACCCGACGACCTTCACCGCGCGCTCCGGACCATCCACGGAGACCACGGAAATGCGCACTAAGTTGGCACAACTCAGGGCACGATCCACTGCGACCAAACCATCGACCCGCCGCAGGAGTGACGCCGACCGCACTCCGCGCCTAAAGTCCAGCAGAAGATCACGTGGTGGATGCTCCGTGCCATACCGACCCGCCGGTCCAGACGGGGCTACCGGTCATCTGCCAGACCTGGTAGATCACGGCGATGAGCGTCATCTGGCCGCCGAACTCGGAGAACGAGCAACCGGTCCACAGCCGTCGGAATGCGCGTGACGAGCGCAGAGGACTGAGATCGACGAGGGCGTCGGTCGGGCCCATGCGTCGTCAGCTGCCAGCTTCTCGGCGATGCTGTCGTGGAAGCTCTTGCGGTGAAGCGCTTCCTCGATATCTGTGACGACTCGACTCAGCGGGTAAGGGATCTCGGCCTCGATCTCGCCGATCGCCGCCTCGGTCGCGCGCCACTCGGCGGCCAAGCGATCTACAATCCCTTTGGCCTTCGCCGTTGGTGCGACCTTTTGCTGCGCGCATCCGGTCCCGGCATGGTCCGCACGGGTCCGGCAGTCCGCATCGCAGCGACCTTCTGGCTTATGGCCGAGTGGGTTCGCTGGACCGAGTCGGCGAGCTCCGTGATCGTCATCGGGCCGCGGGCGCTGAGCGGAGCAGCTCCATCACGAAGCTCGGCTTCAAGCCTTCGAGATGCGCCTCGGTGTAGAGCTGGGCGATCTCCGCGTCCATCGCGGCCTGCAGCAACCGCAACCCGCGCCACCGACTCGCTTCTGTTGGATCGGGCTCAGCAGCAGATCTGGTCATGAGGCAAACTATAGCAGGACTTATATAAGTGCTGTTATAGTTTGCAACTCAAACTGAGGCACCCCAGGTCATCAGGCTGCCGCTGCCTCAGATCAAATGGCCTTGGACAGCAGTGAGCGGACATGCGGCAGCTGGTGAGTGCCCCGCCGGTGCAAGGTTCATTCGGTGCGCTCCTGCGGGCGCGCCGGTGCCGGGTGCTGCTGTCGCAGGAGCAGTTGGCGGCTCGCGCCGAAGTGAGCGAGCGCACCGTGCGCGACCTTGAGGCCGGCCGGGGTGCGGTCGCCGCGCGCCGACACCGTCCGGTTGCTGGCTGATGCGCTGGGGCTGACCGGGCCGGAGCGAGGGAGCTGGTTTGCGGTCGCCCGGGGGGTGAGCCACCAACGGGCCGTACCGGCGCCACCCGGGGCGGGCGGTCCGGCGCGGATGCCCGACGATGCCCCCGGCCAGCAGCCGGCGTGTGCACTCGGCCGACTCGACGGATGCGGGGTTTGGAGGAGACAGGTTGTTGCGTCGCTGCTGCTGTCCCGCGACGGCGTCCCGGACTCGCCCGCCCAGTGGCAGGTCCTCTACTGGAGTGACGAGGTGGCGGATGCTGAGCCACCGGCGGACGACGTGATCCCGTTGACTGCGTTGCTGCACACCCTCGTCCACGAGCGTGCGGGGGTCGTGGGTGAGGCGAGCCCGTCACAGCCGCGCCGGCCCGCGAGCGAGATCGTTCACGCATTCGCACCATTGAGCCCCGCCCATCACCGGCCCCGTCTACACGCCCGCCTGGTCGAGGCGTTGACCAACCGCGAGCTCGAGGTTCTCCAGCTCATCGCGGTCGGCCGATGCAACCGGGAGATTGCTCAGGACCTCTTCGTGACCCTCGACACTGTCAAGAAACACATCAGCCACATTCTCGGCAAACTCAGCGCCACCAACCGCACTCATGCGGTCACGCGGGCACGCGAGCTCCGACTCATTCCCTGACGTGAAGGGCCGCTCCGGCAGCCTCCAATCCGGTGGAAGTGGCCGGCAACAGGAGCCTCCGATCGACGTTCTTGACGAGTTTCATGTGGTCCTCGCCGCTGGGTTTGCACAAGCCTAAATGCGACGCGGGCCGCCACCTCGCCGGGGGGCGCTGACGCGAGCGGAAGCTGCCGGTGATCTGCCGGTCAATCTGCCTTGCTGACACCGCGGAGCGCTTGGTCAGATCTAGCGGAGCAATCCGTGCCGCGGTGAGCTTCGGGGAGTCGGCGACTGTGCCGTTGGGTGGATCTGTTTGCGCTAGCCTCGACGCGCCCGTTTCGGGCATTGGCGCATGGACACAGAGAGTGGGTCGTGATGGCCGCTGGACGCTCCACCGCCGTGATCGTCGCGGTTACAGCTGCGGTCTGCCCGCTCGTGATTGCCGTGGCCGGCCAGGCGGGGGCCGGCCCGGGGATGCCCGCTGGTGTCCGGGCCGCTGTCTTAGCAGGAACCTGGCACACTGCGCAGAAGGTGCCCGGCACCGGCACCCTCAATAAGGGCGGCAACGCGCAGGCCCAGTCGGTGTCGTGCGCGACGGCGGGCAACTGCAGCGCTGGCGGGTGGTACACCGACGGCTACGGGCGCCAGCAGGTGTTTGTGGTCAGCCGGGTGAACGGCACCTGGGCCACTGCCATGAAGGTGCCGGGCACCGGCACCCTCAACCAGGGCGGGAACGCGCAGGTCCGGTCGGTGTCGTGCGCGTCGGCGGGTAACTGCAGCGCCGGCGGGTTCTACACCGACGGTTCCGGGCACACCCAGGCGTTCGTGGTCGGCCAGGTGAACGGCACCTGGCGGACCGCCATAAGAGTCCCGGGCACCGGAACCCTCAACCAGGGTGGCAACGCCGAAGTCGATTCGGTGTCGTGCGCCACGGCGGGCAACTGCAGCGCCGGTGGCTTCTACAAGGACGGCTCCTGGCACTATCAGGCGTTCGTGGTCAGCCAGGTGAGCGGCACCTGGCGCACTGCTATAAAGGTCCCCGGCACCGCCACCCTCAACCAGGGCGGGACCGCGTGGGTTGGTGAGGTGTCGTGCCCGTCGGCGGGCAACTGTAGCGCCGGCGGGCAATATCAGGACAGTTCCTTCAGCGGCCAGGCGTTCGTGGTCAGCCAGGTGAACGGCACCTGGCGCACCGCCATCCAGGCGCCGGGCACCGCCACCCTCAACCACGGGGGCGCCTGGATCGTCTCGGTGTCCTGCGGCTCGGCAGGCAACTGCAGCGCCGGCGGGTCCTACTACGACAGTTTCGGGCACCGGCAAGTGTTCGTGGTCAGCCAGGTGAACGGCACCTGGCGCACCGCCCTAGAGGTTCCCGGCACCGCCACCCTCAACTCGGGCGGGGGCGCGGACATCTATTCGGTCTCGTGTGCCTCGGCTGGCAACTGCAGCGCCGGCGGGACGTACTGGACCAGCTACGGGCACGCGTTCGTCGTCAGCCAGGTGAACGGCACCTGGCGCACCGCCATCCAGGTGCCGGGCACCGCCACCCTCAGCCAGGGCAACGGCGCGGTGCTCGCATCGCTGTCATGCGCCTCGGCGGGCAACTGCAGCGCGGGCGGGTGGCACCAAGTCGGCTCCGGGCAGACGCAGGCGTTCGTGGTCAGCCAGGTGAGCGGCACGTGGCGTACCGCCATCCAGGTGCCCGGCACCGCCACCCTCAACTCGGGCGGGGTCGCCTGGACCGTCTCGGTGTCGTGCGCCTCGGCGGGCAACTGCAGCGCCGGCGGAGGCTACACCGACAATTCCGGGCATCGGCAGGCGTTCCTCGTCACCCAGAGCTAGGCGACCTTCCACCGGAGAAGGAAACCGCCTGGATCTCGCCAAGCACACCGCAACCCAACGCTGTCGGTCTGGCTCGGTCAGCGCCAGCGCGTCAGCCAGCAATCTCACCGTGTCACTGCGCGGCGATCGCACCCGGCCGGCTTCAAGGTTACGCACCGCGCGCTCGCTTAGCCGCTGCTGTACTTCGTCGGGTTGCAGTCGGCTGAGGGTCTGGCCCGGCCGATGTGCTGTCACGGTCCCATGTAGCTGCACAACTGCTGCGCAGTGAGCCGATAGAGTCCTAACCAAGATCGCAATAGGCGTCTGACCTGGGTCGGGGTGGCGGGATTTGAACCCGCGACCCCTTCGTCCCGAATCTCGGGAGAACTATGAATTAGCGGCTATGCACGCAGGAACAACCCTCGAACCGACCACCCAAGCCTAGGCGAGAGTGCGTCTGCTGCTGCTCCAAGTGCTGCACTCTGGCGGGTGGTGATGTGGGCAGAACGTGGTGCCGCGGGTCCGTGTCGGATCTTGCACTTCGACAACTCCGTAGCGGTTTCAGGCGCGAGCCAGTACGGCCACAACACGGGACCTTGGGGTCGAATCTCGTTGGCTACCGTGCGGCCATGGCTCGTACCGAGGTTGGTGGTGACGGACTTAGACATCCCCAGCTCCACGCCGGGACATCGATCTTGTACCTGTGAGTTCTGTCTTGCGACTCACCCTTCAAGCTTCAGATCTTGATGAGCTGGTCCGTTGCCATGACAACAATCTCCCTCGGATCGTTCGCGCCGGTCGGGCGCGTCCTTCATCTGCGCTAACTATTACCAGGCGTTTTCGCTGCGCGGTACGCCCACACGCGGACATGTCGCTCTCTCTGGTTGGCCAATTGTGGATGTGGGCGGACTTCGGCGACGCCAGGCGGTCGGACTACGAAGCCCAAAACTGGTTCGTCAAGCGGCGACGTACGCGACGACAGAGGTAC
>JBKPTD010000169.1:0-4043 GCA_046735375.1 Actinomycetota bacterium | reverse complement strand
ACGCTCAGGACGGCTCCGACCCCGTGACTACCTGGCTGATCGGCGCGTCGGGCCAGACTCTCCTGGTGGTGCACTGCACAATCCGGGACGTAGCCCGTACCAGCTGGCCAGATTGACGCTGCCGACTGCCCAGCACGCGCGACCGACTGCGGTGAGGTTGCGGCAGTCCACGACGCCTCGTACTCGGCCTGGAAGGTGGGCGCGGCCATCACTCACCCCCGGTCAGGTCGGGTTGGCGACCTCGACGTCCCAGGCCCCAATGTTCGCCGTGTTGCCGGCGGTCAAGGCTGGGAGGCGCAGGTGGTGATGTACCGGATCAGGCGGCTCGTCGTTGGACAGCCAGCCGGGGTGCGTGTGATTTGTTCTGGCTAACGGTCCAATGATCACCCACCGATCTCGATGCCGTCGGATGGCCCCGCAGCACCTGGTGGCGATCGAGACCGCGTGGCCGGGCGGCGTCGCCGTGACGCCCGGATCGTCAGACCCGAAGGTCGCAATCACCCGCTACTCCGGCGTGAGCTGGGTGACCGCGTCGCCTCTACCACCTGGCAGCGGCTCGATAACTTCCTCGACTCTTTGATCTAAAGACATGGAGTTCGGGCCTTGATCGGGGGAAACTGGTTCCGCCAGGGGGCCCGGCGCGAGCCACGCGCCGGGACTTGCTAGGAGGAGGCCCAGTGGCCCACGCGTTGATCTTGAACGCGACGTACGAGCCGTTGTGCACCGTGCCCCAGCGGCGTGCCATCGTGCTCGTACTGTCGCAGCGGGCGGTGACGCTCGAGGAAGCGGACCTCATCCTGCACAGTGAGCGGATCTCGCTTGCCGCACCCTCGGTCGTTCGGCTGACCCGATTCGTCAGAATCCCGCACCGAGGTTCGGCCGTACCGCTTACCCGGCGCGCTGTTTTTGCCCGCGATGCCGGGCGGTGCGTCTACTGCGGTTCGCCCGCGACGAGCATCGACCACGTCGTCCCCCGCAGCCGCGGGGGACTTCACACGTGGGACAACGTCGTGTCGGCCTGCCGACGGTGCAATCACGTCAAAGGAGACCGCCAAATCGGCGAGCTCGGCTGGCGGCTGCGCAGGCAGCCCGTCCCGCCGAGCGGGCCGGCGTGGCGAATACTCGGCAGCGGCCGGCATGATCCCCGGTGGCTGCCCTACCTCACCGCTTTCGGCGCCGACTCATTCCTGGCCGAAGCAACCGCGTAACCGCGTTCTTCCGCATGAGGGGCACCCTCACCCCATAGGTTCGGGTGAGGGTGCCCCTCATGCCTCCAGGGTTCGACGAATGCGCACCTTCATCGCGACCCGCCCCGCAGAGATGGGCGGGCGGTGTGATCCACTTCAAGGGTGGCGGCGCTACATGAGCTGACCGCACTGGAGCAGGCGGCTGCGATCCGGCGACGCGAGGTATCGCCGGTCGAGCTGGTCGAGCACTACCTGCGGCGAATCGAGAGCGGCAACGACGACGTCGGCGCGTTTGTCACCGTCACGGCTGATCGTGCCAGAGACGCGGCGCTCGCCGCCGAGCAGCATGTGCACGCCGCCGTCGTATCTGGAGAGCTGGGCCGGCAGCTGCCGGTCCTCTTCGGGGTACCTGTCGCGATCAAGGACCTGACCATGGTCGCCGGGGTGCGGTGCATGCTCGGCTCCGCCGCATACCGGGACTTCGTCGCGTCGTACGACGACCACGTCGTCACGCTGCTCGCCGGTCGCGGCGGGATGCCAGTACTCGGCAAGACCAACACGCCCGAGTTCGGGACCCCCTGCTACACCGAGTCGGCCATAGCGCCGCCGGCTCGAACACCCTGGAACCTCAGCCGCAACGCGGGCGGCTCCAGCGGGGGAGCGGCCGCCGCGGTCGCCGCAGGTCTCGCGCCGGTCGCGCAAGGGAACGACGGGGGAGGCTCGGTACGGATCCCGGCCAGCTCGTGCGGCCTCGTCGGCCTCAAAGTGTCGCGCGGCCGGGTCAGCAACGGACCGATCAGCGGGGACGTGAGCGGCCTCGCCTGGCACGGACCTATCAGCCGGACCGTACGCGACGCGGCGGCAATGCTGGATCTGATGGCGGTCCCGATGCCTGGCGACCCGCACTGGGCGCCGCCGCTGCCGCCTGGGGAGACCTTCCTCGGTCACACCGAGCGAGCACCCGGACGAATGCGGATCGGCCGCTTCGCCACCCCCGTCATCGCCGAGACGATCGTTCACCCCGACTGTCTCGCTGCATATGCCAGGGCGAGCCACCTCTTGGCAGCGCTGGGCCATGACGTCGTTGACATTCCGCCGCCGTTCGCGACGGATACGGTTCCAGCGTTCGAGAGGGTGTGGTCAGTCCTGGCCTTGCTTGCTCCGGTGACACCCGAGCATGAGGACGACCTGATGCCGCTGACGCGCTGGCTGCGCGATCGCGGTCGAGGCGTGTCTGGCGCCGAGTACTCCGCGTCGATCGCGACCATGCAGGCGACCGCTCGTCGGGCAATCGAGGGCTGGCAGGGCTACGACGCGATCCTCACGCCGACTCTCGCCCAGCCCCCGGCGCCGGTCGGCGGCTTGCGTGACGATGCGCATCCGGCCGCGGACTTCGAAGCCCAGAAGGCGTTCACGCCCTTCACCTCCGTCTACAACGTCACCGGTCAGCCGGCGATCACGCTGCCGATCAGCTGGACCGCGAGCGGCGACGGGACGCCCGAGCTGCCGATCGGCGTGATGCTGGCCGGTCGACCCGCGGGCGAGGCGGCGCTGCTCTCGCTCGCCGCGCAGATGGAAGCGGCCGATCCCTGGAACAGCAGGCATCCGCCCGGCTGGTAGAGATCTGCAAGGACGCGCGGCGGGCGGGTCGGCGCTGCGCCAGACCATCGGGAAGACTTGGCCCGTGCCGCCGCCCGAGCAAGCCGCTTCCGCCGACTCTCCTCGTCGTTCGGCACCCGAGCCGGAGCTCGCGGACCTGTGCCGGGAACTGGGTGTCGCGACTGAATTCTGGGATTGGCAGGGCCAGCACAGCTTCGTACCGCGGGCCACCCTCGTCTCTGTCCTGGCGGCACTCGGCGTCGACGCACGCGACCCGTCCGCCGCGCGCTTGGCACGGCAACAGGAGCGGTTGCGCCGGATGCTGCCGCCATCGCTCGTCATCCGGTCGGGGGTGCCGGCCCGGTTCGGCGTCCATGTCCCGGCCGCCCGCGACGCGGATGTCTGGGTCGAGCTCGAGTCCGGCGGAGTGCGTACCGATGTGTCGGCCCTTCCCGGAGCCGATCCGCACCTAGCCCGCCTCCACCAAGGTGGCGAGGTCGCTGAGCTGACCTGGCAGCTGCCGGCGGACCTGCCCCTCGGCTGGCACAGCATCCGTGCCCGCATATCTGGCAGCGGTGCGACGGGCGACGGCCGCTGCGTTCTCGTGGTCGTTCCCGGGCACCTGCAGCTGCCACAGCCGCTGGATCAACGTCGGCTGTGGGGCTGGACGACGCAGCTGTACGCCCTGCGTTCCCGCAGGTCATGGGGCATGGGGGATCTGGTTGACCTGGCAGAGCTCGCCGCCTGGTCGGGGCGGACGCTGAACGCTGGGTTCGTTGTCGTCAACCCTTTGCACGCGACCGAGCCGGTAGCGCCGATCGAACCATCGCCTTATTTGCCGACGAGCCGCCGGTTCGCCAGCCCGCTCTATCTCAGGATCGAGGCCATCCCGGAGTACAGCTACCTCGGCCCGGCCGGGCGAGCGCGGATCGATGAGCTCGCCGCCGCGACGGCGTCGCAGAACCTCACCGATGACCTCCTCGACCGCGACGCTGTCTGGGCGGCCAAACGCGCTGCCCTGGAGCTGGTCCACGAGGTGGCGCGTGGCCCGGGCCGCGAGGCCGCATATCGAAGCTTCGTCGAGGCCGAAGGGCGCGCACTTCGCGACTTCGCCACGTGGTGCGCGCTCGCCGAGGTGCATGGAGCCGACTGGAGCACCTGGCCGACGGAGCTGCAGTCCCCAGAAAGCCCAGCGGTGGCGGCTGCCAGCAGGGAGCTTGCCGGTCTGGTCGACTTTCACTCCTGGCTGCAGTGGCT
>JBKPTD010000168.1:0-8451 GCA_046735375.1 Actinomycetota bacterium | reverse complement strand
ATGGTTGCAGGCCTTCGCGAACCACCAACCGGTCTCGGCGACCGCGTCGGCGGTGCGAGCGCTCACGCTCGGCGGACCGACCGCCGGCGAGGTCTGGAAAGCGATCGCATGGTGCGCGGCAATCCTGCTCGTATTCGCCCCGACCGCCGTGTGGCTGTACCGACGGAAGGTGTGAGCGCCCGGCCATCGACCGCTTCCGCGTCTCCATTCGGATCCGGCGCTCGCCGCCGGGCTTGCACAAGCCACCTCGCACGAGGCCGCCAAGTATGACTGGAACCACCTAGCCCGATGCATCTTCGGCGCTAGGAGAGGTGCTCTCCCGAGGCATCCAACCGAGCCCGGCGCTGGGGCGAAAGAGGCACCCGCTCGCCTGACGCACTAACGTCACCGACGCTCGGCGGTGAGATCGCTACCGGAAGGCGGCAACGGACACGACCACGCCAGCGCAGTCGGGGTCGTCCACGAGGGCGGACGGGATGTTCCTTTCTGCTAGCTGCTTGACGAGGTCCTCTGGTGCGCGGGTCGAGACGAACGCGTAGACGCCGACGGGGGCGCCGTCCAGTGTCCACCGTGGTGCCAGCGCGGCGGCGAGCCGCTCGCGGCGCAGGCGGTACTCGCGCCGGGCCCGGCGCATGTGCCGGTCGAGCTCACCGGACGAGATCAGCTCGGCGACGGTCAGCTGGGTGGTGACGGTTCCACCGAGGTCGGTCTGCTGGCGCAGGGCGCGTAGCCGCTCGATGACGTCGGGTGGGGCGACGACCCATCCCAGCCGTAGTGCTGGCGCGAGCAGCTTCGAGAGGGAGCCGATCAGGATGACCCCGTCCGGTGCTAGTGCCTGCATTGCACCGGGCACAACGCCGGGCTCGGCCAGATGAGAGTCGAAGTCGTCTTCGACCAACCAGCGTCCGGCGGTCCGACAGGCGTCGACGACGGCTCGACGACGCTCGGCCGGCATGATCGTTCCGGTTGGGTATTGGTGGCCGGGAGTGATGAGGACGGTTTTGGCCCGCACGGGAATCTCACTGTGCACTATCCCCGCGGTGTCGACCCGCACGGGCAGGCACTCAACCACCTGGCCGAGGACGTGAAGTGACCCGAGCGGTCCGGGTCGTTCTACAGCCCACGCCGGTGTATCGAGGACGTGTGCGAGCATCCACATGGCGTGCGACACCCCGTCGGTCACGTGGACGGTATCGGGCGTGGCCGATATGCCGCGCGTTCGGGTCAGCCAGCTCGCGAGCGCCGCACGCAGCATGGGGTGTCCGGACGCGTCCGGATAGCCGAGGTCGCGCGTCGCGATGCCGCCCAGTGCTGCACGGGAGGCCGCGGCCCACGCACGATGGGGGAACAGGTTGGCGTCTGGCACACCGGGCGACGGGAGGGGGGCGGTCGAGGTTGGAGCAGTGAGCGCCGGTGGCCGAAGGCCCGACGGGCCGGCGACGGTCGGACGCTGACGTGCCGCCTGTCGCAGAAAGCCTTCATCGGTCAGCTGGGTATAGACGGCATCGACGGTTCCGCGGGAGACCCCGACTGCCGCTGCCAGATCGCGGGCGCCGGGCAACGACATCCCCGCTCCGAGCACACCGGTATGGATGGCGCCGATGAGGTTCGCGCGCAGCCAGGCACCCTTGCCCGCCGGCGGGGCAGAGTCCCACAGTTCGACCAGGTTCATCGCCGCCTGAGAGGGCACTGGCCTAGTCAACCATTGCCGAGCTGGCTCTGTCACTAGGCCAGCCTGGCGACGAGAGTCGACCACGTGACCGAGTCCGCCATCCGTCGTCCCCCGACTCGACCGGCTGCCTTGTCATCCGCGAGGCGAGGCGCACTCACCTGCACCGCCGGGATGGTCCTGGTCGGCGCGTCCGTCGCGATGTCGCCGGCTCTGGTCGGCTACCCCGTGCTGGCCGGGCAGGCGTGGCGATACCTGGTTGCCGCTGTCACACTGCTCGGCGTCCTCACCGGACGCGGTGATCGCTTGCCCCGGCTGGCGCGGCGCGAGTGGGTGCGGCTGATCGTTCTCGCCGCGACCGGCCTCGCCGCCTTCAACTGGTTCGTCATCGAGGGGGCCAAGCGCGCCGACCCGGCCTTTTTGGTCGCCGTCGTCGGTGCGGTTCCCATCAGTCTGGCCGTCGTCGGCCCGATCCTGGACCGGACACCAGTGCGTCCACTGACCGTCACGGGAGCCGTCGTCGTGGGGATTGGCATTGTCGTCGTGTCGGGCGCGACGTCCGCTCCGCTTGCCGCAGTGCCCTATGCCGCGGGGATTCTGCTGTGCGAGGTGCTGTTCACGCTCCTCGCCGTTCCACTGCTAAAGAAGATCACACCGATGCAGCTGTCCGCGTCTGCGTGCCTTGTCGCGGTTCCCATGCTCGCCTCCGCGGCCGTCCTCGAGCCGGGCCCGGTGATAAAGCTACCGAGCCTCACCGAAGGGCTCGCTCTGCTCTATATGGCGGTGTTCACCACCGCGGTCGCCTTCCTGCTCTGGTACGACGGGGTCGTGCGGCTGGGTGCCGACCGGGCCGGTCTTTTCGCCGGTGTGATGCCCGTCGCCGGGTACGCGGCGGGACTGGCGCTCAGCACGTCCGCGTGGTCACCCACCGCGCTGACCGGTGTCCTGCTCAGCGCGCTCGGCGTCACCCTCGGCATGCGGGCATAGAGATGCGCCGAGACACCTACGGCCCACCGCCTCAGCCTGATTCCATACGGAGACGATCGGCATTGCCACCTCGAAGATCCGCACGGAGGACGCCGCACACTGCCTCTGCGTTGCCGCTCGGCCTTCCTGGGCCGCGACTGATGCAGGGTCGGATGGTCTGGGTGAATGAGCCGACTCAAACGGATGCGGGGTTCGGATGAGACAGGTTCTTGCGTCGCTGGTCCTGTCCCTCGATGGCGCGCCGGAGTCGCCCGCCGAGTGGCAAGTCCTGTACTGGAGTGACGAGCTGGCTGGTGCTGTGCCAACAGAGGACGAGGTGATCCCGTTGGCCGCAATGCTGCGCACCTTCGTTCACGAGCGTCAGGGGGCGGTGGGTGAGGCGGGCTCGTCGCACCGGCGCTGGCACGCGAGCAAGATCGTTCAGGCGTTCGTACCATCGAGCTTCGCCGGTGACCTGTCCAGTCCACCCGCCCGCCTGATCGAGGCGCTGACCAACCGCGAGCTCGAGGTTCTCCAGCTCATCGCGGTCGGCCGAAAGAACCAAGAGATCGCTCAAGACCTCTTCGTGACCCTCGACACCGTCAAGAAACACATCAGCCACATTCTCAGCAAACTAAGCGCCACCAACCGCACTCATGCGGTCGCGCGGGCACGCGAGCTCGGACTCATTGCCTGACGCGAAGGGCCGTTCCGGCAGCCTCCAATCCGTTGGAGTGGCCGGCAAGAGGAGCCTCCCATCAACGTTCATGGCGAGATTCATGTGGTCCTCGGCGCGGCCGGAGGCCTCGCTCGACAACCTCGTCGTGACGACGGCCTGCCGTCCCCCGCATCCGCCACGGAGCCGGCCTGTTCGTCCTGACCCTCACCGGCGACCGGATCAGCGCCTTCACCCGCTTCGACAAACAGCGTGCTCCCCCTGGTTCGGACGGCGCCGAGCTCCTCTGGGGGCTCCGTGGCGGCGGTGGGAATTTCGGCGGTGCCACGATGCTCGAGTTCAGGCTGCCCCCCGTCGAGCTGGCGGACCCGTCATCGAAGGGATCACAGCGGTCGTCACCTCGACCTGCCGGAAGGTGTCGTGATCCCGGTGGCCATGCCGCTTCGCTCGATCGGGACGACGCTCACGGCGAGCTCTGCAGTCGTCGATCTAGCTCCATCGGAACTGCTCGGTCGGTCGATCTTGAGAACCGGTACTGGTCATGCGGCGGAGTCCGTCTGGTTGGCGGAGAGGAAGCCGTGCTTGCGGGCCCGGTCTTCGAGAGGGTGGCGCAGCTTGTGCCGGCCGCGGTGCAGCCGGGTGACTGCTCCAGTTGTGACATCCGGTCACAGAAACAGAAACAGTGCTTGCCTTGGCATCGGCATCACATGCCTTGCCATGACGGTGAGGCGGGCTTGCGCTGGCTCCTCGATCAGAAGAGGTGTACGACCCCGACTACGGTTAGCGATTCGGGGACCGGGCGGTCCGCGATCCAGCTCTTGAGGTTCTCCTGGAACTCTCGGAACGCGGGCACGGTCGGCAGGGGGTTCTCAATCCCTTCGTCCACCAGGAGCAAGATCACGAAGGGTCGCCCCTATCGCCGAGCCGACGAAGGCGGAGCCCACACCTTGAGATCTCGCCAACCCGGCCGCTTGATATAGCTTGCCGAGACCGATGCGCCTTCTCGTGAGGCGCCGCATCGGTCGAGATCGCCGCCCGGCCGGTCGGGGACCATCAGCCCGGCGTCGCCGAGCTCCTCCACCACAACCCGACCAGTACGTTGACGAGCTTGGCGGCGGCCGCGGCGAGGTGTCGGCGCGCCAGGGGCGAGCGGAGGAGTGCTTGGGACAGTGGCCGCACGGGACGTGATGGTCATGGGTGGCCTCCTGCGGCAGGAGGAGTGGTCCGAGCTCGGCCCTCAGTCGGCATCGGTGGGCAGGATGAGATGGCGAAGCTTGTCGGGATTGGTGATGGTGTGCACGGTCTGGACCAGATCGTCGGCGATATCCAGTGACACCACCGCCACCGGATGCCCGTCGGGGTTCAGGTACAGCGCTCCGGGCTGGCCGTTGACCTCGACGTAGCGGATGCTGCGCACACCAAGCCGCTGGAGCCACTGGGGCTTGAACTGGCCGAGTAGCTGGACGACCCGCGCACGCCCAGAGACCGGGCGAAGGGTGGCAGGGGCCTTGCCGCCGCCGTCGCCATAGACGACAACGTCGTCGGCCAACAGGCGCACCAGTCCCTGGGTGTCGTCGGCCTCGACCGCTTCGAAGAACCGCCGTGCCAGCTCCCGGCGCTTGCGGCGTGAGGCCTCAAAGCGTGGCTTCTTGGCCTCGACCTGCCCGCGCGCGCGGACCGCGATCTGGCGGCAGTTGTCGGGGCTCTTGCCGACCACGGCCGCGATCTCGTCGTAGCCGTAGTCGAACACCTCCCGCAGCAGGAAGACCGCGCGCTGGACCGGGCCGAGGCTTTCCAGCAGGACCAGGAAGGCCAGCGACAGCGAGTCGGCCGTGTCGGCGTGGCGTTGGTCTGCCGGCTCGGGCTCGGTCACGAGAGGTTCGGGGAGCCAGGTGCCGACGTAGCGCTCACGGCGCACACGCGCCGATTGGACGTGGTTGATGGCCAGTCGGGTGGTGACCGTGGACAGCCATGCTTTGGGCGAGGCGATGTCGGTGCCGCGCTGTGATTCGCGGTGGAAACGCAGGAAGGCCTCTTGGACGATGTCGTCGGCGTCGCTGGTGCTGCCGACCATGCGGTAGGCGATCGAAAACAGCAGCGGCCGCAGTTCCTCATACACGGGTTCTCTCTTGGTGTCGGTCGTCTGCGTCACGTCCATCTTCTCCCTCTGCAACCGAGCGAGGCGCCCGGCTGTACACCCAAACTGAAACGAAGCCCGCCGGTGACCACTTCCCTTTCTTCCTCTGAGACAGGGCTCGGCCTCATTTGTGACAGCCGACCGCGGATGCAAGGCCCGGTGTCACCCTGCGTTCGCGTGCGGGGTGCTCGGACGTGTCACAGCCGAGCCGCCGGCTTGTCTTGTGGGTGTAGGTGGTCGTCGATCGAGGGGTTCACGATGAGGGTGTTTGTGGCGGGAGCAGCTGGCCGGGGCCGCGCTCCCGGCGGCACCCGGCTTCTTCTCCAGATGGATCACAAGCTGCGTCCGCGGCGGCGCACGGCCGCGCCAAGTGTGCGCCAACCAGGGTCAAGACCCATGCCATAGCGCGGTGGTTCGATTTTCGTCGCCACCACCCGGAACGTTCATATCCGCCCGAGGAAGAGCCATCTGTCAACAGCCCAGGCAACAAGCAACGAAGCGACGCTCAAACGCTTCCAGGACGCCATCAACACCGGCGAAGCATCGAGCTCAGCTCGAAGCAATCGACGAGCTCGTCGAGCCGGATGTGCTGATCGCAAACGAAAGGAGACGGATCATGCAGGCACCGTCAGGACAAATGACCGCACCGGCGCTGCAGGCTCTGCTGCAGGACGGGGACCTAGCCGGGGCATGGGCCCTGGATCCGCGCAGGTCCAGCATCCGGCTAAAGAGCAAGCTCATAGGCCTGGTCGGGGTGACTGGCGTCTTCCGCCAAGTCAGCGGGAACGGCGCCGTCTTCCCGGACGGCAAGGTCAGCGGGACCCTCACGGTGGCCGCGGCGTCCATCGACACCAGCAACACCCGACGCGACAGGCACCTGCGCTCGGCCGACTTCTTCGACAGCAACAACTATCCGGACATCACCTTCACCGCGGAGACGATCTGGCCCTCTGGTCCGGGTTTCGCCGTGACCGGCGCGCTGACCGTGCACGGCCGGACCAGGCCGCTGTCCTTTGATGCCGCGGCGTCGTTCCGGGGCGACGGCGAGGTTTGGCTCGACGCCGAGGTCCACATCAGCCGAGCCGACTTCGGCCTCACCTGGAATTGGATGGGCATGGTCTCCACGCACAACACCCTCACCATCCATGCCGTGTTCACCCGGCAATGAGCGTACGCAAGTTGCCGGCCCAGGCGCTCCAGGGCTCACCGGCAGCACGCTCGCCCGCCTGCCACGCTCCGGCGGCGATGAAGTCGCGGCGCTTAGCCGAACTCTGTCGCTGACTGCCTTTCCCGAAGATCTCAGCCTGGGGTTGGGGGGCCCCCAATCCGTGCTCATCATCCACGGGAGGCTGGCGTGGACGTTGCGTTCTGGAGGGCCTTCAGCCGCCGCTGGTACTCGTCCTCCTCGATCTCACCGCGCGCATACCGCTCGGCCAGCACTTCTTGCGGCGTCCGAGGGACGGGCCCACGAATGCGGTCTTGGGCAGCGCCGAAATAACGGGCCGCGGCGACGATGCCGACGATCACCAAGGCCCAGAACGCGACCATGCTCAGACTCATCAGCACCCATCCCCAGGCACTGAAACCGCCGTCGTACCCGAACATCATTTGCGACCGCCTCCTTCGCGTCGCCCGGAACGCGGGCCGCGAGGCCGCGCATACCGTGTGTCCGGCAGGATCAGAGTCCCCCCTCCGCCTCGACCCCAATAGGGACCTTCGTCCCGAGGTTGAGGGTCCGAACGGCGATCCTTGGTTCTGCTTTGCCTTCGCGGCTCCGGGAGAAGGTCTGTTGTCACGACCTGGCGATGTTGGCTACGGCGGCCAGACCATCACTCGGGCGCCGCACCGCTGTTTCCTTTGTGTTCGGACGCGCCAATCGGGACGGCTGCCCAGCCACCCAAGCGCCGCGGACCTGCAGTGGTGTCTGGTCCGCCGCTATCCAGACTGAGAGCGCGGGAGGAGTCGGAGCGGGCCTGGCTCGTCGACGCCACATCCCAGACACCCCGCACGATCTCCAGGTTGTGCAGTCGGTGGAGCTATGCGGCGGCGTGGGACTCGGGCCTCAGCGCCGGCGTCAGGCGCGGGGTGAGGGGCCGGCGAGCGGGAGGCGCTTGAGCCGGAGGGCGTTGACGGCGACGAGCAGGCTGGATCCGGACATCGACAGCACCGCGATTTCCGGGCGGAGCGTGAGCCCGAAGTCGGGTTCGAAGACCCCAGCCGCGATCGGCAGCGCGATGGCGTTATAGCCGATGGCCCAACCGAGGTTTTGCCGCATCTTCCGCAGGGTGCCTCGGCCGATCTGTAGTGCGACCGGTACGTCGAGCGGATCGGAGCGCATGAGAACGACGGCGGCGGTCTAGATCGCCACATCTGTGCCGGCGCCAATGGCGATGCCAAGGACGGCTTCGGAAGGGTCCCTTGTCATAGGGGCTAGTCCTGTGAGTCGGCCGGGAGATTCGATGCGGGCAAACCCGTCCGCAAGGCAGGCTGGGAGTGTCGAGTGATTCATTGCGCCACTGACAACCAGCGGATCCGCGGTGATCAGCAATCGTGCATCTGCTCCCAGCCAGCGAAGCCCCGATGCATGCCCGGATTGTGTGTGCCGTCGAAGCCCATGGTCCGCGCACACGTGGAGACATGCCGGCCGAAGTCCTGGCCGCGTTCGGATTGCGCGACGGCAACCGCAGGCGTGGCCACCACCGCCGCTACGACAACGCCCACTACGATGAGTTTTCGCCCTACTGCTCGCATCCCAGCCACCTCCATGACGGCCGTCCACATCGAAGAGCTGAGCCCACTGTCACAACCTGGTGGACCGCCATGGCAGGGCCAGTTGGCCGGACCGGACGTGACCAAGGTCCCTGGGAGTCTAAAGAAGGTGGCATGTCGCGCGGCCCCTACCTCGGCTCGGCGTACTACCCCGCCCTGACGACTTGCAGGCCTACCTCGACGGGCTGGTCGTCGACTGGGAATCGATGTAGAAGGTGTCCGACACGTACGAGG
>JBKPTD010000167.1:0-7812 GCA_046735375.1 Actinomycetota bacterium | reverse complement strand
AGCGCCGGTTCTGGAAGACGGTCAACGGAACGCCTGCTTGCTCAGCCTGTTCGACGACTCCGCGCGCTTGCTCGGCGTCGATGGCGGGCGGTTTGTCCACCACCACGGGAACTCCCGCCTCGATGGACGCCAGCGCACCATCGGCGTGCGCGTCGGTCGGCGAGGCGACCACCACCAGATCGAGGCCACCAGCGCCGAGCATCTCGTCAAGACTGTCGTGCACGGAGACTCCCGGATGCTCGGCCGCCGCTTGGACGCGCCGCTGAGGGTCCCTGGTCACCACGGCGGCCAATCGCATGCTCGGCTCGGCCTTGATCAGCTGGCCGTGGAACACCCGGCCGGCAAGGCCGCCTGCCACGCCTTCCTGCCGCTGTCCTGACTCGATCAAGCGACGGTGCGTGCCTCCCCGGAGAGGGTCCGCAATTCGGCTCATTGTTTCGTTGCCCTGGGACCGGGGCCCGGCCAGGCGTCGGTCTAGGCGCCGCCCCAGGGCGGGGAGAGGCTCAAGAGACATCGCATGTCCGGTGGGTGTCAAGCTACGGCCTGCATTGTGGGCGCCTCGCTCTCTTGATGGGCATTGGCTGCCGAGGGTTTGCCAGAGGTCGCCGTCATGGCAGGGAAGGCGTACCTAGCGCGGCATTCCGTGGCGACGGCCTCACCAGTGGTGAAGGTGCCGGTGAAACTGCCGGTCTCCTGCCTTGTCGGGGCGTAGGGCTGTGTAGAGGCTGGTGTTGAGCCTCAGCGTGCACGATCCGGCAGCTTGGCTTGAACCTTTTCTGCGTCGCATGGGGGCCCTGCAATGGAGGTCTGGCTATGAGTCCCCGATTGCTGCTCAGCTTTCTCCTCGCGTCCATGCTGTCGGCGCTGTCTTCCGGCACCGCGCTCGCGCAGGACACCACCGACACCCCGGCCAACACCGCCCCTGTGATCGAACAGCTTCGGTTCGAGGGCACCCAGGCATTCGCGACCTGGTCGACCGACAACGCGCAGACAACCGTGGCCATCTTGGACGGCCAGCTTCAGGACGACGGTGGCAGGCCGATCAACGAGCCCACGCTGTTCGTCGACCACCTCGCCGTGAATGTCGATCCAGCCACCGGCACCGGCTCGTTCACCGTACTGGGGGCCACTGTCCCACTCGAGCCAGGCCAGTTCGGCATCGATGCCCAGCTGCGCAACGCCTTCGTCATGAAGGACGCCACGCTAGAGGGCGCCACCTGCGCCTTGCCGGGCGGTGAGGACTGCGAGTTCTTCACGGCGGATGTCTCGGTCTCGGTCACCTGGACGGGCCAGGACGGGATCACCTCGTCGGCCTATGTCTTCCGGGACATCGAGAGCGACTTTCGCTACGTGTTCCGCGCCCAGGGAACACTGCGTGAGGCGATCGCAGAGGGGTTGATCACTGGCGACGTTGACCTCATCTCTGGCCCGTCGACCTATGCCGATATCGGGAGGACATCCAACTCGGACATCCTGTGGATGCGGCCGGGCTGACTGGAGTTTCGGTGCGCACAGACGCAGACGGCGCGGCTCTCAGCGACGCATCGCCGACTCGGCCGGCCTCGGCTGCGACCTCATCGCTTCGCTGACAAGCTTCGGGCTCTAGTTGCCCAGGTCCGCGGCGAAGGCGGCGTGCCAGGCCGGGCCGAGGATCTCCAGCAGCGCATCCAGCCGGGCCAGGCTGGGGGTGCCCCGCTTGACCAACGTCGAGTGCAGCTTGGCGGCCCGCCGCAGCGGGTCACCCGGTCCCAGCCCGCGCTCGGGATGTAACCCCTCGGGGTGCATCAGCGGCAGCCGGGCGAGCAGGAACGAGTCCAGCCGGTCGGGCTTGGCGTCGTAGGCGCGCAGGTTCGCCGACCGCTCGGCCGAGACCAGCACCACGGTTCGGCTCAGCTCCTCGCGGCGCGTCCTGCAGCACTGGAGCATGTTTAGGCACACGCGCGCGAACCGTTCGCCGAGACCATCCACAAGACCCTCCACGGGAGCTAGCGTCTCCGACCGGCTCCCGGCCGGCCCGCGTGTTCTCATCCACAACCCGGGCCGAGGAGTCGAGGATGGGGTTCTTCTCCGCAACTAACGGCGCGCGGCTGTACTAGCAGGACGGGGGTAGCGGCGAGCCGGTCGTCTTCTTCCACAGCTGACTGCTGGACAGTGAGGTCCGGGAGTACCAGTTCCACGGTCACGACCGGCGCGGCCACGGCCGGTCGGATGCACCGGGTGGCGGCTACGACGACGACACGCTGGCCGACGACCTGGCCGACCTGCTCGACACCTTGGACCTACGCGATGTCACGCTGGTCGGCCACTCGATGGGCGGCGGCGAAATCATCCGTTACCTGTCCCGGCACGGGCCCGATCGAGTGGCCCGTATCGCGTTGGTCGCGGCGTCGCTGCCAGCGCTGTGCGCGACCGTGGACAAACCCAAGGCCTTGGACCCGCTGGTCTACCAGGCGTTTATCAACGAGATACGGTCGGACCATCCTAGATATCGTCGCCTGGGGACAGGCGTTCTTCGCCACCCACCTCGGCAACCGGGTCTCCAGCGAGGCCATCGACGCGATGCTGCAGCGGGTTGGCGCACTTCCCCGCTGGCGGCGCCTTCTCCGTTCCCTGTGCTCGTTCCCGCCTGTGAGGACTTCGGTTCTGCAGCACCGGCAGCGGGTTGCGGCTGGCCGCTTCTATGTGCTGATGTCGACGGGCTCGGGCATTCGGCGGCGTACGAAGAGCACACTCACCAGCCCGATAACGGCGCCGACGATCGTCAGCCAGGCACCCTGGCGCAGGTCTGACCAGGGCAGGTTCGTTGGGTTGAGGTAATGGGAGTTCGGCAGGTTCGGCGTGGTGTTGTTACCTCCAGGGGTGTTTTGTCGGGCACTCAGGATGGAACGGACTGCGCTCGGTCACGCGCTTGGGTGGCGTGCCCCACCGGCCTGGGACGCTCGGGAGATCGGGCGGCGCCCGCGGCGGCGACCGTGATGAACAGCACCCCAAATCGCTTGCATCGGTCGCGGAACCTGGCCGAGGACGACCACCCCCACCACCAGGGCCACCACGGGCTACACGCCCATGAGCGTGCCGAACGCGGCCACCCCGAGCCGGCGAAGTGCGAGAAGCTCGAGCGCGTAGGGAATCACCGGCAGGAACAAAGCCAGTCCGGCCGCTACGACGACGGCGCCCGGGCTGACCCGGTGCAGCGACTGCGGCCCGGCGACGATGGTCGCGACCAGCGCAGCGACCGGCAAGGTGGCGCTGCACGGCGCGGAGACCGGTCGGATCGTGCGGTTGCCGACCGGCCGATACGTGGAGGTCCGCGAACCCGTCGACACTCATGAGCGGTGGGGTGAAGTCGACCAGGGAGACAGCCGGACGGAGATTGATCATGCGCGATGGTAAGCCGCGGGGACGCCGCGCGCGGCCACGTCGAGCCTCATCGGCGGTGTTACCAAGGAACGGCGATTGTTGAACCCCGCATACCGCCTTCTCGGTCATTGCTGAGGCTGAATGTCGTGCGGCCTCGACCGAGCTGAGCAGACCGGTCAGCCGTCCTGGCTAGCAGATCGGCAACTGGACCCGCCGGTCGGGTACTCCGGCTGACCCGCGGAGTTGGCGTCGGTGGGACTCGAACTGTCTGCCAGCGAAGCACGCGGTGAGCCGTAAGCCATCATGAGACCGCAGTTTCTGGCTTGCTGCGTATCGCGACGACGATCACTGCGAAGGTCAGCGCCAGGAACACCGCGGAGCCGGTGAACGCGACCGCGATCGCGTGGGCCAACTGGTCGTGCTGCTGTGCCACCTCGGAGCTGCCGGGATTCGGGTGCTCAGCGGCATGACGGCTCGCGGTGCCGAACATGGTGACGAGGATGCCGAGGCCCAATGCCCCGCCGACCTGCTGGGTTACGTTCACCAGGCCCGAGGCAGCGCCCGCGTCGCGCGGATCGACGCCGGCGAGAGAGGCTACCGTCAGCGGGATGAACGCCACCCCAATGCCCAGGCCGAGCAACAGCATTGGCACGACGATGTCGGGGAGGTAGTCGCTGCTCGCGGAGATGCGGCTCAGCCAGGCCATACTGGCCAGCGCGACCGATGCTCCACCGACCATCAGCCGCTTCCCGCCCAGCCGCGGGATCAGCCGGGGGACGATGCGCACCATCGCGAACAGGGCGATGGTCATTGGCAGGAACGCAATTCCGGCCTCGAGCGGGCTGTATCCGCGCACGCCCTGCAGGAATTGGGTCAGGAAGAAGAACATGCCGAACATGCCGCCGACAAGAAGCAACCGGGCGAGGTAGGACCCGCTGCGCTCACGACTGGCGAACAAGCGCAGTGGAGTGATCGGCTGCTCGGCGCGCAGCTCGACGACGAGGAAGATGGCGAGCAGCGCGAGACCGACGATGAACGCCCCGCGGGTCAGCGGGTCACTCCAGCCGTTCGAGGCAGCCCGTACGAAGCCGTAGACCAGCGCGGAGATGCCGAAGGTTGAGGTGATCGCGCCGGCCAGGTCGAACCGCCCGTACCGCCGTTTGGTCTCGGGTAGATGCCGGGGGGCGAGCCACATCAAAGCGAGGCCGATCGGCACGTTGACAAACAGTGCCCACCGCCAGGAGACCCAGTCCGTCAGCATGCCTCCAAGGACGAGCCCGATGCTTGCGCCCCCCGACGAGACAGCGCTGTACAGACTGATGGCCCGTACACGCTGTGTGCCCTCCGCAAAGGTCGACGCCAGCAGTGCCAATGTCGACGGTGCTGCAAGGGCGGCGCCAATTCCCTGCGCGGCGCGGGCGGCAAGCAGCCAACCGGCCGACAGCGCTAGGCCGCCAAGGAGTGACGCAACGCTGAAGACCGCGACGCCGGCGACGAATACCCGGCGGCGGCCCAGGATGTCGCCAGCACGAGCTCCGAGGAGCAGCAGACCGCCGAACGTGAGGCTGTAGGCGCTTTGAACCCAGGACAGGCCGGTCGGCGAGAAGTTGAGGGTGCTGCGGATGTTGGGCAGCGCGATCGTCACGATCGTCGCGTCCAGGATTACCATCAACTGGCAGGTAAGGATGATCACCAGAGCCAGGGTCGACGAGTGTCGTGAAGCGGTGGGTGTGTTGGTGGTCGGCGTCACAGCCGTGGAGGAAGTCGTCATGTCGATCGGGTCGATTCCTTAGAGGACGATGACCGGGACGGGGGTGGTAATGTGGAGGCCTCCTCCGGAAACTATACGGAGGATGCCTCCGGTTTGCCAAGCGGATTTGGATCCGACTCTCCGACGATGGTTACGACGACTGGCTTGACACGGCGACCAATGCGCGTCGACGCCCGCCGGAACTACGACAAGCTGATCGAGTCAGCGCGCTCGGCGTTCAGCGAGCACGGCAGTGCTGCGTCCCTGGAGGAGATCGCCCGTCGAGCCGGCGTGGGCATCGGCACGCTCTACCGGCACTTCCCCACCCGGCAAGATCTGCTCCAAGCGGTCTACGTCGAGGAGGTCGAAGCACTCGCCGCCTCGGCTGAAGGCCTTCGCGAGCTTGCGCCCTGGGACGCCTTGGTGGACTGGCTGCGGCGCTTCGTCGCATACGCCATCACTAAGCGGGCCTTCTCCGACGAGCTGCTCGCGACCATCGGAACCGACTCCGAGGTCTTCCGGAAGTGTCACGACGCCATCTGGCAGACCGGCGAGCCGCTGCTGCGTCGAGCTCAAAAGGACGGATCGGTGCGCGCCGACACTAACTTTGGAGACGTCGTACGACTCGTCAGCGGCATATCAATGATCAAATCAGCCGAACCAGCGCAGCTCGAACGAATTTTGCTCGTGGCCCTCGACGGGCTGCGCTACACAGCGCGCTGAGGCTCCGCACAGCCCGTGGCATCGCGGCTAGACGGAGAAGACCAGCGGTCTGCTGCGCCGTTACTCCCCAAGGGCACCAATCGTAAGGGGCGGTCTCGCCTGCATTTTTGCGCCACGCAGGCGCCGGGTTCGGCAGATGACCACCGGGCGAAAGACCCTGTGCTCCAAGCGGTCAAAGGGGCGACGTTGTCGACCTCTTGGGCATGGCATGTGGATCACCGGGGGGAGACCGGGACCACCCTTCGAGGTCCGGGGAGCGCGGTAGCCTATGCGGCACCACGACGATCGGAGGAGGTGAGTCCCATTCCCACAACAGCTGGTTGGGCACTCCCGACCGCGGTCGCGCGCCGTTCGACCTGAGTTCGACAGCGGCCGCCGGGGTGCTCGCATATCCCGGAGGTCCGTCATGCACCTCTTCAACCCCGCTTCAGCTCCTCGCGGCCTAATTCTGCTCGCCCCAGGTGGCGGCCAGGACCACACCTCGCCCGGTGTCGTCGCCCGCGCCACCCGCCTCGCCGACGATGGGTACGCCGTCGCGGTCGTCCGCTCGCTCAACGAGGTTCCGGCCGTGCTGGCCGAACATTCCGGCCCGGTCGGGTTCTGGGGCATCTCCCAGGGCACCCGGGTCGGGCTGCCGCTGCTCGCCGCCGAGCCACGGATCGCCGCCGCAGTGCTCGGGCTCGCCGACGGTCCGGTCGCCTCGGCGCCGCTGGTCACTGCCCCGGTGCTCTTCTACGTGCAGTCCGAGGACGACCTGGTCCAGCCCGACGCCTGCCGGGCGCTCTTCGCCGCGCTCGGCTCGACAGATAAGACCCTGATCGAGAACCCCGGTGGTCACCTGGACCTGCCGCGGGAATCGCTCGAGGCGTCGGTTGTCTGGCTGGACTGGAAGCTGGCCGAGCAGTGAGCTCTGGCAGGACGTGAGTCGAGGACCGTTAGTCGCTGTCTTTGCTGTGAGGAAGTCGGCCCACGCAGCCAGATCGAACGTCATCGACGTCTCTTCAAGGACCTCGTCATCATCGTCGGCGACGATATGGCCTATCGTCAAGCAGCCGTCCGATACGGGCCGAAGACAAGGTGGCCATTGCCGTCTTGGCGCACCGATCCAGAAAGGTGAAGTGCCCTGCAGCGCTGAGGATCGGCTATCCACTCAGGACGTCGAGTGCCCGGTCGATGTCGCCGGTGGTGTTGTAGACGTGAGGCGATATACGGATGCGGCCACGACGGTGGGCGACGTGTATGCCGGCCGCGGTCAGGCGACACCGGAGGGCCGACACGCGTCCAGTCGAGCCCGAGTTCGCACGACCGCTCAGCACAGCACCGGCTGTGGCAGCTGTCCGAGCAGCTGACCGGCGTCTATCCCCTCCCGGACGCCGACGCCCGATGAGCACGAGAACGACCTCGGGCGCATCCCGTGGCCTTCCGCTCAGCGCCTACCCGGACGGTCAGCTCACCCTGCCGGACCACGAGAACCTCATCGCCGCCGTGCAAGTGCACGTGTCCGTAATCGTCGGCGGGCAGCCCGCCGCTGATGACCAGCAATCGGGCGAGTCCGCCGGCAGGACCGGCGACGACATGGAAACCCGGCTCGACGGGTTCATGCCATCTCGCAAAGAACGTCATCTCAAGTTCCACGCGCGCGCCGTCAACGCAAAGACGGCGGCGTCCAGCCCGCGGTGGGTCATTGCGGCATTCTCCTGGGTCTCGCGGCGCCGGGGTTGGTGCCCAACTGGGTCACGGACCAGGGAATCATCGCTAAAGGGTGCAGGAGGGCTCGGCCGGGCAACCGAGGCACCGTACCGGAGCCTCGACACGCCGCATGCTGCAAAATCGAGCATCACTGGGCTCACCGGCCGCGGTTTGGATGTTGACGAAGAAGCTGTCCTCGGCCTTCGGGGGGCCGTGGTGGCGAGCATCGATGTGCCGTAGATCGCCGGCCGTGAGGTGTCGGCGGTGTGTCGAAACTGGCTGCTGCCGCA
>JBKPTD010000166.1:0-18664 GCA_046735375.1 Actinomycetota bacterium | reverse complement strand
GGCGTGGGCCTCGTCGAGCACGCCACGCTCGACGAGGACCTCGGCGAGGAGGGGCCAGGTCCACTGTGCCTGCGTGGGCAGACCCCAGAGCGTCAGCGTCTGCGATGAGTCGCGAAGCTCGGACTCGGCTTCTTCGAGTTCCCCCCGCAGGAGCTGCGTGTAGCCGCCCCATAGCTGGCCACCCGCGACGGCGAACACCGAGCCCGCACGGTATGCCTCCGCACGTAGGGCGTCCCACGTATCAACAGCTTCGTCGAGGTCGGCGAGTGCGAGCGGGACGGTCGCGATCATTGTCATCACGCGGCCTCCTGTTTGTCGCATCAACTCGCCGCTGCCAAGGGCCGCTCGCGCGAGAGCGCAGACGCGGTCGGCCGGACCCGCGCTTTTGGCCCAGTCCCATGCTGCGACGGCGGCCAGCATCCTGGCGCCGATGCCCTTGTCGGGGTCGATCTGCCGGTACCCACGGAGACGCTCGAGTCGATCGCCGTGCGGCTCAGCGCCCATAAAGAGCGCGAGGAACTCGACCGCCTCGAGGCGTCGGGCGAGATCCTCGAGCTCGCGTGGGAGTTCCCGCGCAGTCTGGCCGGCGATGTCGGCGGCATCGTCTGGGTCGTCCAGGTACCCGAGCATGCGGGAAAGACCCTCCGCTGCTTGGCCGCGCACGGCGGGCTTCTCTGCGATCTCGTACACGGCACGAAGATGCTCCGCCGCAGCCGGCAGAGAGGTGCCCGTTTCGGCCCACCCGAGCTGAAGCAGCAACTCGAGGCGCAGGTCCTGTCGCAGAGGCTCCTCCAGCGCACGGCGGAGGGAGGAGATGGCGGCGTCGAGGTCACCCTTCGCGATCGCCGCGTCCGCAGCCCCCCGCAACACGCCCACGACGAAGTCCTCACCATGAGCCGGGATGAGGAGTACGTGTGCCGCAACGTCCTGCTTCGGGGCACCTCGGGCGGCGAGGAGCCTCGCGGCGCGCTCGTGTTGCAGCTCGCGCTCACCTGGGGCGAGGTCAGCGTAGATAGCCGCCTGGACGAGCGGATGCACGAAGCCGAGCGGCGGCTCGGGCCGAAGGATCTCCACCTGCACAAGCTCACGTGTCGCGGCGGCGACAGCCGGCGGCTCGAGTCCGGCGAGCTCGGCCACGACTGGGAGCTGCGGGGCGTCGCCGAGAACGGCGATCGAACGCGCCACCTGCACGGCGTCGGCCGAAAGGCTGACGAGCCGCCGCAGCACCGCTCTGGAGACGGCCCTCGGACCCAGCTCGGCGATGGCGTCGATGTGGCCTGCGTCGGGCGGGACCTGATCGGCAGCGAGCGTCTTGAGGAGCTCCTCGAGGAGGAGTGGGTTGCCCGTCGTCGCGGCGTGACACGCCTTGGCAAAGGCAGGCTCGACGCCTTCTCCCAATCGATCGCGTGCGACCTCAGCGACTGCCGCCGCGGTGAGGAGTCGGGGCATGAGTAGCTGTGCCTGCGGATCGCTCGTCAGCGCCCCGAGCAGTACCGCATCGGCCCCGGGTTCCGAGCGCCGATAGCTGGCGACCAGCAACACGGGGAGGTCCTCGAGCCGTCGCGCGAGGAATGCGAGGAAACGCAAGGAGGAACGGTCGCACCAGTGCAGATCGTCGACCGTAAGCAGCAGCGATCGCTGCGTGCACAGGTTGACCGTCAGCCAGTACAGACCGTGGAGCACCATGAACGAGCCCTCAGAAGGAGGCTCGCCCGCGCGCTCGCCCGGCGCCTCGAACACAGCAGAGGCCCCCCCGGCAGCACCCGACAGCAGGCTTGAGCGGGCGCCCTCGTCAACGAGCAACGACTCGAAGAGCTGGCGGACGATGCCGAAGGGGAATTCCCTCTCCAATTCGCTGCCGCGCGCGGCGAGCACGCGCACCCCGCGCGCGTCGGCGAGCATCCTTGCCGCGGCCAACAGCCGGGACTTGCCGATCCCCGCGGGCCCCTCCACGAGCACGATGCCCGCTGTGCCGTCCCGCGCCACTCCGACTGCGGCGTCGAGCGCCTCGAGCTCCCGCTCGCGCTCGAGCAGGCGTCCGCTCGTTGCTGGTCCGGTCGAACCCCCCGGCGCCCTCACTCGCCAAATCCTAGGTCTCGCCAGACGCGCACTGGACCGTACGCCCTAGGGGGTAGCGAGCTCGATCCTTGGGGTCGCGGGTAGGGATCTCCTCGATGTGCCCGGGTGCGCCGCCTCGCCACTCTGGCCCTTATGAGCACCTCGAACGACGTGGCGGTAGTCGAGCCGGGTGAAGCGGACGCAAACTTGATGGCGGCCGTCCTGCGGAAAGAGCCCGCGGCCGCCGATGCGTTCTACGCTCGATATGCGTCCCGGATCTATGGCCTCGGTCTCGTTCTCCTCAAGGACAGGGGCGATGCCGAAGACCTGGTCCAGGACACCTTCCTGAAGATCTGGCGTACGCGCTCGGCGTTCGATCCTCGACGGGGACCGCTCGATGTCTGGATCCTGCTGACCGCTCGCAGCCTGGCAATCGACCTCCTGCGACGTCGAACGCTTGAGACGAGGAGGCTGTCGTCCCTGTGGAGCGGCATGGACGTGACCGACGAGCCGGGCCCCGAGTGGCACGCGGAGCGGCATGACCTGATCGAGCACGTGCTCAAGGCGATGCACTTGCTTCCGCCACGGCAACGCACCGCCGTGGCGCTCGCGTACCTCGGAGAACGGTCGTCCACTCAGGTGGCCCAGTCTCAAGGGATCCCTCCGGGCACGGCGAAGAGCCGAATCCGGGCGGGGATCGCAACGCTGCGTCAGACCCTCGCGGCGGCTGGCTCCGGCCAGCAGCCGACCGGCCCGCGCGAGCGGCCCGCAGTGATGCGGCCTTCGTACGGCGGCGGGTCATGAAGCGCATCCGCATCAAGAAGCCGAGGTCTCGGCTGGAGCGTGCCTCGCTCGAGGTGCTCGCACTCGATCCACGAGACCCGGACATTGTTCGAGCCAAGGCGATCGATCGCTCGGCCGACCGAGTGTGACCCAGACAACCCGCCATGTCATCAGAGGTAATTGTGACCGCATGGGAGAACTCGCGGTCGATGCACCGGTGCGCCGGGACCGGTTGCAAGGACCCATCGATCTACCCCGGCGAGCTGGTGCGTTTCCGGCTGGCAACCAGGGAGCCGCTGTGTCAGTCCTGCGGGGGGTGGCCGCGATGACGCTCCGTCATCGTCTGCGCCGGTTCACGCAGGGCATTCGGACGGAGCAGATCGGGACGGCCAAGCATGGCTGATCTGTTCTTGCTCGTTCTCGCCGGGCACCTGCTCGGAGACTTCGTCATACAAACCGACTGGCAGGCGGGCAACAAGGAGTCCAGCTGGCGGGCCGATCTCGCCCACGTGCTGACCTACCACGTGACGCTGGCCGCGCTCGTCCTGCCGGTTTGGCATGACTGGCGCGCGGTGTGGTTCCTGGGGATCTCGGCGGCCAGCCACGCAATCCTCGACCGGAGATGGCCCACGAGGCTCCTGCTCGGTTACACCGGCAGCAAAAACTTCGCCACGGTGTTCTGGGGAGTGATCGCCACCGACCAGGCCCTCCACCTCAGCATCCTGGCGATCAGCTTCTACTGGTTGTCGCAATGAGGGGGAATCGCATGGGGTCTACGTCACCGACCGCGGGCCGCCCTGGCAGGTCTCGCGGTACGCGTGCGGCACCGTTTCGGTTCAGCCGGACAAGTATGAGCTTTCTCACGCTTTCGGGTGGGCTCCGGCCTGCTCATCGTCGTACTCCTTGTGGGGCCGCGCACCAGTGTCGGCCGCAGATCCGGAAGGACAGCACCATGACCAGCAGCACAAAACGGCGCCTGGCGCGCGGCATCGGCGCCACCCTCGCCGGGGTCGCCGCGGTCGCCACGCTTGGTACCAGCGCGGCGTCCGCGAGCAGTGACGTAACACAGCCGACGGGAATCACCGTGCCGGCCCTCGCGACCAAAGCATCCACCGTCTTGATCGCGAGCCTGGAGAGCCGTAACGAGCTGACGGCCGGCGCTCCGCAGGGGCAGGGACTGGAACTGATCGGCATTCAGGACAACTCGCTAACCTACTCGGTCGCGTGGCGAGGCATCGGCACCCCGACGGCTGCGGAGATCCATGCCGGAGCTCGCGGGGTCGACGGCCCGGTCGTCGTGCCTTTGTTCGCCACCCCGCGCCCGGCGGGTGGGTTCGCTTCCGGCACCGTGACGGTCACCGACTCGACCCTGCTTGCCGCGTTGCGCGCCGACCCGAGCGGCTTCTACGCAGACCTGCACACCGACGTGTTCCCGAACGGCGCGGCGCGTGCCCAGCTCCATCTGCTTAGCCACCCTGTCGCTACGAGCGGAGTGGCTGCGTTGCAGGAATCAGTGATCTTCGGCAGCCAGATCTACGCGTGCACCGTGCAGCCCGACGGCTCGTTCGCTTTCACCCAGCACAACGTCGAGGCACGCCTCGAGGGCGGCATCCACCACACCTTCGTCCACCCCGACGCCGGCCCACCCCAGTGGCAAGCACCCGACGGCAGCGCAGTCAGCGGCACCGTGGTCGCCAGGAACACCAACGGCGCCGGCAACATCGCCGAACTCGACCTGACCGCCACCCAGATCGGCAAGTCTGCCGGACTCCTGGCGAACGTCGTCGAGGTGCTGCGCCTCAACACCGTCGGAGGCGTTGCCCCGACCGGCACCTGCGACCCGCAGACCACGCCGATCGTCAACGTCCCCTACCAGGCCGACTACGTATTCATCAACGGCTAGCTCCAGCGATCTGGAGAAGTCACCACGTGCCCGCACCTAACGTGGCGACATGATCGACACGATGGCCTCGACCCCCTGCCAGCAAGGGGATCGAGGCCATCGCCATCCACGGGTAGAGCGAGCTCCCGGCCGGTGGGGCGAGGTCGAATCGCAGAATATGGAATCCGTCAGATGGTGAGTCAGCGTCGATGTGTAATGACCCCAGAAATTGCTTCTGTCGATTGAAGGGACGCCTACGTGTCCGAGCCAACCCCGCCCGCTGTCGAGCGAACGCGGTACCGAACCTACGCCATATCCGACTTCGGGCAACGGACCCTGCCTGGTCGGCGAATCACCCTGCCGTTCGCACTGTGCTCGCCGGCCGAGTTTGCTGCCGCATGCCCACAGGCGATTCTCGACACGGACCCGTCGGGCAGCGGCCTTGGCGTTTGGGTGCTGGTCGGGACGGAGCCCGGGATCTGCATTTACGAGTACGCGGGCGGGATCACGTAGGGAGATAACGCTACTCATCACTGTCGGCGACAACCGCCGGTCACGCAGGCTTCACGTCGAACGTCATGCCGGTCTCGCGTTCAGACACCTCCCAGACCCTGGCCATCGCATCGAGGTCCCGAGCGCGACCGAACATGGGGCGGCGTGCCGGCGGACCCCAGTTCACCCACCGCGGGGTATAGAGTGCACCGCCGGCCGCGTTCGGATCCGTCGCCGCCCGGAGCAGCGACAGGGCGCCCTGGGCCGGGGTCATCCAGACCCGCCGCACGACGGCATGAAAGAAGCGTTGGCTCGAGCCACCTCCGGTATCTCGCACGCTTCGTGCCTGGAGGTCGGTGCTGGTGAATCCCGGATGCACAACGATGCTTCTCGCCGGCACCCCTGCCTCGCGGAAGCGTCGGTCGAGCTCCATGGCGACGTGGACATTCGCCACTTTCGACTGCCCGTACGCTCGCCAGGAGTCGTAGCGTCCGACGAGATGAGGATTGTCCGGATTGACCGTGGTTCCGAAATGACGCCCTGTGCTGGTCACGGAGACAACCCGAACGCCGGGACGGCCGAGCAGCGCCGGAAGTAGCCCGGCTGTCAGTGCGAAATGTCCGAGATGGTTGACTCCGAGTTGCATCTCGAACCCGTCTTCGGTGCGCCGCTCCACGATTGCCATCACACCCGCGTTCTTGACGAGGATGTCGATCCGGGGATGGTTGGCGAGGATGCGCGCTGCGGCTCTGTGCACGGATGCCAACGACGCGAGATCGAGCGGCTGTAGCTCTAGTGCGGGACCTGGGATCTCATCGCGGATGGAAGCGCGTGCAGCCTCGGCCTTGTCCTGATCGCGGGCCGCCGCCACGACCTGTGCCCCTTTGCGCGCGAGTTCCCTAGCCACCTCGAGCCCGAGACCACCGTTCGCGCCTGTCACGACGGCGATTTTGCCCGACTGGTCAGGGATGTCTGTGGTGGCCCAGGCCATGCCCGATGCTCATCAGCCCGGGAGCGACCGCGGCAGCCCGAACCGCGGGAGGACGCTGTTCTCGAAACGGGTCATAGCACAGATCTGGTCACCGGTGAGGGTGATGACGTAAAGGCCGGTCCCGTGGCTGATGCCGGAAGGGGCACGTAGATAGGCGCCGAACGCCGGCTGACCGTTCGCTCGCGTCGGTACGAGGTCGAACCTGCGGCCCGAACGGAAGATGCTGGCGCAGAAGCGGGCCACGAGCTCTCGACCCTCGTATTCGAAGGGCATCGGTGGCATGGAGGCGAAGACGTCGTCCGTCAGAAGGGCCACCAGCCCGTCGATATCGGCGGACTCCCACGCCCGGACGAACTTAGCCACGAGCGCCTGCTCGGCAGGTGAGTCGGCAGCCGGGGGCGGCTCCCGCTCGCCGGTCGGCAGCAGGCGGCGCTGCAGGCTGGTACGGGCCCGTTTGAGGGCGCTATTGACGGATTCGACCGTCGAGTCGAGCATGTCGGCCACCTCGTTGGCGTGGTATCCGAGTACCTCGCGCAAGATGAGGACGGCGCGCTGGCGGGCTGGCAGGACCTGCAAGGCGGTCACGAAGGCAAGGGAGATCGCTTCGGTCTGCTCATAGCGTGCTTCAGGGTCGAGCGGCATATCCGTTGCACCCTCGAAGAGGACGTCGGGATATGGCTCGAGCCACACAATTTCGCCGAGCCGACTTGGCTCGGGCGGTTCAACCTCGGGAATGTTCCACTCCTTGGCCGGGCGTCTGCTTGCCGAGCGACGCGCGCTGAGGCACCGGTTGGTGGCGATCCGATACAGCCAGGTGCGCAGCGAGGCGCGCTCCTCGAACCCGCCGAGGCCTTGCCAGGCAGAGAGCAGCGTGTCCTGCAGGGCGTCCTCAGCATCCTGGAAGGATCCGAGCATCCGGTAGCAGTGCACCTGTAGCTCCCGACGGTACGGCTCGGTGAGCTCCCGGAACGCGTTGCCGTCTCCGGCTCGCGCCCTGGAAATGAGGTCGGCTGTCACCACTGCACCCTTGCCTCACGCTCGTCCCGCGCCTTGTCGCACTTCCATCCTGTACAGACGCCTGCCCGGGGGCGAACTGGGCGGACATGCTCAGGTGAAGACATTGACCGCACGGGCGATAACGAGGCCGAGCACGACGAGTGAGATCAGCGACTGTGTCCCCATGGCGATCTTCGCCCAAGGCACCAGCGGAAATACATCGGTTGGGCTGAACGCGGTGTTGGATGTCAGCCCGAGGAACAGGTAGTCGATGAAGATGGGCCGCCATCCGGGCGGTGCGATCTCGGGGTTGAGCTGCTGCGGAAAAGCTAGATCGAGCGCCTGCGGCATTTGGTACGCGCGGGCGGCCGCCCCACCCGCGTCGAGTTCCCAGTACAACAGCGCAAACGCGATCATATTGGACAACCACACGACGGTCCCGGCAAGGAGCAGTTCTCCGGCTGAGTTGGTGGCCTCGCCGCCCTGGACGAGCACTGCAACGAGCCGACCGGTCGCCGCCAGTGCGTCGACTACCAGAATCCCGACGACACAGATGGACAGCCCTCGCAACGCAGTCGAACGACGGTCGATCCTTCCAGGGTCACGGGCAATCAAGACGACGAGCAGCACCGACTCGATCGCCGGCAGGACCCATGCCGGAGCCACCCGCACCTCCGAGGGCCGCAAGACCGTCAATACCAGCGCAGCAACCACGGCCGCCACGCTGGGCCAGCGTGCCTCAGCCCGGACGGGCGGTGGCACCTCATCGCGGTCGTCTTGGCTCATACCGTTGCCTGTGGGCTAAGACCAGGGCGCCGCCACCACGAGGGCCTTCGCAGGCCCCACGACCTGCTCACCGTTGGGTACGGCGAACGGGGGTCTGACCCGATGCCACATCGATGGTCGTGCCAGGTGAAGTTACGTCTGAGGATCTTCATGTAGCAGAGCGGCTGCTCATTCTTCCGGCGTCCTGGGCGTGGTAGTCGGCAAGGAGCTGGCGCTCCGCCTCCTTTCGCGGGAAGAGCAGGAACACCAGCGTGGCGCCGATCAAGATGGCAATTATCCCCGCGAGATAGGCCCAATTGGCGCCGTCGAGGAACGACTGCTTTGCACCGGCCGTGATCGCGCTCGAGTACTGGGGATATTGTTCGGCGACTGTCTCCGCCGATGAGAACGACTTCTCCAACGTGGCTTGAACACCGTCCGTGAGGTCCTCCTGATTCGGCGCGGCGGCCACTGCATTGGCGACGGCGGCGGCATATCCAGCTGTGAGAACAGCCCCAAGTATCGACTGCATGATTGCGCCGCCGAGGTCGCGCTGCAGATCCGCCGTGCCAGATGCCATCCCGGCGCGATGGACAGGTACTGACCCAGTCAGGGAGTGCGAGGCTGGCGTGCCAGCGAACCCGACCCCAACGCCCACGAGCGCGTAAGCCAGGCCGACCGCCCAGTACGAAATGCCCTCATCCCAGACCAGGAGCATCGTAAGAAAGCCAAGCAGGCAGAACACGTAGCCGGTCAGCAAGGTGAATCGTGACCCCATGGTTTCTACGAGCTTCGCGGATCGCGGCGCCACAAGGACCATGCAAACCGCAGCCGGCAGAATCGACAGACCTGCTTCGAATGTCGAATAGCTGAGCACGTTCTGGAGGAATTGTTGACCGATGAACATCGCGCCCATCAGGGTGCCGAACACGATGATCCCAGCCACCGCTGCCACCCAGAACACCCGACGCCCTGCAATGTGCAGGTCATACAGCGGATGGTCTGTCCTGCGCTGGCGGATAACGAAGGCGGCTGCCGCCGCGAGCGCTATCGCAGCCAAGCCGAGCGCCACCGTTCCCTTATCTGGGACTGGCGCGAAATTGATGGCAAGCACAAGCGCAGCGACGAGCACGACGGAAAGAATGCCGCCGAGATTGTCTACCGGGTCGGTTGTCTCGTTGACATGGCTCGGCACCACTGCGATCGCGAGTACCAACGCAACGACCGCAAGTGGGAGCGTGAGCAAGAAGACCGATCCCCACCAGTACCGCTCTAGCAGCCACCCGGAAAGCAGGGGCCCGAGCGATGAGATCGCACCGCCGAGACCGGACCACAAGGCGATCGAGTGGGTGCGGGCCGGGCCGGTCCACAAGGCTGTGATCAGCGCTAGCGTGGTGGGGTACGCCATCCCAGCCGACAATCCACCCAAGACTCGGGCAGCAATGAGCACCTCGTCGCTGGGGGCGTAGGCCGCGAGCAGGCAGGCCGGGATCGAGAGCACCACTCCGAGGATCAGCAGCAGTTTCCGTCCGTAGCGGTCGCCCAGGCCACCGAGATACAGCACTGATGCGGCCAGCCCCAAGGAGTAGCCAACGGCAATGAGATCCAGAGTCGTCTGCGACGAGTCGAATGCCTTACCGATGTCTGGGAGCGCGACGTTTGCTACGGCGAGATTGAGGTTCGCGACCGCTGCAACCAGGATGAGCGCCCCGAGTACCACTCCCTGATTGCGCGGGCCTGTACCTGCGGCTGCCGTATCGGTCATTGTGCCCTCCCGGTATCAGCTCGCCAAGCCGGAGTGCGCTGCCGCACCCTCCAAGACGACCACGCTGGTCCCGGGCATCGACGCCGTCGATCACAGCCGACCACGGATCAGACGCGGGCGCATCACCTGGTCCGGATGACTAGCCCGGGGGAGGATGAGGTCGGGCGCCGCCTGAAGGGCTTCGCCAGACCGTCGCGCTTGAATGGTCGGTATGTATAGATATAGGCCGATCTGCCAAGCCCGGATCGCCCCGGAATGATCGGAACGAAGGACGCCCTCACCCGATGGGGACGATGCGCCTCGTCCCGTGTCGTGATGTGGTGGTGAAGGTAGGGGAGTACGCATTCTGGGAGGAACCGTCGTGACTGACACCACTGCGCTGATCGTGGGGGGCGGCTTCGCAGGAGTCGCCTGCGCGAAGCAGCTCGCGAAGCATGACGTCGACGTGGTCCTGCTCGACCAGAACAACTACCACCAGTTCCAGCCGTTGCTCTACCAAGTCGCAACCGCGCAGATGGCGGCGTACAACATTGCGCGACCCCTGCGTGGGATCTTCCACGGCGACAAGACCGTCGACGTACGCCGGACAGTCGCCGTGTCGATCGATCCCGATACACGCTCGGTCACCACCGCAACGGGGGCCACAATCTCGGCTGACTACCTCGTGATTGCAGCGGGGGCACAGGCCAACTTCTTCGGCACACCCGGCGCCGCCGACCACGCGTTCCCGCTGTATTCGGTGAACGATGCGGAGCGGTTGCGTTCCCATGCCGTGACGCTGCTGGAGGCGTCGTCGCAGGATCCCGCCTTGGTCGCCCGGGGCGCGATGACCTTTGTGGTCGTTGGCGGAGGCGCCACTGGCGTGGAGTCCGCGGGCGCGCTCTCGGAAGCGCTCCGTGACGTGGTTCCCGACCGGTACAGGACATTGTCGGATGTGGCCAAGGTCCATATCGTCGACCTCGGAGATGCGTTGCTTGCCCCGTTCTCTGAGCGAGCTCACAAGTATGCCGCGAAGCGCCTCGCACAGGACGGCGTCGAGATCCACCTGGGCGTCGGCGTCAAGGAGGTCCGGGCCGACCGAGTGGTGCTGACTGACGGCTCGGAGATCGTGACCAGGACGGCCGTCTGGGGTGGCGGGGAAAAGGCAGCTGACCTCGTCGGCAACGCGGGCCTGCCGCAGGGTCGGGGCGGGCGCATCGATGTGCAACCAGACCTGACGGTCGAGGGACACCCGCGGGTCTACGTGCTCGGCGACGCTGCGAATATCGCCGATGAGCACGGCGAGACGCTTCCGCAGCTAGGCTCGGTCGCCCAGCAGTCCGGGACCTGGGCCGGCCACAATATCCTCGCCGACATCGCAGGCAAGGGCCGCAAGCCCTTCCACTACAAGGACAAGGGCATCATGGCGATGATCGGCCGCAACGCGGCCGTGGCCGAGATGGGCAAGCATCGGCATGAGGTGGAAGGACCGGTGGCGTTCGCCGCCTGGCTCGGCGTCCACGCGATGTTGCTCAGCGGCGTCCGCAACCGAGTGGATGCGTTCATGGCCTGGGGTTGGGACTACTTCAGTAAGAACCGGGCGACAGCCCTAATCGACCGGCCCGATGCGGCCACCATCGACTGGGGGGACGAGGATGACGAGGCGCCTCAGCTAACCCCCCGATCTTGAGGCGTCCACGTTCGTACTCATGTCGGGAGCCAAGGTCCGTGCCAGCCCCCGACGCCAGCGACGAGCTTCTCCGCAGCGTCCGGTCCCCAGCTACCAGGTGCATAGGGCTGCACTGCCGGCGGCCGATCAAGCAACGGCTGCATGACCCGCCAGGTTTCTTCGACGGCGTCTTGCCGGGTGAATCGAACACTGTTTCCGATCATCGCGGCGTGGAGCAGCACCTCGTAGGGCGTCGCACCTTCGCCACCCTCCTCGGCGAACTCCATGTCCAGCTCGATCAGCCCAATGCCGGGGGTATCTGCCCGTTTCGCGGCGACGAGCAGCCGGACCCCGGTCGAGGGATCCAGTTTGATCACAAGCTGGTTGGCGTCAACGCCGTCTCGCATGAACCCGAACCCCAGCCGGGGAGGCCGCTTGAAGACCAATCGCAGCTCGGTCTGGGTCACCGGCAGCCGCTTCCCGGTGCGGATGTAGAACGGCACGCCCGACCAGCGCCAGTTTTCGATATCGAGGCGCAGCGCAGCATAGGTCTCCGTCGTCGAGTTGGGCGCGACCCCGTCGATCCCGAGGTAGCCGTCGTACTGGCCACGCACGTAGTGGTCCGGGTCGGCTTCGGCGACCGACCGGAAGAGGGCCAGCTGTCCCTCTTTGATGGTCCTCGGATCGCCGCCTGAAGGCGCCTCCATCGCGGCCGCCGAGACAACCTGCATCAGGTGGTTCACGACGACATCGCGAAGCGCGCCCACTGGGTCGTAGAAATGCCCGCGATCTTCAACGCCGAAGCTTTCCGCCATCGTGATCTGCACGCATTCCAGGAAGTTGCGGCTCCAGAGAGGCTCCAGGATGGCGTTGGCGAAGCGCAGGTGCAGGATCTCGTCGATGCCCATCTTGCCGAGGTAGTGGTCGATCCGGTAGAGCTGCGACTCGTCGATGTACTGGTGCAGCTCGTCGGCCAGTGCGCGGGCGGATGCCTGATCGTGGCCGAAAGGCTTCTCTACCACTATCCGCGCATTCGTCGTCAGTCCCGCTTCAGCTAGTCCTTTGACCACTGTGCCAAAAAGGAACGGTGGAATCTCGAGGTAGAAGACGGGCACCTTGGCACCTTTGATGGCCTCGCCTACCCGGGCATAGGTCGCGGGGTCGGTGAAATCACCGTGCACATATGACAATCGCTCGGCGAAGGCCTTGAACACCTCGGGGTCGAGCTTCTCGCCGGTTCCTTCGATTGACTCGCGAGCGCGCTCGACCAACTGATCGACCGTCCAGTCATTCACCGCAACGCCGACGATCGGGCATTGCAGCAGGCCGCGCGCGTCGAGCCGGTAAAGGGACCTGAAGGTCATGACCTTAGCGAGATCGCCGGTGATCCCGAACACCACCAGGATGTCCGCCGCCTGCGGTGCTTGTTTGTCGTCCGTTAGTGACATCCGAGTCTCCGTCTCATCCGGAATCGGTCACCCCAAAACTGCTCGGCGACGACACCGCCAACCCGCAGCCCATTGTGCGATGGCCGTGAGCAGGGGGTTCGCCGCCGATGCTCGGGAAGAAGCTCGTGTCCACCTCGTCCTCCGGACAGAGGTGGAAGAAAGCCGCGCCGCGGGATTGCGAATTCCTGCCGACGTAGTAGTTGACCTCAGGAGGGAATTGGTTGACGTGCTTGTCGCACCAGAACTCGGGTGCTCGATATTTACCTCTGACGAATGCGGCGGTGGAATCCCAGGTGTCGCGTTCGCGCGACGAATAATCGCCGAGTTCCTGGATCAGGATCTGCTTGCCGGTGGCCGCAAGCCGGTGAGCGAGCGTCCCTCCGCCCGCACCAGTCCCGATGAGGATCACATCCCCGTCGCGGTCAGCGACCATGGGACCCTCCCCCGCCGCATGGAAGATCTGCTAATAACCATCTCTCTGAGATGGGGGTGCCCGCATCGCCCACGAGGGATGAACCCTGCGAGCACAGCGGCGCCCGGTCGTTGTTCTTTGTAGTGCGCATCCTCGACGTGGGGCGCACGCGACCGCCTGGTCGCACTTCCATCCTGTACGGACGCCAGCCGGGCGGCGAACTGGGCGGTCTGTGTTGCGCCCACTTTCCCGACCTCGCGACCTCTACATGAGCGGTAGCTGAGCACGCCAACAAGGGAGAGAACGACAATGGGAAAGATCATCGTCAGCGAGAACGTCACGCTCGACGGAGTCATCCAGGACCCGAGTGGTGACGAGGGCTTCAGGCATGGCGGCTGGCTCGGTCGTATCGGCGACCGGGGTCGCGAAGAGGCGGCCAAGGTCCTGCTCGACGAGGCGCTGGGCACCGAGGCCATGCTGCTGGGGCGACGCAGCTACGAGTTCCTCGCATCGCGGTGGCCATCCCGGACTGGCGCCCTGGCAGACAGGCTGAACAGCAAGCCTAAGTACGTCGTGTCCTCCACCCTTGAGAACCCCGAGTGGAATAACACGACCGTCCTCACCGGCGACGTGGTGGACGCGGTGTCCAGACTGAAGCGGGAGGTAGCCGGGGACATCCTCGTCGCCGCCAGCTTCCAGCTCGTGCACACGCTGATGGAGCACGACCTCGTCGACGAGCTGCGGCTGATGATCTACCCGGTCGTTCTGGGGGCCGGCGAGCGGCTCTTCGGCGAAACGAGCGACAAAAAACCCCTGCGCCTGCTCGACATTCGCACTGTTGACGACCTCGCGTACCTCACGTTCCAGCCCGCCCGAGACGCCTAGCCATCGCCGTTACACGGCTGCCAGCCCGCGGCGGTCTCGATCACCTGCCTTCGCTCGTCCTCCCGCATCATGCGCATATGGTTTCAGCAGGGGATGGGTAACACAGCCCGGTACGCCCGGGTCCCCCACCTTGCAGATCACCCCGACGGCAAAACTGGAGGTCGAGAAATGGCTCCGGTACACCGCCTACCGCCGCTCGCGGTTGGCCTATTGACGTTAGTGACGATCGGCGCGCCCAGCTGGCTCTATCACGCGGAGGCTCACGCCGCGGCGCAGGCCCCGATGCCCACGGCGCACGTGTGGGTCAGCACGCCCGATGGAGCCCACCGGATGGACGATTTTGGGACCGTCGCCTTTCATCCCGGCGGATCGTCGAAGCTGACGATCACCGTGGACCCAAGCCTGCGTTACCAACAGATGGACGGGTTCGGCGCGTCTATCACCGACTCGTCTGCATCGGTGCTGTACTCGCTCGACCAGTCGACGCGTGACGCCACCATGCACGACCTGTTCGTCGACAACGGGATTTCATTCCTGCGCCAGCCGATCGGTGCGTCGGACTTCGTCGATGGGCCGCACTACACCTATGACGACATGCCGGCCGGACAGACCGACTACGCGCTCGAGCACTTCTCGATCGACCACGATAAACAGCAAATCCTGCCGTTGCTCCGCCAGGCGCTGGCGCTCAACCCAGACCTCAAGGTGATGGCCACACCCTGGAGTCCCCCGGCGTGGATGAAGACCACCGACTCACTGATCGGCGGACGTCTGATCGACGACGACCAGATCTACGCGGCGTACGCGAACTACTTGGTGAAGTTCGTCAAGGCGTACAAGGCCGAGGGTGTGCCGATCTATGGCTTGACCATTCAGAACGAGCCGCAGAACCGGAATCCGAGTGGCTACCCAGGCACGGATCTGCCCGTGGCGCAGGCGGTTCAGGTGATCGACCGGCTCGGCCCAGCGCTCGCCGCCGCGGGCCTGAACACGAAGATCTTCGGCTACGACCACAACTGGTCCGAACATCCGAACGACATCGCCTCGACGCCGCCCGGCGAGGACCCCGAAACGGAGTACCCGTCGATGCTCCTCGACTCTTCGGCGGCATCCTGGCTCGCCGGAACGGCGTATCACTGCTACTCGGGCGATCAGACTCGGATGACCCAACTGCACCGGGCATACCCGGACAAGGAGATCTGGTTCACCGAGTGCTCGGGCTCCCATGGTCCGAACGATCCGCCGGCGCAGTTCTTCAGCGACACCCTGAAGTGGCATGCCCGTAACCTCACTCTGGGTGTCACCCGCAACTGGGCGAAGTCGATGGTGACCTGGAACCTGGCGCTGCGACCGGACGGTGGGCCGCATAACGGCGGCTGCGACACCTGCACCGGCGTGGTGACCGTGCATGCTGACGGCACGGTTACCAGGAACGCCGAGTACTACACGATCGGTCACCTCTCCCGCTTCGTCCATCCGGGTGCGTGGCGGGTCGCAAGCTCGTCGTTCGGTACGACCGGCTGGAACGGCATGGTCATGGATGCGGCGTTTGTGAATCCGGACGGCTCCACCGCGGTCGTCGTCCACAACGAGCACGACAACCCGCGCGCGTTCGCCATCGCCGTCGGCGATCAGTCCTTCGATTACACGCTGCCAGGCGGTGCGCTGGCCACATTCACCTGGCCCGCCTCGAAGGCTTTGGACAAGGGGCTTACCCTCGTCGACCCGATCACGACGTCGGTCACCGCCAGCACAGGTAACGCGGCCGTCGCCGCTGACGATGACGGTGCCACCGCATGGAGCACGGATCGGCCTCAGCAGGCCGGCGACCGGCTACAGGTCGATCTCGGCTCGCTCCGTCGGATCCGGCAGGTCGTGCTCGACGCCGGACCGGCGACGTACGGCTTTGAGTCGACGGGCGAAGCTTCCGCTAACGCGCCCGCGGAATACGTGCTCGAGGTCAGCTCCGACGGCGAGCAGTGGACGACCATCCGCACCGCGCACGGCTCCGGCCAGCTGACAGAGATGCAGACGCCGCACAACCCGATCCGCTTCGTCCGATGCACGCTTACCCAGGACGACTCCCGGCCCTGGACCGTCGCCGAGGTGAGGGTATATGGCTGAGTGAGCTCCGGATCCTCTGGCCGAGGAGGAGGCGCCGTTACTGGCGAGCTGGCTGGGCGCTGTCCGGTTCGTCCGACTGGGTGAACCGCAGCGCCTCGGCTGGTGCTAGTCGTGCACCCTCGGCATGTGCGCCGTCGTAAACGGTGGTACCCAAGTCGCGCATGACGGTGCCTCGCAGGTCCTCGTCGGGCGGGGGAGCCAGCGCCTCCAGCAGCGCAGGCCGCACAAGCTCCGGCTGGAGCCAGGTCGCGCTCTTGCCGATGGCGCGTGCCGCCCTTGCTCGGGTGAGATCGTCGAGGTTCGCCGCTAGCCGCTTCGCCTCCCTGGCGCCGACTGGCGGTCGATTCGGAGTCCGAGGCAGCCGTTCACCTGCGTACGTGCGGATGGTCTCCAGCAGCCGGTACCGGCGGTTATAAGAATCCGTGCTGAGCACGGATGAGCTACGGCGCTCCGATGGCGACGCTGGTGGTCAGAACAAACCAATCCTGACCAGCAGATCTGGAGTTGCGTCTCCATGCGAACCCACCGCCATCGCCATGACGTCGTCGTTGTGGGTGCCCGGGCCGCCGGGGCGGCGACGGCACTGCTTCTGGCCCGGCTCGGGCATGATGTGGTGCTGGTCGACCAATCCGTGTTCCCAGCCGACACGCTGTCCACACACCAGATCGCCCGGACCGGCGTTGTGGCCCTGCACCGGTGGGGGTTGCTGCGGGCGGTCCTCGCCAGCGGCGCCCCGGCGATCCGTCAGATTAGCTTCACCGCGGCCGGTGAGTCGGTCACTCGGGTGGTTAAGGACAAGTCCGGCGTCGACTTCCTGGTTGCGCCGCGCCGTTACGTCTTGGACACGCTGGTGGCCGAGGCCGCAGCTCGCGCTGGGGCCCAAATGCGGCCGGGGCTGACCGTGGACGGCGTGTGCCTGGACGACACCGGCCGGGCCAGGGGTGTGTACGGCCACGACCTCGCGGGTGTCCCCTTCGAGATCGGCGCGCGGTTCGTGGTTGGCGCGGACGGTCTCGGTTCGCGGGTGGCCCGATCTGTCGGCGCGGAGATCATTGAGGACCGCGGGAGCCGCGGCGCGACTCAGTACGCCTACTACGCCGGCCTGCCGTGGGACGGCATCGAACTGATCGCCGCCGATCGCGCGCTGGCCGGGGTGTTCCCCACCCATCATGGTCAGGCCTGCATCTGGGTCTGCTCACCGTCGGCGGACGCCCGGGCGGCGCGCCGCCGCGCAGCATCGCGTGACGACGCGTTCTCTGCACAGCTGGACGCGGCCGCACCGCAGCTGGCAGCCCGGCTACGGGCTGGGCGCCGCACCTCGCCGGTGGCCGGGATGCTGCGCAGCCCCAACATCCTGCGTCGGGCCTTCGGTCCCGGGTGGGGGCTGGTCGGCGACGCCGGCTACCACCGCGACCCGGTCACCGGCCACGGCCTCAGCGACGCCTATCGCGACGCCGAGCTGTTCGCCGACGCCCTTCACCGGGCGCTGCGCGATCAGATGGACGAGGCCGCAGCGCTAGCCGACTACCAATACAGCCGCGACCAGGCCCTGCGCGAGGTTTTCGACCTCACCTGTGCCCTTGCCGCCTACCCACCGGTCCACGACTTCGTTGAGCTGCAAAAGCAACTTGGCCGGGCGATCGATGCGGGCGCAGCCCAACTGGCCGCACGCCCGCTCCCCGGCATGCGCGAACTCATCCGCAGCTAACCACCAGGTCCGCCGCCCTTCCCCTGCGGCTGCTCCGCATCCCGCGCACATCACTCCATCGCATACCACACCCGCGAGTCCTGGCGGACAGCGAGATGACGGCCTCGGCCGAGCTATTGGTGCATGAGCTCGCCGACCGGCAACGCGACGGCGACCGTATTGCCAGGCGGCGCAAGCGGGCAGGTCCACGATGGGCTGTAGGCGCACGACGGGTTGTAGGCGAAGTTCAGGTCGACGACGAGCCAGCCGTCGCGGACGTCGCCGCCGAGGTCCGCGCCCTTGACCGTGTCAAGCAGATAGCGACCGCCACCGTAGGTGCCTGCGCCGGCGAGCGCATCCTTGACCGGAACGAACACCCCGCCGCCGTAAGACTCGAGCCACCACACGTCGAGGTCGCCGACCGTCGGCAGGTGCAGCACCCCGATCCGGGTGAACGGCACCAGGCCGTCGGTCGCAGTCGGCACCTCCCACCGCACCGGCTCGGCGTCCGCGTCGACGGCGACCTCGAACCGCAGCTGCCGTTGATAGCCCCCGATCTCGGCGCCGCGAAAGGCCGCGCGCTCCGCTGCCGGCACGGGCGAGGCGGGATGGGCTGCCAGCAACTCATCCCTGCCCGCCCGCCAGAACGCGTGCGCCTCGACCGGGTCGCCCGCTGCGCGCACGGCGCCGTAGAGCGCGAACACCCGACGGCGCCAGTCCGCGACGGC
>JBKPTD010000165.1:0-12153 GCA_046735375.1 Actinomycetota bacterium | reverse complement strand
GGCGGGGTGGCCGACTTCGCTCTAACGACAGCTCTGTTCGTCACCGGAATCGCATCGATCTTCGTCATCATGCCGGCGACCATCGAGACGCTCAGTCATGGTAGGTCGCTCGGCAAGCTGGCTTTGGGATTGCGTGTCGTTCGTGACGACGGCGGGCCGATCCGCTTCAGGCACGCGCTCGTTCGGGCGCTTGCGGCCTTCTTCGTCGATCTGTGGCTGCTGGGATGGCTAGGGATCGGCCTGATCACCTCGCTGTCCTCCTCTCGCGGCAAGCGGGTGGGCGACTACCTGGCGGGGACCGTGGTCGTGCGGGAACGCATCCCGGTCCGGACCGGGACGGTCGCCGAGATGCCTCCGCACCTCGCCGAGTGGGCGGCGGGGCTCGATCTGTCCAGGATCCCCAACGACCTTGCGCTTGCCGTCCGGCAATACCTGTCCCGGATAGCTGACCTCACGCCTGCCGTACGCGAGGACATGGGTCTGCGGCTGGCCGCGGAGGTCTCCGCGTACATCGGCCAGCCGGGGCCGCCAGGAGTACCGGCGTGGGCGTTCCTGTCCGCCGTACTCGCCGAACGCCGTAGCCGCGAGATCGCCCGCCTGAACCCCGACACGCGTCAGTCGGTGGCCGACCCAGGGGGCGCACCAGGATCCGTGCCGGTCCAGACGCAGCCGGCCCAGCCGGCAGGCGACCGGCCCGGCGAGCCGGCCGCAACCGGCGCGGACAACCCCTTCGCGCCGCCGTCATAGCATGCGTCAGTAGCGGTACTGGTCGGATTTGTAGGGGCCCGCGACGGAGACACCTAGATAGCGCGCTTGACCCTCGCTCAGCTCAGTGAGCCTGACTCCAAGGGCATCCAGGTGCAGCCGGGCCACCTTCTCGTCCAGGTGCTTGGGCAAGGTGTAGACGCCCAGCGGATAGGCCGCAGTCCTGGTGAACAGCTCGATCTGGGCGATCACCTGGTTGGTGAACGAGTTGGACATCACGAAGCTCGGGTGTCCGGTCGCGTTGCCGAGGTTGAGCAGCCGCCCCTCGGACAGGATGATCACCGCGTGTCCGTCGGGGAAGACCCACTTGTCGACCTGTGGCTTGATGTTCTCCCTGCGGATCCCTGAGATGTCGGCGAGGCCGGCGATGTCGATCTCGTCATCGAAATGGCCGATGTTGCCGACGATGGCCTGATGCTTCATCCGCGCCATGTGGTCTGCGGTGATGACGTCGCGGCAGCCGGTGGCCGTGATGAAGAAGTCGGCGGAATCCACCACGTCCTCCACCCGTGCCACCTGGTAGCCGTCCATCGCAGCCTGCAGTGCGCAGATCGGGTCGATCTCCGCCACAACGACTCGGGCACCCTGGCCACGCAACGACTCGGCGCAGCCCTTGCCGACGTCCCCGTAGCCGCAGACGAGGGCGAGCTTGCCCCCGATCAGCACATCGGTGGCACGGTTGATGCCGTCGATGAGCGAGTGGCGGCAGCCGTACTTGTTGTCGAACTTGGATTTGGTCACCGAGTCGTTCACGTTGATGGCCGGGAACAGCAGCGTGCCGGCCCTGGCCATCTCGTACAGCCGATGCACGCCGGTGGTCGTCTCCTCGGTAACACCCGTGATCGCCGCGGCGATGTTGGTCCACCGGCTCGAATCCTCGGCGTAGGACCGGCTGAGCAGCCGGAGGACGACGGCGGACTCTGTGGACTCCGCCGTAGACGGGTCGGGAACGGCCCCCGCCTTCTCGTACTCGACACCCTTGTGGACGAGCAGGGTCGCGTCGCCCCCGTCGTCGAGGATCATGTTCGGCCCGCCGCCGTCGGGCCAGCGCAGCACCTGCTCGGTGCACCACCAATATTCGTCGAGCGTCTCGCCCTTCCAGGCGTACACGGGCACGCCGCGCGGCGCGTCCGGGGTTCCGTCCTTGCCGACGACAACCGCCGCGGCCGCATGATCCTGCGTAGAGAAGATGTTGCAGCTCGCCCACCTGACCTCTGCGCCCAGCGCCACCAGCGTCTCGATGAGAACTGCGGTTTGCACCGTCATGTGCAAGGAGCCGGTGATCCGGGCGCCGCGCAGCGGCTGGCTGTCGGAGAACTCACGCCGGGTCGCCATCAGACCCGGCATCTCGTGCTCGGCGAGCTCGATCTCCTTGCGGCCGAACTCGGCGAGGGACAGGTCGGCAACTTTGAAGTCGGGCTTGAAGTCAGACACAGTCATGCCCGCCACCATAGTGGGGGCCCGTCAGGCGCCGCGTGGTACTTGCGGGCGCGACCACTAGACCTCAATCAGTCGGCGGGAACGCGCCGGATGTCGGGCTCGAGGTAAATGAGCTGAGCTGCGGGCTCGACGGCACGGATGCTCGCCTCGGCCGCATCGATGGTCGCCGCGACCTCGGCTGCTGTGGCCGAGCCTCTGACTGCGATCTTCGCCGCGACGAGGAGCTCGTCCGGGCCGAGGTGCATCGTCCTGATGTGGATGATGCTCTCCACGCCGGGCTGGCTCATCAGCGCAGCTTTGATCCGCTCCTGTGCCACCGGCGTGGCGGCCTCGCCCAACAGCAGGCTCTTCATCTCGACGGCGAGCACTGCCGCGATGACCACCAACAGGAGGCCGATACCTAGCGTGCCGATGCCGTCCCAGACGCCGTTGTCCGTCCACACCGCGAGCCCGACCCCGATCAGCGCGAGGATCAGGCCGATCAAGGCACCGAAGTCTTCGAGCAGAACGACGGGAAGCTCCGGCGCCTTGGCGTGGCGGACGAAATCTGCCCACGATTGCTTGCTACGCACCTTGTTCGACTCGACGATCGCGGTGCGGAAGGAGAACGTCTCTAGACCGATGGCGATGAGCAGCACGGCGACCGCGATGTACCACCGCTCGATCGGGTGCGGATCGGCAATCTTGTGGTAGCCCTCGTAGAGCGCGAAGAGGCCGCCAAGGGTGAAGAGCACCACCGAGACGATGAAGCCATAGATATATCGGTCGCGGCCGTAGCCGAAGGGGTGTTCCGGCGTGGCTCGACGCTTCGCCTGCCGGCCGCCCAAAAGCAGCAACACCTGGTTGCCCGTGTCGGCCAGGGAGTGGACGGACTCCGCCAGCATGGACGAGGAGGTCGTGATCAGATAAGCGACGAACTTGGTCACCGCGATGCCGAGGTTGGCGAGCATCGCCGCGATGATCGCCCTCGTACCGCTCTCCACGCTCATCGCAAGGTCCTCCCCTTGACACCGACGTATGCGCAGCTATCGCAGGGCAGCCTTCAGCTGGGTGATCGGAGTGATCGGCGTCGGGTCGACGCCGATCACGAGTGCGAGATAGACGCTGGCGAAGTCGGCGATCGACACCAGCGACGCCAGCCGCTCGCTGGGGTGGCGCCCCTCGGCACGCAGCTCGCTGACCGGAACCCCCCGATCGGCGGCGACCTGCGTGGAAATCTCGCGCCTTCGGGTGACCTGAGGATGCTCCTCGGTGTCGGCCAGCAGGACCAGCCGCAACGCGCCAACAGTCCGCTCGGCCTGCTCGACACGGTCGGCGAAGAGATCGTCGATATCCGAGCGGCGCGCGCTGGCACCGTAAGGTCCGTCGAAGGCGACGACTTGATTGTGGTTCGCCTCCGGCAGCCCGCCGAATACGGCGGGCATCTTCGCGTTCTCGTTCAGCTGACACGCGAATCGATAGGTGGCAACGTCAGCGATGTCACTTGAGCCCCAGATCATCGGGGTGCTCCCGGCGAGCTCGAGCGCCAAGACCTTTGCCGGGTTCACGAAGGACTCCGAGGACGGTCGGCAGCGCTCTGCGGCGGCGTCGAGCACGTCAGCGGTTGCGGCCAGGACACCGGTGGGTACGGCGGCGAGGCCCAAGACATCCGCTGCCACCAGCAAAGGCGTAGACAGCGCCCACATGTTCGCTCGCGGCAGCCGACCACCCGCGTCCACGGCTACGTGCACCCCACGGGCACGGTTGGACAGGTCAGCCAAGGGGGACGCGGCGGCACCGACGGTTATCAGCCGGCAGCCGCGCCGGCGGGCCTCCTCGACAACAGCGAGGGTTTCCTCTGTCGAGCCGGAGCAGGAGACAGCAGCCACCAGGTCCATGGGTCCGACCCAGCCAGGCAGCGCATAACCGCGGGTCGGCAGCACAGGCACCGGGCACTGCGCACCGCACACCGCGGCGAGCACTCCGCCCGCGATGCCGGAGCCCCCCATCCCGGCGACCACGACTGCGCGCGGCCTACCGTCGACAGCCAGGCTTGCCACGCCGGCCTCGTCAGAGGTGCGTATGGCTTGGCGCACCTGCGCGCCCGCTGTTGCGACAGCGCGGAGCATCTCGCCGGGATCACCCGCCGCGAGCGCCTCTGGGTCGTCGAGTAGCCCCTCGTCGACCTCGATCCTCACGCCGGCCTCTCAGGCCGGCGTGCCTCGTCGATGAGGAGCACCGGGATGTCATCTCTGACCGGATAGGCCAGGCCGCACGCTGAATTTGTACAAACCAGCTCATTCGCCGCGTCGTCGACACGCAGCGGCGAGTGGCAGTTGGGGCAGGCGAGGATCTCGAGCAGGGACTGTTCGATGTGCATGGACGCCTCCTCACGTCAATCAGCACGCACGATCGCGAGCACGGCGTCGCGCACGGACTGCATGGTGGCGCTGTCGGCGGCCTCGACATTCAGGCGAAGCAGGGGCTCGGTGTTGGACGGCCGGATATTGAACCACCAGTCTTTGGCCGAGACGGTCAGCCCGTCGAGCTCGTCGATGGACACGTCCGGCTTGCCCTCATAAGCCGCGCGGACGGCGGCGAGCCGGGCGGCCTGGTCGCTGACCGTGCTGTTGATCTCGCCGCTCGCCGAATAGCGGGTGAATCCCGCAAGCAACTGCGAGAGTGGCCCTGCCTGCTCACCGAGGACCGCCAGCACGTGCAGGGCGGCCAGCATGCCCGTGTCCGCTCCCCAGAAGTCGCGGAAGTAATAATGCGCCGAGTGCTCGCCGCCGAAGATCGCCCCGGTCTTCGCCATCTCTGCCTTGATGAAGGAGTGCCCGACTCTGGTTCGCACCGGGACGCCGCCGTGTTCACGAACGATCTCGGGTACGGCTCTCGAGGTGATCAGATTGTGGATGATTGTCGCGCCCGGCTCCTTGGCTAGCTCCCGTACGGCGACCAGCGCGGTGATTGTGGACGGTGAGACCGACTCGCCGCGCTCGTCCACCACCCAGCACCTATCTGCGTCCCCGTCGAAGGCGAGCCCGATATCGGCCCCCTGAGCGCGCACTGCCCGTTGCAGATCCACCAGGTTGGCGGGGTCGATCGGGTTCGCCTCGTGGTTGGGGAAGTTCCCGTCCAGCTCAAAGAAGAGCGGTACGACATCAAGTGGAAGCCCGTCGAGCACCACCGGAACCGTATGGCCGGCCATCCCGTTGCCAGCGTCGACCACCACCGTGAGCCGCCGGATCTCGGAGAGATCTACCAAGCTCTTGAGGTAGTCAGCGTAGGGATGCAGCAGGTCCCGCTGCTCGACCGAGCCGTGTGCGCCGGCCACCGGGGCCACACCCTCCTCCGCGATGCGACGGATCTCTGCTAGGCCGGTGTCCTGGCCCACGGGCCGGGCACCAGCCCAGCAGAGCTTGATCCCGTTGTAACGAGCTGGATTGTGGCTCGCGGTGAACATCGCGGCGGGTACGTCGAGAGAGCCGCTGGCGAAGTAGAGCTGATCCGTCGAGGCAAGGCCGATATCCACAACGTTGGCGCCCTGGGCGTTCGCGCCAACCGCGAACGCCGCCGCGAGTTCCGGCGAGGACGGTCGCATGTCGCGCCCGACCGCCACCTCCGCGGCGGCGGTCACACGGGCGAAGGCGGCGCCGACCGCCTCGGCCACCCCGGTATCGAGCTGATCGGGGACCACGCCGCGGATGTCGTAGGCCTTGACGATTTGGGAGAGGTCGGGCACGGCCCAGACCATACCCGGTCGGCCGGGCCCCGCTCGGCACCGAGATCACGTGCCGGCATCAGCCACCCGCATTAGGTGGGGTCGCGGAGCAGGCGCAAGCGCGTCCGCCGACTGCCCGCCTCCTCATCCTCCGGCTCTGGCGCCCACCCGGCCTCCCTCACTGCATTGGCCAGCGCTTCAAGATCGTCGCTACTTGGTCCCTCGTCTCCTGGCTCGACAGCCAACCGGACGATCTCCCAGCCACGTGGCGCGGTCAGCCGCTCCGAGTGAGCAGCGCACAGGTCGTAACAGTGTGGCTCGGCGTGAGTGGCCAGCGGACCGAGCACTGCCGTGGACTCGGCGTAGACGTAGGTCAACGTGGCGACGGCGCCGTTGCCGCACGCGGTCCGTGAGCATCGTCGCAGTGGGCTCACGCTGTCTCCTCGGCTCCCCACCAACCTCCCACGAGGGTGGAAGCTACCCCGGTGGGGCCGTCAGGGCGAACATCAGGCCAGCAGTTCGGATTTCGTGTCGCGTACGCGCCGTTGTGCGCACCGCGAGCGCCTGCGGGCGACGCGCCGAAGATCGTCATCTGGAGAGCCTCCCGCCGGGACCTGCCGGGCAGCTACCCTCAGCCGTAGGCACACGAGGACTGGGGCGCGAGAGGAGGGACTGTGGCCGAGCAAATCACCCGGATCGCACGCACCCGCCGTGATCGCCACGGCCGGGGCTTGCGCGGCCCGCTGGCGCCGCCTCAACTGCCGATCTCGCGCAGTCGGTCGGATCGCTTCGACGACATGGTCCTGGACGCCGTAGAGCGCCTCGAGTCCCGCTGGGCCGAACAGCTCGATGGCGTCGAGTTCGCCGTCGAGGAGGTCCCCCCAAATGACGCCGCGCTCTGGTCCGATGACCCCGTGCCGTTGTCGAAGCTGTTTCCCGCCGCCGGGGTCCTCCCGCCACGGGTGGTTCTCTACCGGCGTCCGGTCGAAGCGCGGGCCGCGGGCCGCGAAGAGCTGCGCGCGTTGGTGTACGACATCGTGGTCGAGGAGGTAGCCGAGCTGTTCGGGCTTGAACCCGACGCTGTCGACCCTCACTACGCAGGCGGCGAGGACGCCGACGACTAAGGCAGCGGTGTCCGCCCTCCTGCGTTGCGAGCGCTTCATCCGGTTCCAAGCTGGCGGCGACGCTGCACGAGGATTGCCAGCAGCTCACGGCGCAGCTGATCCGAATCGGTGACGAGGCGGTTGTGCGAGAACCGGACGGTTAGCCATCCCAGCTGGGCGAGAGCGGCATCCCGTCGCATATCACGCTCGCGATGGACCGGTCCGAGGTGATACTTCGCGCCATCGAGCTCGACGTTCACTCTCTCGGCTTCGTAGGCGACATCCAGGTAGATCGTTCTAGCACCCAACTTCAACAGTAGCTGGCGCCGCGGGTACGGCAGGTCTGGGTGATCGAAGACGTGCAGGTGTCCCCCACACTTCGAGCTCGCTTTGACAGCCGTCGCGGAGGAGATCCAGAAGCCCGAGCAGCTTGCTGCGACCGAGAAGATTCGGGATCGACGCGGCCTCCGCGAACAGGCGATCCACAGTGCTTCGCCGGTCGCCGACGGCGGCGATGACCGGGCGCGGCGCTCGTCGGTCCTGCCGAGGATCCCCCAGCTCTCGACGGCCGCGCGCTCGAGTCGGACGACCCCTAAGCCGCTTCGTACGACCGTGTGTGGATGCCCGACCGAGAAACCGCGACGCCGGTGCACAACGACGACGCCGATCGTTCTCGGTTGTACGCGCTCTGGCACCGTAACGTGCACCTCGTCAGAGTCGGGTGCCGGCAACCCCCAAAGCCGTAAAGCTGTGGTGTGGCTGAGCGCTCCATGTCCGCCAACAAACCGCAGCACTGCCGTGAGCAAACCATCACGTTGGCTGATGAGCGCACCCGTTCGCAAATACGTTCGCGGCAGAACCCGCCTGAGCTCGCCACGACGAATCGCGTGATCGATCGCATGAGACGGGGCAAGCGCTAACAGCTCCTGCCGGGTGGCGACCGGTTGAGCGGCCAGGAAGTCATCTAGCGCCTTGTTCATGCCGAGAGCGTGTCGGCTTACCCGCCGCACCCCGGTCCGCCGCCTGCCTGTGGACGGTCGACCGAATTTGTTTAGCGCTGTGGATCACCGATCGGTCGTCCGCCCAGCAAACGTCCGTCGATGGGATCAGGCGTCGTGCGTGCAACCTGACTTTTCGGCACGGTGCGATCAGCCAATGTGCGCTCAGCCTGACCAAGACGGCCCCAGCGTCATGGTCACCGCACAACGTCTGATCACGATCCGTCGAAAAGTCAGGCGGGACGCACATCGCTTGATCGTTCGCCCGATCACGCGAGGACTGGGCCTGCGGCAAGCGCCCGGCGTCTGCAGCGACCGCCAGCGCGGCGGCGGGCTCGGAGCAGGATCACGGCGCCCGATGCTTCGACGTGATCACCGAGCGGTGGACATCAGGAGTGACGGCACCCGCGGGTCGCATTGCCGGATCGGCGGCGGGTTGACCTGAGCGGAGCCGCTCATCGGCGCGGGTCTGATCGGCACGCCGAGGGGGGCATCCGCCCCGCCCCGGACGTCAGTTTCCGACCTCGGCCGGGCGTAGCCCCGCGGACAGGTCATTGACCACTTTGGGCACCAGCGTGCTCGTTCGGCTCGGGGGCAGGGGCTCGATGGTGAACATGTCGCCGCCCTCCGCCTTGTGTGTCATCACCCGGGATCCGTACAGCGGCGCGGACCCGGGCTGCGGCGTGACCACCACGGCAGCGGCGCTTCCGATGCCTTTGAGGGACACCTCCACCGTCGTGCCTTCCCTGACGGCGACGTCCCGCAGTTCTTTCGGTGCCTTGCCCTTGGCGAGCAGGGTGAGTGTCGCCTTCGCATCGCCGGTCGGGGCGGTGAACAGCAGCGTGCTCGCATAGCCATCGGCCGCGCGGACATCGGCGGCTACCGACGGGCCGGTGAGAGGCTCGGCCATGGGGACGTACCCGTAGTCCACCTTGTCCGAGGCCGTCGCCACCCGCACGGCCGCAAGCACCGGTTCATCCGCCTGCACGATGACGGAGAAGTCCTCCCGCTGAGCCGCGTCGGCAAGATCCACCTTCACGACCTTGCCGCCGTCAACCGCGATGCTGTCGATCGAGCCCTTCTCTGTGGCTGGTGTGAACGTCCCATTCGGACCGGCCAGCGAGAGCCGGACGAGCGCCCCGCCCTGCTCGGGTGTGAACAGGTAGAGCGACCGCTCGCCCTTCCCACCCGGGATCCCTGGGATCACTGCCGAGGTCACGGGCCTGTCCATCGGAGCGATCCAATCGATGCCCGCGCCGACGCCGTCCCGCTGCTGCGCATCGAGCAGGCCCGCCGCTATCCGGCCGACCCGAACGGAGACATGGACTGCGACGGTCGACCATGGCTTCTTGGTGGCCTTGTCTACCAAGGTCGCCAGGCTGATCGGCGTTCGTGCCGTGCCAGCCTCGATCACAAGTCCACGAAAAGCGGAGATCGTCCCCGAGGTGATCGGGCCGGCCTCGCTATAGAGATCGATGTCGAGCTGCGCGGGAGCGCTCTCGGGGTTAACCAGATAGAGCTCAGCGTCCCTGTCAATGTCGGCGGAGGTACCGAGGAACCAGAACTCCGTCCCTGGCTCTGGACACGTTTGGCTGGCCAGGCCGCGCCGCTGGCCTTGACCGTCGCTGCCCTTGTCGAAGTCCAGGCTCGTGGTCGCTGCCACGGTGAACCCAGGTGCGAGCGGGCCGGCGGCCATCGCCGAGAAGGCGCTCGACTGCTTCGAGTTCGGCCGCTTCAGGTCCACCGACGCGGTGCTGCCCGCCTTCACCAGGCTGATCGCGGCACCCTTCGCCTGCCCGAACCGGGTGACCTCTGCAATCACACCTTCCTTGGCGCCCGTCTCCTTATCGGAGCCAGCCGCTTGTTCGGCGGCGGCCGAGAGGGGCGGGATCGCGGCGGAGATCCTAGATGTGTTGATCGCGACGTTCTCGGACTCGGCGTACGGGCAGACCGCATCGGCGGCCGTCACCGGAACTCGCGTTCCGGCAGGGACGCTGGGCGCGGTTGGCGCGCCGAGCACCTCCGTCGCGCCGACACAGGCCGCGACCACGGCAGTCACGGCAAGCAGGCTGAGCCCGGTGCGGCTCACGATGAGCTCCGGCGTGGGTCAGCGCCGTCGTTCTCGGCGGGCTTGCCGGCGTGCCGGCCGCCGCGACGCACCCCGGCAATATGGCCCGTGTCGGGCTCGTAGGACGCGCCGTGGAACGGGGCGGGCGGGCCGTAGCCGTCGTCGACCGGCGGCTGGCCCTGGTCGGGAACCGTCTCCTGCGGCTCGTAGGGTCCGACCGTTGGATCGAGATAGGTAGCCTGTGGCTCGCCATAGCCATAGCCGCCCGGCGGCGTGTAGCCATCGTCAATAGGCCCGCCGTAGGGGTAGGGCTCATCCCTGACGACTTCATAGCTGGCGGTCACCGCGTCCGGCGCGGCCTGCGCCGGGACGGCTGGATCACCTGCGGAGTCGTACGGACCATATCCCGCGTCATGTGGGTAGGTAGCCGGCGGCGGGAAGGGACCGGGGTCGGCATAGCCGTGCTGCCAAGCCACCTCAGGATCGTGATCCAGTGGGCTCGGCTCCGGGTGGACATACACCGGCTGCTCGCCCGTCGAGTAGGTCGGCTGCGCCGGAACCTGCTGGCCGAACGGCGGCGACTGCGGCCCGCCCACTGCGTCATGGCCATCGCTGAGCTGCTCGTAAGGGATTTGCTCATATGGCACGTCTCGGTAGGCAGGCTCGTCGACGCCCGCGTGGTACACCTCGAGCTCGGCGTCAGCCCCAACAGGCTCGGGGTAACCAGGCGCTGGATAACCAGCCGGGTATTCAGGCGCGGCATACTCAGGTTCGGCGTAGGCGGGCTCCAACCACGGCGCGGCTGCCGGCGGTGCCGACGCATACTCCGGCTCCTCGGGCAGGCCTGCCGCCCGGATCCGACGACGCCGGTCCACCTCGATGTTCTCGTCCACGGCGAGGAGCTCACCAGGGCGGCGCCCGCCGGGGAGTGCCAACACGATCACGACGGCGATCGCTAGGCCCTGGATGAGCAACCACCGGTTACGCGAGGAACTGTGATGGGTGAGGTCGAGCTGTCCACCCTCTGCGGGCAGGACGAACGCCTGCGCCCAACCGTTGTAGACCGCCCGTTTGAGGGGTCGGCCGTTAAGCGAGGCCTGCCAGCCTGAGTCGGCGTTCTCGGCAAGGACGAGCTGGCGGCCCGCCGGGCCTGCTGGTATCGGCGTCGCGGCGCTGACCTCGGCCGACGGCACCGTCACCGCCTTCGCAGCCTCCGGTGCAGCCTTCGCGGCCAGCAGGTTATCGGCGCTGGGTTGCGGCGGGATGATCCGCAGCCGCGCCGAGGGGGCAACGATCCGCCACAGCGCGTTGCCCTCAGTGACGCCTATCCGGCTCAGGCCTGGCACTCCGTCGAGCGTGCGGGCGAGATCCCCGTCGATGGGGCTCGTCAGCAGGACGTACCGGATCGCGTAGTCGGCGAGTTGGTCGACTTCGTCCTGCCCGCGCCCGGTGACGATTTGGGTGACGATCTGGTCCAGCCCGGCGTACGTGCCTCGCCGCGGCGCCGTCTCGGCGTCACCGAGGCGCGGTCCGACGTCACGCAGGAGGGAATAGGCAAGCAACCCGTTGCTCCGCGGCCGGAGCACGAGCGTCCGCGGCCGGTCGCTGGTCTGTCCGTCCATCGCAATGAACTGAGGCAGGACGACCGGGTTGCGCCGCTCCACTGGGTCATCGGCGCCGAACCGGATCCACCACAGGCCGGCCACCGCTGGGGCGATGACAGCCAGCACCGTAACGCCCACGCTCAATGGCTGCTGCCAGCCGAAACTGGTCGCGGCGATCCGGTCGCGGGCTCCCTCGGCGCCGATGAGGGCGGCGAGCAGCAGGCCAGCGCCCATCACCACGGTGGCGAAGCCGGGCCAGGCCGGTACGGCGGTGATGAGTGTCGGCCCGGTGACGTGTACCCGGCTCATGAACAAGCCGACGACGAGACCGGTGAGAGTGAGTGTCCAGCCGGCGATCACGATGCCGCGCCGTTCACTGCGCAGCAGAGCGGCGACTCCGGCGAGGAGGATGCCGGCGCTGATCCATACCGGATACATCGCCGGGCCGCCCGGGTGCAGGAGCAGCAGGGCT
>JBKPTD010000164.1:0-6839 GCA_046735375.1 Actinomycetota bacterium | reverse complement strand
CGCTGCGGCTGCGCCGGGTCTACGACGCGCCGATCGAGGACGTGTGGAACGCCTGTACCGACCCGGGGCGGATCAGCCGATGGCTGGCCCCGATCGACGGCGACCTTCGCCTCGGCGGCACGTTTCAGCTCAAGGACAACGCCGGCGGGCGGATCCTGCGCTGCGAGGAGCCCCATCTGATCAAGGTGACCTGGGCCTTTGGGGACGGCATGCCCACCGAGGTCGAAGTGCGTCTGGCGCCCTGCACTGACGGCGGCACCACCTTGGAGTTGGAGCACGCGTCACCCGCTGAGATCGTCGACGAGCTGGTGCGAACTTACGGGCCCGGCGGCACGATCGGAATCGGTGGCGGCTGGGACCTCACTCTGCTTGGCTTGGACCTGTTCCTCCAGGCGCGACGTTCGACCCCGCGACCTGGGAGGACACGCCGGAGGCCAAAGAGTTCGCGACCCGCAGCTGCCAGGCTTGGGGCGCCGCCATCCAGGCCGCGTGGGGAACCAGCGACGACGACATTGCCGCAGCCATCCAGTTCGGAGTGCAGCACTTCGCCCCCGAGGCCGAAGGTGACAACACCTAGCTGCCGCCCGACGGGCAGGAACCTCGACCCAAGGCGTCGGCCCCCCGCGGTTAGATTGGCGGTGTTGATCCTGCGAGGGGAGAAGCGTTGTGACGGCCAAGAGTGATTTCACCGACGAGGAGTGGGCCAGAGTCCGGCGAGCGCCGTTCGTCGCCGGCATGGCTATCTCCCTAGCCGACCCAGGTGGTCCCATCGAGGTGACGAAAGAGTCGCTGGCGACGATCAAGTCGGCGACCAACCCGCCCAGCCGTGAGCAGCTGCTCGCCGAGATCGCGCTGGACATCCAGTCCATGACCCAGCAAAAGCAGAACCCACTCGGCGACTTCAAGGTGAGCAAGGACGCGAAGCCCGGGCAACAGATCCTCGATGAGCTTCGAGCGGCCAAAGGGATCGTCGCGTCGAAGGCAACCCCCGAGGAAACGAACGCATTCAGCCACTGGCTGGTCACGACAGCGCAGGCCGCCGCCGACGCCGCCAAGGAGGGCGGGTTCCTCGGCTTCGGTGCGAAGCAGGTCAGCGAGGGCGAAAAGGACATGCTCGACCAGGTGCGCTCTGCCGTCGATGCGGGCTGACGGGAGCGAGTCGGCAACGTGGCGGACGGCGGTGACGCCGCTCGGCGGCTCTCGATATATGAGCCTCATTCGCTGTGAGTGGCGAGGTCGAGCTGGCTGAGCCGGACAGGGTCGGCGAGGATATCGATCTCGACGATCTTGCCGCCGGCGACAGTGAAGCCCAGGACTGCGAAGGGTCGTCCTTGGATCGTCACGACCAGCCCGGCAGTACCGTTGACGAGCGCGGGCTCGGCGAACCAGGCCAGCCGGCGGGCGTAGCTGAGCGCGCCGGTGGCGACCGCCGCCGCGCCGCGGACCTCACGGGAGGCACCTGCGGGCAACGCGCCGCGGTCGGCGTGCAGCACGACGTCGGGGTCGAGCACGGCCAGCAGCGCATCGAAGTCGCCGGTGCGGGCGGCAGCCAGGAACGCTTCGACCACTTCCCGCTGCCTGGCCAGATCGGCGTCCGGGACCGTACGCGCCCCCCGTACCCGGCGGCGGGCCCGGCTGGCCAGCTGCCGCGCCGCCCCCGGTGACCGCCCGACGATCGGCGCGATCTCATCGAACGGCACCCCGAACATGTCATGCAACACGAACGCCAACCGCTCAGCCGGGGCCAATCGTTCCAGCACGACCAGCAGCGCCAACCCGACCGAGTCGGCCAGCAGCGCCTCCTGCTCGGGATCGCCACCATCCACCCCTGACACCACGGGGTCGGGCACGCGGGCATCCAAGGGCTGCTCGCGCCGCGACGCGCGCGTCTGCAACATGGTCAGGCACACCCGCGCGACAACCGTGGTCAACCAGCCGGCGAGATTGGCAATCCCGCTGGAATCGGCGCGACTGACCCGCAGCCACGCCTCCTGCACTGCATCCTCGGCCTCGGCCAGCGAGCCGAGCATCCGATAGGCCACTGCGCGCAACCGCGGCCGATCAGCCTCGAACCGCTCTGCCAGCCACTCACCCTCGTCCATCAGTCACATTCCTTCACCGGTGGGCCTCCCATATCCAATAGACCGCTTTGACCCAGCCGATGTGACAGGGAGATCCACTCCTCGCGGAACACGATCTGTGGATACCTGGGCGACTTGAGGTCCAGGGAGGTGACACCGATGAGTACGGCCTGAGGATTTCGTCTAGACGAGAGACCTTGAGTAGTGCACGGCCGGCCGTGAGTATCGCTGGCTGGGCAACCCAACCGGAGGTGAACAGATGACCGAACACGAGCCCGTCGAGGTCACCAACCTCGATCGATATGGCTTCCCGCCGCTGCCGTGGAGCCGCCCCCGCGACCTGCTCGCCGCCACACCCGCGCAGCCAGGGACACCGTACTTCCTCGGAACGTCCCGGCCGGACGGCCGCCCCCACGCCGCCGGGATCGGTGCGCTGTGGCTCGATGGCGACCTCTACTTCACCAGCGGGCCGGGCACACGTAAGACCCAGAACCTGTCCGCCAACCCGGCCTGCACGATCTCTGCCTCGCTGGAGGGCATCGACCTCGTCCTGGAAGGCGAAGCGGCCAGAGTCACCGATAGGCAGACACTCGAGGCGCTGGCCGCTCGGTATCGAGACGCTGGATGGCCGGCCGAGGTGCAGGGCGATGCGTTCACCGCCCCATTCAGCGCACCGAGCGCTGGCCCGCCACCGTGGCATCTGTACCGCCTCACTGTTGACACCGCGTTCGGGGTGGCGACGGCCGAGCCGTACGGCGCGACCCGTTGGCGGTTCGCCGCCCAGGAGTAGCGCGGCTAGCCGGAGCGCTTGAGCTTGCCGTGCCGCTTCGCATAGCGCTCGCCCGCCGAGAAGAGCACAAGGCCCGCCGGTATGCAGATGGCGCCGATCAGTACCAGAATCCCGAGCTTCGGTCCCATCGTGGTCAGATCGGCGCCGTCAAGCAGGGCGTCCCTGACGCCATCGAGTGCATAGGTCGCAGGGCTGATCGCCGCCAGCCATTTCATCCAGTCCGGCAACACGGTGACCGGATAGTAGATGCCAGAGACGACAAGCAGGACACCCTGCGCGACGAAGCCAAGCTGCGCGCCTTTCTCCGGGGAGATGAGCGGAAGCACCGCGGTCATGATCCCGATGCCGGCGAAGGAGACGCTCGCGACGAGCAAGACCACGATCGCCGCGAGGTAATTGGCGTTGGACAGGCTGAGATCGAAGAAGAGCCCCACGATCCCAAAGATCAGCAGCGCCCGGATAAGGCCGTACAGCACCGCGAAGACGGCCATGCCGGCGAGGTGCGCCGACCGGCGAAGTGGGGCCATGAAGGTGTACTCGATCGTCCCCTCCCACCGCTCCCACGCGACTGTCTCTGTGATGAACTCGAAGATGATGCCGAGGTAGGCCCAGATCACCGCGCCGATCAGCAGAAAGGTGGTCGTGCGCTCGACGTCGATCGCCCCCCCGCTCGCCTCGATGCCCCGGCCGATAAAGACGATCGTGAGCGTGTTGGCCACGGTCCACACGAGGAAGGCGAGATCCCACCAGATATAGCGGCGGGTGAGGTAGACGTTGCGCTCGATCACACCGGCGACCCCAATGAGCTCGGCTCGCAGGTGCTGCGCCCTCGACCTCATGCGAGCACCTCCCTCTCGTCGTCCTCGGTGTCCTCGTCTTCCTCGCTGTCCTCGGCGAAAGTGCGCCCGGTCGCGGCGAAGAACGCCTCCTCGAGGGTTGCGGCGCCGTAATACCGCTTGAGTGCATCGGGTGTCTTGAGTGCGAGCAGCTTGCCGCGATCGATGATCCCCACCCGGTCGGCAAGTGTGTCGGCCTCGGCCATGTCGTGCGTACAGAGCAGGATCGTCGCGTCGTGTACGACCCGGATCTCCCGGACGAACTCTTGGACCTCGAGCTTCGAGCGAGGATCAAGGCCGGTCGTCGGCTCGTCGAGCAGAAGCAGTACGGGCGCCGTCAGCAGGGCACGGGCGAGCGCGACTTTTTGCTGCATGCCGCGGGACAAGTTCTCCATCGGCTCGCTTCGGCGGTTGGTCGGAAACCCGACCCGGCCAAGGATCCGCGGAATCTCGTCGCGGGTCTCACGAGCCGGTATCCCATAGAAGCGGGCCGCGTAGCTGAGGTTCTCAGCCGCCGACATCTTCTTGAAGAAGCTGGCCTCGACTGAAACCCGATTGACCAGCCGTCGTACGGCACGCGGCTCGCGGAACACGTCATGGCCGAAGACCTTCGCGCTGCCGCCGTCGTGCAGCAGCAGCGTCGAGAGGAGGCGTACGAGAGTCGACTTGCCCGAGCCATTCTGGCCGAGAATCGCGACGGTCTCGCCGCGGGCCACGTTGAAGGTCACACCGTCCAGTGCGGCGATCCGCCGCCGCCGTGGACCCGCCGCTGTGCGGGGAGCCTTGCGCCGAAACTCCTTGCGCAGCTCGACGACTTCGACTGCGGGGACGGTTGTGAAGGCCTGCGGCGGCGTCTCGAGGGCGGGCTGAGGCTGAGACACGGGTGACCTCCGATGCGGATGGGATGGGCGAAAGCCGAGCGCGAAAGGAGGAGGGCGCCGACATCGCGGCGACCCATGGCGCGAGCGCCCTCGATCTCAACCGCAGAGACTCACCAGACGACCATAGACAGCCTCGCCGCGCGGGAGCGAGTGGTTTTCGCCTCAGAGCCTGCGGTGCATCACATGCAGGCCGACGTATCCCTTCACCGGGTGGTTGAAGCCCTCAGGGATCGTCGCCACGACCTCGAATCCCAGGGAGCGCCAGAGCCCGACCGCTCTCGTGTTTGTCTCCACGACGGCGTTGAACACCATGGCGCGGTAGCCGTCGGCGCGGGCTGCCTCGAGGACATGCTCGCCCAGCGCGCGCCCGACCCCCCGGCCCGAGGAGCTCGGATCGACCATGAACCCGGCGTTGGCGACATGGGCGCCAGGGCCGCTGTGGTTGGGCTGGGTTTCTGCCGTTCCCACGATCCGTCCCTGATCGTCCACGGCCACCACCGTGCGCCCAGGGAGATCATGCATCCACATCTCGCGAGCTTCCACTTCGCTGGTTTCCCGATCCCATGAGAAGGTCTCGCCCGCCGCCACGATGCCGCTCATGAAGGACCAGATGTCCGGCCAGTCGGCGTCTGTCGCTTCCCTAATCAGCATGGCGTCCAGCATGGTCGCCGGCGGCGGCAGATCGCCAATAGAATCTCGGCGAGCCAACGGCGCCGCAAGCGCCGGAACACGGCCTTCCGGAGAACGTCGCGATAGGCACCGTCGTGCCAGTTGTGCTCCCGGAACCGACCCTCCTCCATGAAACCCGCCTTGGTGTACGCGGCGACGGCGCGCTCGGGGTTTGCGTTACCGGGGAGCCGACGTGGCTGACCAGGGGAGCCCGGGTCACGGGCAGGCCAGCAGGCCCATCGCTCGTTTCGCGGTGAGAACGCGGAGAACGTGCTGATCGATCGCGGAGCGGAAGGACTGGCTGGACTTTGCGGCTGCGATCACGGCTTGGGTCATTGCGGGCAGGACAGACGTCTCGACGGTGACGACGACGTCCCCGCCAGCCCGCAGAAAACGGAGTGCGCGCTGGGCCGGCGCTACCGACTTCACCTCTGCTGCGGCGCCGATGTCATCCGACACGACGACGCCGCTGAAACCGAGATCCTTGCGCACCATGCCGTCAATGACTACCGGCGAGAAGGCCGCGCGGTTGTTCGGATCGATCTTCGAGTAGGTCGCGAGCGACACCATCAAGAACCCCGCACCGGCGTCGATGCCAGCGCCGAACGGTGCGAGATCTGGATCGTGCCTCGTGGTGACTCGATCAACGACCCCGGCGGTGACGTCAGTGTTGCCCCGGACCTTCCCCAGCCCCGGAAAGTGTTTGACGGTCGTCGCCACACCGGCCTGACCCATGCCAGACACGAACGCCGCGACGTGCTGCCCCACGGCTGAGGGATCAGAGCCATAGCCGCGATGCAACGCACCGATGGGCTGGTTGGCCGTACCGACCGAAGCAGGGACGACGTCGGCCACCGGTGCAAGATCGAGGTCAACGCTCGCCGCATGCAGATCCTCCCCCCATGCCTTTGCCCGCGTCCGCAGCTGGCTCGGCGTCAGCTTTGCCTGCTCACTCGCCGACGGGATGGTGTCGAATCCCGGCCCCTTCAGATGCTGGACAAGCCCGCCTTCCTGGTCCGCTGCCACGATCGCCCCCACTCCGGCCGGTGCGCCGGCAACGGTGCGTCCTCGGCTTGCCGCAGTCGCGATCGCGCGCGTCCCGGAGGTGGCCTGGCCGACCAGCAGGATCGCGCCGACATGCACTGCCCCGAGTGTCGAGGACACGAACGCGGGCGTCCGGTCCACCAAGACCCCACCCATGAACAACTGCCCTACTCGCTGCGGAAGAGTGAGCTTGTGGAGGGTTCGCTGCACGCAGGTGGAGACGGTCGGTGACGTAGTCGCGGGCGCAGAGGTCGTGGCGGGCGGCGCCTGCGACGGTGTCGTGGTCGCCGAATAGGTGGTGCGGGCTGTCGGCGAGGCGCCGGTCGGCGATCCCGATGACCGACCCCCACACCCAGCCATCCCAGCGACCACGAGCAGACTGGCACATCCAATGACCGCGACCAGCTCGCGGTGATGGTTCGTCGCAACTCCCCTGCTGGCCATCGAATGATCGCGACTTCAGGTGGGATCGATTCCCACGCCGCGATTGTACGTTCGCTTGAGTCAGAGCCGTTCGACCAGGCGGAACCGCTCCGCG
>JBKPTD010000163.1:0-6812 GCA_046735375.1 Actinomycetota bacterium | reverse complement strand
CATCTGGGCGCGGCGGGAGCCGCAGCGGTTCGCGCTGATCCTCGGGATGCCGGTCCCTGGCTACGCTGCGCCGGAGGAAGGCCCGACCACCGAGGCTGCTCGCCGCGCGATGACCCAGCTGAAGTCGCTGTTCTTCGATGCACTTGACCGCGGTCTCCTCGGTGAGCCGCTCATCACGGAAGTGGATGAGTCAATTCGCCAACACGCGGAGGATCCGCAGTACAGCGGCCGCACCGATGAGCGGACGCTCCCGCCGCAAACTTTCCAGGCGATGCTCAACTGCTGGGTATCACTGCACGGCTTCACCAGCCTTGAGACTTACGGGCACCTGGAGTTCCTCCCGCTCGAAGCGCGCGACGCCCTCTTCGAGGCCGGTGTACGTCTCGCCGCGATGGCGGCCGGGCTCCCGCCGCCGCGAGCTCTGCCGGAGTCGGCATCGTCCGGCAGCACGGAAACTGGCTCGAGCTGAGCTGAGCCGGTCTCTCAGACGTCGAGGCGGAACAGGTCGTCCTCGGTTTCACGACGCACGATCACCCGCGCGGTCCCGTCCCGTACCGCAACCACGGGAGGCCGCGGCAGGTGGTTGTAGGTGTTCGCCATCGACCGGCAATATGCACCGGTGCTGGGGACGGCGAGCAGGTCACCGGCGCTGATGTCCGCCGGCAGGAACTCGTCACGCACGAGGATGTCCCCCGACTCGCAATGCTTGCCGACGACGCGGGTGAGGATCGGCGCTGCCTCCGATCGGCGCGACGCGAGCGTGCAGGAGTACGCGGCGTCATAGAGCGCAGCACGGATGTTGTCGCTCATGCCGCCGTCGACGCTGACATACGTTCGGATGCCGTCGACATCCTTGACTGTTCCTACTTCGTAGAGCGTAAAGGTCGATGGACCTGCGATCCCCCGTCCCGGTTCGACGGATAGCCGCGGCACGTCGAGCTGCAGACGCGCGCTCTCGGAGTCGATGATCGCGCGGATGCCGAGCGCGAGCTCTGCTGCCGGCTGTGGGTCGTCTTGGGTGGTGTATGCGATACCGAAACCGCCGCCGAGACACAGCTCGGGCGGTTGGATGCCGTGCTCGTCGCGGATCGCGGCCTGCAGGGTCAGCACGCGCCGAGCCGCAACCTCGAACCCCTGCGTGTCGAAGATCTGCGAGCCGATATGCGAGTGGAGCCCGGTGAGCCTCAGGCTCGGCAGCTTGAGAATCCGCCGCACGGCCTCAGCGGCGTCCCCACCTGCCAGCGAGAAGCCGAACTTCTGGTCCTCGTGCGCGGTGGCGATGTACTCATGCGTGTGTGCCTCCACCCCGACGGTGACCCTGACCAGGACCCGTTGAGTCACACCATGGCGGTCGGCAATGTCGGCCAATCGGACGATCTCTTCATACGAGTCAACGACGATCCGTCCCACGCCGGCCTCGACGGCTCGGGCCAGCTCTGCGGTCGACTTGTTGTTGCCGTGCATGGTGATCCGGCCCGCCGGAAAGCCGCCGCGGATCGCCGCCGCCAGCTCGCCGCCGGTACAGACATCAAGCCCCAGGCCGTCCTCGGCAAGCCAGCGTGCGACCTCCTGACACAGGAACGCCTTGCCCGCATAGGCGACGTCCGCTCCGATACCGCCGAACGCCTGGAGGAAGTCGCGTGCCCGCCCACGGAAGTCAGACTCGTCGAGAATGTATGCCGGTGTGCCGTACTCAGTGGCGAGGTCCAGAACATCAACGCCGGCGGTGGTGAGGACCCCGCTGGCCTCGTCCCGATAGGTGTTCTCGGACCAGAGGATCGGTACAAGCGCGTTGACATCGGCCGGCTCACGCAACCATTCGGGACCGCGCCTCCCGGCGGTTGCATGGAGGGCGCCCGCCTCGTGTGTGCGCATTGCTTTCCGCTCTCGCGCGTGCGCTACATGCGGACGGGAGCAGCGACGCCAAGCAGATCGAGGCCGTTCTCGATCACAACGCGGGTTGCATCGTTGAGCCAGAGCCGCGCTCTGGTCAGGTCGGTCGCCTCCTCGTCCCCGCGCGGGAGGATCCGGCATTCGTCGTAGAAGCGGTGGTAGGCGGCCGCAAGCTGCTCGAGATAGCGCGCGATGCGATGCGGTTCCCGCAGCTCGGCAGCGGTCGAGACCACCCGGGGGAACTCGCCCAGCGTGCCAAGCAGCTCGGCCTCCTTTTCGTGCGCCAGGAGCTCCGGTTTGAAGGTCTCAGCCGGGCCGCGATCGGTGCCGAGCTCGGTGGCGTTGCGAGACACCGACGCCGTCCGTGCCCCGACGTACTGCACGTAGAAGACCGGGTTCTCGTTGACGTGCTTGGTGATCACCTCGAGATCGAGGGTGAGCGGTGAGTCGCTCGGATAGCGACAAAGCGAGTAGCGCAGCGCATCGACGCCGGTCATCGCGACGATCTCCTCGAGGGTGACGAGGTCACCTGCCCGCTTTGACAGCCGTACCTCTTCGCTGCCCCTCACGATCCGGACGAGCTGGCCGATGAGGGTCTCGATGTTGCGCTGCGGATCATCGCCTGCGCAGGCCGCCATCGCCCGGAGCCTGCCGATGTAGCCATGATGATCGGCGCCGAGCAGGTAGATACAGATGTCGAAGCCGCGCTCGCGCTTGTCGACGTAGTAAGCGGTGTCAGACGCGAAGTAGGTCTCCTCGCCGTTGGACCGGATCAGCACCCGGTCCCGGTCGTCCCCAAAGTCCGTTGTCCGCATCCAGAGCGCGCCGTCCAGCTCGTATACATGGCCGTTCTCTCGCAGGACCTCGATGCCATGGGCAACCCGCCCGCTGTCATGGAGGGTCCGCTCGGAGAACCACACGTCGAAGTGAGTACGGAAGTCGTCGAGCACTGCCTGCTGCTCAGCGAGCTGGCGAGCGTAGCCCTCTTCGCGGAACGCGGCGAGCTGCTCCTCATAAGGCAAATCGAGGATCTCCGGCTTATCGCTGACGATCTGCCTGGCGAGTTCACCGATGTAGGCGCCGTGGTAGCCGTCCTCCGGCACCGCCCGCCCGTGGGCAGCGGCCCGAAGCGACGCGCCGAATTTGTCCATCTGGGTGCCGCGGTCGTTGATATAGAACTCCCGCGAAATCTCCGCGCCCGATGCCTCAAGGACTCGCGCGATCGAGTCACCCACGGCGGCCCACCTGGTGTGTCCCAGGTGCAGCGGGCCAGTCGGATTCGCGGAGATGAACTCCATGTTTACCCGGTGCCCGACGAGCGTCTCGGTGCGGCCGTACGTCTTGCCCGACTCGACGATCAGCCGGGCCAGCTCGCCCTGTGCGGCGGAGCTGAGGGTGATGTTGAGGAATCCGGGACCCGCGACATCGACGTTTTCGATGCCCGGGTGATCTGCGAGCCGGGCTGCCAGGATCTGAGCGACCTCCCGCGGGGACTTCCCTGCCGGTTTGGCGAGCTGAAGCGCCGCGTTGGTGGCGTAGTCACCGTGCTCCTTGTTCCTAGGCCGCTCAACGGTCACCGTAGCCGGCGGCTCGACCGCCAGCTCACCTGCGTCGACGGCCGCCGTGACAGCGGATATAACAAGATCGGCAAGCTCGGCTGGGGTCACCTCGCCAAGCGTAGCCATTGGCGGACCGCGCACGAGATGTCGCGACCAGGATCACCGTTGCCGGGTCGGGGCTACTTCGACGCAACAGAAACCAGGCCGCGGGGCCAGCGTTGCCGCCAAGGCAGTGGCACCGAGCCCGTCAAGCAGCCCGCTCAGGTACGCAAGGTTGATGCTGCACACCAGATCGCGGTTGTGCTCGGCCAACGGATGGAACGGGCAGTTGTTGAGTCGCAGGACGCCGTCGGAATCGAGGGAGGGCTCGTAGCCGCAGCGCCGCATCATCGCTCGCGCCAGCGCCGTCGCGCGCTCCGCACCCAGCCGACCTGGTCGCTGCCGCTGGTGCTCGGCGTGACCGGCTGCCCTGCCGTGGTCACGACCAACGCGGATTGCCGTGTCGACCGGTCGCTCACCACCCCGCCCGTCAGCCACGGTGTCGAGCAGGATCTTTGCCAGGACGTCGGGTTCACGCGCCGGGATGACCACCTTGATCATGGCCTCCGCGGGCTCGTACACCTTCGGCGCTCGACCGATCTTCCTTGGCTCGCCACCGGAGACTCCGGGACGGGAGACAAGCAGTCCCAGGTCCACCATCTTGTCCAGGTGAAAGGCGGCGAGCTTGCGCGAGATGCCGACCTGGGCAGCTGCCTCTTCGCGAGTGATCGGGCGGCGGGCGCTGCGGATGAAGTCGTACATCGCTCGGCGGTTCGGGTCGTCGAGTGCTGCCGCCGCACTGATTGACCAGTCCTCGCCAAAGCGGTCCGGCGCCGGTTCACCAACGTTCATCTCTTCACGATAACGGCGACCTGCGTAGGTTCAAGAGTGGCAAATCCTCGCCAGCCTGTGGTTGTTGACGCGCGAAGAGAGTAAGGCAAAGAATCGCTAGCGAAAGGGCCGGCCGATACCCCTCGCAAGAGAGGTGACTCGTGGCTGCACCGCATACGCAGGCGAAACGTCCGGTATCGGCGTGGTTGACCGGGCCCTACGGGCATCCGTTCCATCCGATCCTGGTCAACATTCCGATCGGCGCATGGGTGGCGAGCCTGATCTTCGACCTCGGCTCACACGTGGTGGACGACCCGGCGCCGTTGGCAGAAGGCTCACGGTGGCTGATCGCGATCGGTGTCCTCGGCGCCCTTGCCGCCGCAATGGTCGGATTTCTCGACTTCTTCACCATCCAGCCCGGCACCCGAGCCTGGCGGACCGCTCTGCTGCATATGGTCCTCAACCTGACGCTGACTGCGGCGTATGCGGGCCAGTTCTTCTGGCGCCCGGACAACCCCGCCGGCGCCGTCGGCGCCGGACCGATCGCTGTTTCGATCGCCTCGCTCGCACTGCTCTCTCTATCGGGCTACCTCGGCGGTGAGCTCGCCTTCCGCTTCGGCGTACGCGTCGCCAGCGAGGACACGCAACTCGAAGGCTTCACCGTCCAATCCGAATCTGAGATGAAGAAGGACGTGACATGGAAGTCACCGCACTAATCACCTGGCTCATCACCGCGCTTGGCGGCTTCTACATGCTCGGCACCTGGATCAGCCGAGGCGGCCTCGCACCGGGAAGCACCAGTCGCCTGCCCAAGCCGGTGCTCTTCGGACACTTCCTCCTGGCCGCGACCGGGCTCGTGATCTGGATCATCTACCTTGCGACGGACAGTCACGCGCTCGCCTGGACCGCGCTCATCGTGCTCATTCCCGTGGCGCTCCTCGGCCTGACGATGTTCGCCCGCTGGCTCACCGTGTATCGCGGGAGGCCGGTGGCCGCACGCGCCGCTGTCGGCGGGAGCGCGTCTGCAAGCGGAGGCGGGGGCGAGCCCGCCGAGCGCGGGTTCCCCGTGCCGATCGTCCTCGGCCATGGCCTGTTCGCCGTGATCACACTGATCCTGGTGCTGCTGACCGCCGTGAGCGACTGACAGTTGCTCGTCAACGCTCGCGACCCGTCGGCTCCGGCGCGTAGGTGTCGAGCCCGGGGCGTACAGCGAGCCGGCGCACGGTCGAGATCAGGTCGCCAGGCTCAAAGGGCTTAGTGATGTATGCGTCGACGCCGATCTCGCGGCCGCGCGCAAGGTCACGGCCCTGTGCCGCGGCGGTGATCATCACGATCGGCAGATGCCGCGTCCGCTGATCCCCCCTAAGCCGGATTGCTGTACTGAACCCATCGAGTCGCGGCATCACGACGTCGAGCGTGATCAGCATCGGCTCGACGCGCACCACCTTGTCCAGGCAGTCGAGACCGTCGACCGCAGTGACGACCTCGAACCCCTCAAGCTCGAGGTTGACCCGGATCAGTGCGCGGACGATCTCGCTGTCGTCGACAACGAGAACCCGTCCGAGATGCGCCACCACATGCTTGAGAGTAGAGGCGACCATTGGACCGCACAGGCGGTTCTGATGATCGCTACGGTGGCGGGCAGTCGACGCGAAGCTGGTATCCTCGTGCGGTCCCCGCCCCCGTAGCTCAGGGGATAGAGCAACGGCCTCCGGAGCCGTGTGCGGGCGTTCGAATCGCCCCGGGGGCGCTACGTCTGACCAGCCAAAACGCCGCTTGACCTGGATAAACCAACAGCAGTCGATCTTCGCCCTTGTGCTGCTGTGTGCAGCTGCGAGCATGCGTTTGTCGTTGATCGTGCCGCATACGTGCCGCGGCCTCGATGAGGTTCGGACAGGTTGCGCCACCCAAACGACAGATCCCGGGGATCTCCGAGCGCTGCAGAACAGCTGGTTTCGTCGACGTCGTCCGAGTCGTCGCCGAGGATGGCTCGATTTCGCGGCTTCACTGCCGTTGCCATGCGCCGCAACGCCTAGCGGAGGCAAAGGGAGTCCGAGGAGAAAGACACGGCCGCCGCAAACGAGGAGTCGCAAGGTGTTCGTGACGAAGCTCGCCGAGCGGAACAGCCTCGACCGTGAGGCGATCATCACCGATCTCCCGCTCTACTCCTTCGCCTGAGCTTGATCTGTCCGATCCCTTCCGCTCACCGAACAGCAGGTCATATAGCTAGGGGTCGAGCCGCTGGGCTCTGTTGCGTTGGCCAATCGCGGCGCATGCGAAGTGGGCGTCTCGCCCGACGCCGCTCTCAAACTGCTGTCGCTAGGCGGCCGAACGCGATGGCGAGTCGAAGGTTGCGAGGTTGGTCGGCGGCGATCTCGTAGTGGCCGCGGCGCAAGTTCTGAACGAACGCGTGGCCCGCGGCGATGACCCGAAGCCCAGTCATGGTCTTGATCCCGCCCATCGGGCGCAGCCGACGTTTCAGTTGCGCGT
>JBKPTD010000162.1:0-9379 GCA_046735375.1 Actinomycetota bacterium | reverse complement strand
AGGCTGTTGGGGTATGCCTACGCGCTGTCCGGCGATCAACGCGTGGCCGAAGACCTGGTCCAGGAGGCGCTGGTCCGTACCGGCGTCGCCTGGTCCCGGGTGCGCCGCAAGGACCGGCCTGACGCCTATGTCAAGACGACCATCCTCCGCATCTACCTCAACGAGCGGCGGGCTAGCCGGTCGGTACCCGTCGGCGCTGGCGAGCTCGAGCGGCCCGCAGCCGAGCCGGGGTATGCCCGGGTCGAGGATCACGACGCGCTGCGGCAGGCGCTGGCCGCAGTGCCGCCGAAGATGCGTGCCGTTCTTGTCCTCCGCTATCTCGAGGGGCTGCCGGACGAGGACATCGCCGAGGCGCTGAAGTGCTCGCGCGGGACAGTACGTACCCAGGCCGCTCGCGGGCTCGCGAAGCTGCGTGCCGCTTATCAGGGTGAGGTGGCCTGAGATGGCACCAGACGAGAACTGGCTGACCGCAGTGTTCGAGCGTGAGCGGTGGCAGCTCCCTGCGAAGCCTGGTGAGGTCGAGAGGATTCTCGGTCAGGTCGCGCGCCGGCGGCGCCGTCGGCTTCTGCTCCGATCCGTCATCGCCGGTCTCGCCGCGGTTGCCATTGGCGCTACGAGCGCGCTCCTCGTCCTCCAGCACGGCACCAGAGAAGATGAAGGGAGCAGCCTGCTCGGCCGCCCACAGGCCACGGGACCGATCCCGCAGCCTCGGGTCGTCGCGGTGGGAAGCGTGGGCGATCTCACCACGGCGCTGCCCGGCACGACGGTCAAGGAGCTCAACTACCGGATGGCCGGCCCTGCGGGCCAGGCCGGCCATGCGATCGTGCCGCAGGGCCTGACCGATTCAGGCAATCTCATCGCGATGGTCAACCCGCCCGGGGGCTCCCCTGAGGTGGTGGAGCTCAACACGGCGACGGGTGAGGGCCGCACGATCGCGAAGGCGAAGCTACCCGAGCTGAGATCGGCGTCTGTGTTCCGCTCGACGATCGTCTGGACCGAGACGGCGAAGGCCACCGGCAATCCCGACACGGATGAGGTGGCTGCCGTCTACCGGTGCACCAACCGCGGCTCGAGCCGGGTCCATGATCTCGCCCTACCACGGCACGATCCGGCTGGCCTGGATTACGAGCAGGGATATGCCGGAATCAGCATCGGATCGGGCGGGATCGCCGTTGAGATGGGCCGGCGTACCAGCGGTGCAGGTCCGAACTTCAGTGACGACTTCGACCTCTACCTGGCGACGGACTGCGGGGCGCGGCTCAGGTTGATCGCTGCGGGAGCGGCGTCCGCACAGTTCCTCGGCGACTGGCTTTACTACTTGCACGACGGTGCGATTTGGCGGCAGAACCTGCGAGCTCACTCCGCAGCGGCCCGCGTGATCGACAATGCGCAGGGCTTCCAGCTGACTGATGAGGTCCTGGTGTGGACCGATGCGGTGGGCAGTGTGATGTCGACGCTGCACGCCGCACGTCCGGACGGCAGCTACGCTCGAACGATCTCGGTCCCCGAGACGTGGCGCTTCGCCTACGCCTCCAATGCCGTCGCCGTGGCCGGCACGATCGAGAAGGCGAGAGGCTTCCGATCCGTGCTCACGGGCGCGTGGATCTATCTGCCGTCGCGTGGGGTCATCCTTGTCCTCGACCGTCCCAATATTCCTCTCCCGGACGCCGGGGAGCAGCCAACGGCTGCGATCGGCATTGGCGGCGGAGCGGCCGGGAAGCATGTCCTGTTGTCCGAGTACGGCATGACCGTGGGCTCCACCGTCACGGTCACCGATCCGACCCACGAATGGCTGGTCAGCCTGCCGTGATGCCGTCGTTCGACGAGTTCGTGGCCACGCGCCTTGGGGCGCTGCGCTCGTACGCACACCTGCTGGCTGGCGACGAGGCGGCTGCGATCGGACTCGTCGACGAGGCCCTCGTCAGGACGGGCCTCGCCTGGTCACGAGTGATCAAAGACGGCGATCCTGAGGCCTACGTGCGGGCAACGGTCGTGGCGCTCTACCTCAGCCGGTGGCGGCCGCGATCCAGGGTCGGCGCCACCGGCGCTGACGACCAGCAAGCCGCCGCAACGCGCAGCGAACTCGCCGCGCACCTGCGGCCAGCGCTGCACCGGTTGCCGCGGCGGCTGCGCACAGTGCTCGTCCTCCGCTATGTCGACGGGCTGCCAGACTCTGAGGTCGCGCGGCTGCTCGGCTGCAGCGAGCGCAAGGTCCGCTCGGACGCGGCGGAGGCCGCTGCGAGGCTCGCGCCGGCGACCTGTCGTTGACCCTGGATTGGGTTGACTGGCAGCGTGGCCGTCTGGTGAGTTACTCCACGCTCTTTGTCGCAGACCTTGGTGTCGCCGTCCTCGTGGCCGCAGCAGCAGGCGCCGCACTGCATGGTGTGCTGACTGGGCACCGCGTGACGGGGCAACATGTGCCCCTTCTGCTTGGCGTGGCTGCCGGCCTGCTGGTGCTGCGGGCCGGCCTTTGCGCCGAGCTGGCCGGCTATGGCTGGGAGTTCGCCGCGCGGCGGGTGGCCTACCAACTGCCGCTCGTCGCCGTACCGACGGTGGTTGCCTTCTGCGTCGCGCTGCGGGCCAGGCCATGGACCAGTGCTGAACGCTCCCAGTCGGGCACAGTGGTGATCCCGTGCGGTATCTCGGCGGCGACGGCTGCGGTCGCCGTGCTCGACTGCCTACTCCTTCCTGCTCCATCGGCGATGGTGGTGCTGGCCCTCGCGGCGGCGCTCGGCCCGCCAGTCGCTTGGATGGCTGTGACCGGTACCGGTGTCCCGGCCTCGTGGCGGACTGGCCTGCGGGTCGTCGCGGTGGCCGTGCCTGCGCTTGGGCTCGTTGTCGCGGTCGGAACGGCGTGGTGGAGCAGCCGCCTGCCCGGCACGTACGACCTCGCCGACTATGCGATGGTGGACAGCGGGGGAGATACCTCTGGTGGGGGAGCCGCGCATCACCACCACGGCGGTGCGACGTCGGTGTCCGAGCTGACCGGTCCAGATTCGGCGGACGAGTCAGACGTGCGGTTCACACTGACGGCGACCCCAAAGGAGGTGACTACCGCGGGAGGCAGGTCGATCCGCGGGGTGGCGTTCAACGGAACTATTCCCGGGCCGAAGCTCGAGGCGGACGAAGGCGATCTCGTCGAGGTGACGCTCCTCAACCGCGGGGTTGCGGAAGGCGTGACCATCCACTGGCACGGTGTCGACGTTCCCAACGCCGAGGACGGGGTCGCCGGTGTCACCCAGGACGCAGTTGCCGACGGGGATAGCCATACCTACCGATTCCGCGTCAGCCAGGTCGGGACGTTCTGGTACCACTCGCACCAGTCCTCGTCCGTCGAAGTCGACCACGGGTTGTACGGAGCGCTGGTGGTGCTTCCCCGGGCGGCCCTGACGGGCACTCCGGGCACAGATCTCGCGGTCGTCGACCATGGGTGGCGCCCGCCGGACGGCTTCGCCCCCGGCGGCGACTGGGAGGCAGCCGCGAGGGTAGAGCGGCACCGGATCGCGGCGGGAACCGCGGTCCGGTTGCGACTGATCAACACCGACAGCACGCCGCACCGCTACCACGTGGTCGGTACGTCATTCCGGCTGCGCGCGATCGACGGCACCGATGTGGTCGGGCCAACTGAGGTGGCGGATCGCTCGCTCCTGCTCGCCGCGGGCGGGCGGTACGACATCGCGTTCACGATGCCACCAGCCGCAGTCACCCTCACCGGTTTCGGAGACCAGGTCAGGCTGGTGCTCGGCGACGGCCAGGCGGCGCCCGTTCCGGACCCCGAGCCGGAGCTCGATCTGCTCAGCTACGGCTCGCCCACCAGCACCGGCATCGATCCAGCAGGGCCGTACGACCGGGACTTCCAGCTCAAGATCGACCGGCGGCTTGGCTTCCAGGACGGCCGCGTCGGCTACTACTGGGCAGTGAACGGGCAGATCTTCCCCCGCATGCCGATGCTGATGGTCTCCGAGGGTGATCTTGTTCGGGTGACCTTCGTGAACCGCACCACCGCCCATCACCCCATGCATCTGCATGGGCACCATGTGCTGGTGCTGAGCCGCAACGGCGAGGCGGCTAGCGGCAGCCCCTGGTGGACTGACACGCTCAACGTCGCGCCGGGGGAGAGTTACGTCGTGGCGTTCCTGGCTGACAACCCGGGGATTTGGTTGGATCATTGTCACGATCTCCAGCACGCAGCCGACGGATTCGTGATGCATCTCGCCTATGAGGGCGTCTCGATGCCCTACGCGGTCGGGAACGACACTCCCAACCGGCCGGAGTGAGGGAGTCACCTGCACTCGCCGCACGCCGAAAGGAGTCATGCGACATGACCGATCCGGTCGCTTCGCCCTCCGAGCCAGCATCCGCACCGGCGCTCACGGGTGGCCGCCGAACCGCGTTCGTCGGTTACCAATGGCTTCTCGTCCTGTTCTTGGTGCTTGGCGTCGTCCAGGTGTTCCTCGCCGGACTCGGCGTCTTCGACCTCAAGGGTGAGAAGCTCGGCAGCTCGGGTGAAACCGCTCTCGACCCTCACCGGACGATGGCGCTCGTGCTGGGAGTCGTGGCCCTGCTCATCTTCATCCTCGCGTGTGTGGCTCGGCCGGGCGGACGGGCGATCGTGCTGTCCTTTGTCCTGTTCCTCCTGACCTACACCGTCCAATCCATTCTCGCGGCGGCCGGTGAGGACACGCCGTTCTTCGGCGGCCTCCATGCCCTCGATGCCTTTGTCATCTTGGGTCTCGCCGGCTACCTCCGCGGGTCGGCGCAGCGTCGAGCCACCGGCTGACCACCTCCGGGTAGGCGACAGTGCTCCAGGCGTGCCTGAACGGCGCCCGTTCGCCGGGTGAGCATCCCCGGTTGCCCGTCACGCCCGACCAGCTCGCCCAAGCCGCACAGGGCGCAGTCGCCGCCGGCGCGGAAACCGTCCACATCCATCCCAAGGATGCCGACGGCAAGGACAGCCTTGATCCAGCGCATGTCGCGGCCGCGATAGGGGCCGTGCGCGCGGCAGTGCCTGGGACTCCGGTCGGAACGACGACAGGAGCATGGGCGGTCTCGGGGCCACAGGAACGGCTCGCCCTGGTTCGTGCCTGGGAGGTGCGGCCCGACTTCGCCTCCGTGAACTGGCACGAGGACGGCGCACAGGAGCTCGCCGGGCATCTGATCGACCAGGGGATCGGCGTCGAGGCGGGCCTCTGGACGAGCACGATCGCTGCAGAATTCGCGGCGCATTCACTGGCGCCGCGCTGCCTGCGGGCGATGGGCGAGCCGATGGAGGGTGACACTGCGGCGCTCATCCAAGGTGCGGCAATCGGGGTTGCCGTGGCCGACCTCGGTCTGCCGGTGCTGCTGCACGGGATGAACGACGGCGCGTGGCCGGTGTTGCGGATGGCTGCGTCCCGCCTCTTCGACGTGCGGATCGGCCTGGAAGACGTACTCAGCCTTCCAGATGGGAGTCAGGCCCAGGACAACGCCGCGCTCGTCGCGGCTGCCAGGGAGATCATCGAATCGCGCTGACCAGTGGGCCAATACTGAAATGGGTTCGTGTTCATGAAGGCCGTTGGGTAAGACTCCTCATCCGTGGGTCACATCGAGGCCGTCAAGCTCGGCCATCAGCTCCCAGACGGACGCGTGCTCTTCGAGGACGTGTCATTCCGTATTGGTGACAGCGCCAAGGTGGCTTTGGTCGGGCCGAACGGTGCAGGCAAGACCACATTGATGCGGATGATCGCTGGTGACCTCAGGCCAAAGACGGGAACGGTGCCCCGGAGCGGTGGGCTCGGGGTGATGAGGCAGTTCGTCGGCTCTGTCCGGGACGACTCGACCGTACGTGACCTGCTGGTGTCCGTGGCGCCGCCGCGGGTCAGAGCGGCCGCCACCGAGCTCGACGCGGCAGAGCTGGCCATGATGGAACGCGACGACGAGCCGACGCAACTTCGTTACGCGCACGCGCTTTCCGACTGGGGGGATGCCGGCGGCTACGCCGCTGAAGTGCTGTGGGACACGTGTACCGTCGCCGCTCTCGGAGTGCCGTACGAGCGGGCGCAGCATCGCGACGTCAAGACGTTGTCCGGGGGCGAGCAGAAGCGACTCGTCCTCGAGGCGCTCCTCCGCGGCCCCGACGAAGTCCTGCTGCTCGACGAGCCGGACAACTATCTCGACGTGCCCACCAAGCAATGGCTCGAACATGCCCTGCAGGAGACCCAGAAGACGATCTTCTTCGTGTCGCACGACCGGGAGCTGCTCAACAGGGTGGCCACGAGGATCGTCACGATCGAGGGCGGGCGGTCCTGGGTCCACGGCGGGGGGTTCGCCACCTACCACGAGGCGCGCAAGCAGCGGCACGAGCGTCTGGACGAGCTGCTGCGCCGTTGGGAGGAGGAGCACGAGCGGCTGAAGCAGCTGGTGCGCACGCTCCAGCAGCAGGCGGCCATCTCACCCGACATGGCGTCGAAGTACAGGGCCATGTGTACCCGGCTGGAAAAGTTCGAGGAGAAGGGGCCGCCGGAGTCGCCGCCGCCCAAGCAGCAGGTGAAGATGCGGCTGGCCGGCGGCAGGACGGGAGTCCGCGCGATCACCTGTGAACGGCTCGAGCTCACCGGCTTGATGCGCCCGTTCGACCTCGAAGTCTTCTATGGCGAGCGGGTGGCCGTCCTCGGCTCGAACGGTTCTGGCAAGTCGCATTTCCTCCGGCTGCTCGGCGGTGTCACGATTCCGTTCACCGGCTTGTGGAAGCTCGGCGCGCGTGTGGTGCCGGGACACTTCGCTCAGACTCACGACCACCCCGAGCTCGTCGGGAGGACACTTGTCGACCTCCTATGGACCGAGCACGCCCTGCAGCGCGGCCCGGCGATCTCAGCGCTGCGCCGGTACGAGCTGAGCGGGCAGGCTGATCAAACGTTCGACTCGCTGTCCGGCGGCCAGCAGGCGCGCCTGCAGATCCTCCAGCTCGAGCTTGGCGGCTCCACACTGCTGTTGCTCGACGAGCCCACAGACAACCTGGATCTCGCGTCGGCCGAGGCACTCGAGGAGGGACTCGCGCAGTACGCGGGAACCGTCGTCGCGGTGACCCACGACCGGTGGTTTGCGCGCTCGTTCGACCGGTATCTCATCTTCGGCGCGGACGGTGCCGTCTACGAGTCCTTCGACCCCGTCTGGGATGAGGGCCGCGTCGACCGCGTCCGCTAGAGTCTGCCGGGTTCCGCTGGCGCCTGGCCGCACTAGGTGACCCAAGCGGCCCAGGCGGCGACGAGCTTCTTCTGCGAAGTGCCGAAGTACTTTCGCATGGCCGCATCTGAATCCGGGTGTCTCATGGCATTCAGGTAGAAGTAGAAGTCGCGCGTCTTCGCGGTGCCGTAACGGTCGGCGAGGAACTCAAAGAAGCGCACCGACAACGCGTAGTTCGCATCAGCGTTCTTGCCGTAGAAGCTCTCGTCAGTGGGGAGCTTCCGCTTGAATGTCTTCTTTCGTGCGGCCGTCCTAGCCACGCTCGCCCAGTTGGCGACATAGCCACGGGACTCGAGCATCTTCACTCCGACGAACTCCGCGTACCCTTCGTCTGCCCAGATCATCACGTCGTTGCTCAGCGGTGTCAGCGGCTCGGCAACGGCATGGGTGAGCTCATGCGCGAGCGTCCATTCGAGGTCGATCCGATCCGGATGCTCGCTCGTGTCCACGGTGATGCGCTGCGATGTCACGTCACCGAGCACACGCCGCTTGCTGCTGCAGCAGCTCGGCACCTCGATCGCCTTCGCGATCGCCTCGTCCTCCCCGAGTTCGTCGTCGTCGCCGTACCACCGCCGGAAGGTGGACCCTTTCGCGGTGGCGAAGATGACGAACTCGCTGAGGAGGCCCCTTCTCCAGTACGGCAGCGAGTGCGAGTACGCGGCTTCGGCGGCGTCCGCTACTTGCTTCGCCCGATTTGCCGCGTCGGGGGTGGCCGCGACGATCATGTGGCGGCTTCGTACGACGGTCAGGATGCTTCCGTCCCACGGCGTCGGGGCGTAGCTGCCGCTTCCCTGCTTGGGCTTGATGTCGGTAATGAGGAGCCGGCGGCCGCGGACCGTGAGCTGCCACGTGTAGGAGGCCTCGGTCGCCTCCTTGTCCACCTTGCGCAGCTGGACGAGCTCAGTGACGTCCGCCGAGCCGGTGTCCCATGAGCCGCCCAGATTATGGAGGTTGTCCGGACGTGGCACGTCGGTGTAGCCGACCTCGAACTCATGCCTGCTGACTTGCAGAGTCGTCAGATTCTTGAAGATCGTCTTCTGCTGGCTGATGAGCTTCTTGTTCGACGGGTCAAGGCCAGCGAGAAAGGCGCTTCTGTCGCGCCGACTGACGGCATGGCCCCGGCGGTCCGCCAATGCATTCAGCTTGTCGGTGGTCTGTTTGAGCACGGCCACGTAGCTGGTGTCTTGCGATGCCGACGGGGTTGGCGCGGCGGCCCCGCGAGGACGTTGGTCGCTGTCCCGCAGGAGGTAGGAGCCCGAGGCGGCGGCCAGGGCGAGCACGATTACCACCGCGATGCCGATCACCTGCGTGCGACCCCACCACCGTCGCCTCTTCGGCGCTGCGACGGCTGGGGAACCCGGCAAGGCTGCCTGATCGCTCTCAGCAATTGCGGCGACCACGGGATCCTCCACCGCACCTGATGCCGGCGGCTCCTCCGTTAGGGCCGCCTCCGGATCCTCACCGACGCGGGGGACCTCGATAGCGCCTGCATCGCGCTCAGTCTCCGGATCGGCCTCGCTGTCCTTGGCGAGGTGTGACGGCCGGTGGTTGATCGTGTCGTCTGCCACCAGCCGCCTCCTCCGGAGCAGGGCCGCGACGTGGCTCCGGGCACGCGCTGGCAGCGACAGTATGGGGCCATAGCCGACCGGAGCCCTAGTGGTCGCGCCCGCAAGTACTCCGCGGCGCCTGACGGGCGCGACCACGCTGTACTCGGACAGTTACCCTGGCCTACCCGCCCGGAGTCGCACCGGCGACGTCGGGATGAGGCCACTTTGACCCTGGCAGCGATCGCCAGGTATTCTGCGAGATCGTTGCGCGTAGCGGCGATGGCTCTCCTGGGCTGCGCTAAAGACGCGCCGGGAGCCGCGCCAGGCGGATCACCCTGTGATCGCTAGCACGCGGCTTCGCCGACAAGCAAGCTCCATCCCAGACGACCAACGAAGGCTACGACCGTGCGTACGTACAGCCCCAAGCCCGGCGACGTCGAACGTCGATGGCACGTCATCGACGCTAACGATGTCGTCCTCGGCCGGCTCGCATCCCAGGCCGCGACGCTGCTGCGGGGCAAGCACAAGCCGATCTATGCACCGCACGTCGACACCGGTGACTTTGTCATCATCGTCAATGCCGACAAGATCGCACTGACGGGCAACAAGCG
>JBKPTD010000161.1:0-8200 GCA_046735375.1 Actinomycetota bacterium | reverse complement strand
GTTGTCTAGGTGAGTGGGACCAACGAGTGGCCCACATCACTTGGAGGCTCAGTCATGACAGACAGGACCCGCGGCTATGGGCGGCGGAACTGGAAGAAGCTGTTGGCGATTTATCTCGCCGTTGCAGCAGTGGTCTATCTGCTTCTTTATTTGGTCTTCTTCACCGGCGGCGGTTCCGGTGGCGGCGGCGTTTACTAGCCGCATACAGCCAGGGGGCGGCTCTCGGGCGAGCGCGCGAGGACACATCGGCCCGCGCGTTCGGCCGTGACGCTGCCGCGCACGCCGGGCGCCCATGGTGTGCTGATCAGTACAGCGCGTCGATGGATGCGACCGTCACCAGACTCTTGACTTCATCGGATAGTCGCTGATCGAGCGTGATCAGGGCATCGGCATGGAGCTGGGTCAGAGCGACATACTCGGCGAAGAACGTATCCGGCCACCCGAGCAGGATGGCCGCTTTCCACGCGACATTCTGAAGGACGCGGTCTCCGAGAAGCCGGATCCGCAATCCACGCACATAGTCGAGCTGCTGCTCGGCATCCTTCCTCGTCATGTCGCCGCGGCGTACTGCTTGATAGAGCAGCGACAGCAGCTGAGAGCGCAGCAGGGTCGGAGCCAGGATCTGATGATCGTCCCGAATGATGGCCTGATTTTGAGCCAGGCGCATTGCGACGTCTGGACCGATCACGTACCTGGACATGGACAGAATCCCCTCTGTCAGTCACGCGACGCTAACCGCTGCCTCACAGTAGGGGATGCGGAGCCTGCCAATGGATCACCAGGTCAAGCTGACGATGTCTCCGTCATGATGCGGTGCAGAGTGCGCCGGCCCATCATGCTCATGGCCGGGTTGCTCTCGATGTAGTACCAGACCAACCCGATCGCCTGCTCGAAGGCCCACGCCTTGCCGCGGGCCCACTCGAGATCGTCCCACCCAAGGTCGTCGCGGAGCACTCGCCTGGGGCCGGTCTCGAGAAGGTGCCAGGCACCGACGAGATCCAGCGCAGGGTCTGCCGGCCCGAGGCCACCGACGTCGATCACCCCGACCATGCGCCCGTTGGAGACAAGCACGTTTCCAGGGACCAGATCACCGTGGTTCATCACATCGGCGGACGCTCCGCGCGGCAGGACACGTAGGTCATCCCATACCCTGCGAAGTCGCGGGACATCAAGGAGCGGCTCGCTGTGCTGGAAGCACGTCTCCATCCACGCGTCGTGGGCACGCAGATCGCCACCCCGGCCGTTCCCCTTGAACGATCTACCGCGCGTGTCGATTGCGCGTACCGCCCGGACGAACTCGGCCAGGTCACGCGCAAACGCGACGGATTCGCCCGAATCCTCGTCCATGGCTACGGTGCCGGGTACCCAGGTCTGCACCGACCAGGGAAGCGGGTACCCGGCCCCGGGCTCGCCAAGCGCGACGGGCTCGGGCGTACGGAAGCGTGTGCGACCTAGCAGCACGCGGGCCGCTTCCGCCTCGGACTCGAGCCACCGCCGCGTCGACGCGACATCCCCAGGTTCCAGCGGGAACCTGGCCACGAGCTGGTCGCCGACGCGAAAGAGGGCGCTGACCGTCCCTCTCGAACCGATGTCCCTGATCGGCAGCCCCCGCCACTCTGGGAACTGCTCATCGACCAGCTCGCGCACAGTCCGGACCGACACGGTCAACTGGCCGACATGCATGTCCACGCCGCGAGCGTCACGCGTCCTCACCGTCGGACGCAATCTATTTCCGCCACGCAGAGACCAGCTGACCCGAAGGGACCTGATCTATCGCGGGCTCAGGACCCGGACGTCAGGATGTGACCTTGTCCGTACGGCGGGGCAGCTTCCAGCCCGGGCGGATGTAGTGGCAGGTGTACCCGTACGGATAACGCTCCAGGTAGTCCTGGTGCTCGGGCTCGGCCTCCCAGAACGGCCCGGCAGGCGACACCTCGGTGACTACCTTGCCCGGCCACAGGCCGGAGGCATCGACGTCGGCGATGGTGTCCTCGGCGGTCTGCTTCTGTGCCTCGGTGAGGTAGAAGATCGCCGACCGGTAGCTCATTCCGAAGTCGTTGCCCTGCCGGTTCAAAGTTGTTGGGTCGTGGATCTGGAAGAAGAACTCGAGCAGGTCCCGGTAAGAAATTTTGCTCGGGTCGAAGATGATCTCGATTGCCTCGGCGTGGCTGCCGTGGTTTCGGTAGGTCGCGTTGGGCACATCGCCCCCCGTGTAGCCGACCCTGGTCGAGATCACGCCGGGGAACTTGCGGATGAGATCCTGCATGCCCCAGAAACAGCCGCCGGCGAGGATGGCCCTCTCGGTCGTCATGATGTACTCCCGGTGTTTATAGCGGGTAAGAACAGCTTGCTGCAGGCGCCCTAGCCCTCGCGCTCCCGCTTACCAAGCGGGATAAAGCGGAGGGACGCCCAAATTGACGCAGTAGCGCAGGGCCCCCGGCTTCCATGGCCGGTCGGAGCACATTGTGGGCGTGTTCACCACATACCCAAACCCCGCGCCGCCCATGGTTATTTCATCGGTCCTTCTACCTATTCGGTGCCGTCGGCTCGGCATCCCTGGGACCACTCCCGATGCAATTATGGGCGTATGTCCACCGGTCGACGGTTCTGGTCCGGCCTGGTCGTGCTTGGCGTGCTGATCACCGTGCCGGGCTGCACCGGGGCTACCGACGATCGCGGCGCTGTCGCTGGCGGCCCGACCACGAACCGGGCTGCCAGTCCGACGACGACCCCGACCGCGGAGCTCAAGCTCAGGCTCGGCTACACCGAGGACGTCATCAATGCGGTGCTCGCAGTCAAGCGGTCGACGCTGCCCTATATCGACAAGGAGCGGATAGGACTGGTCGGGCGCTCGATGGGCGGTGGCGTCACCCTCAATGCGCTCGTGGTGAGGCCGGGCCTGGTCGATGCCGCCGTGGTGTTCGCGCCGGTCAGTTCGAACACGGTGGACAACTTCAACCGGTGGATCCGCGGCGACCCCGGCCGGGGCCGGCTGGCCGACCAGATCATCAAGCGGTACGGCTCACCCGAACGCAACCCTCAGTTCTGGCGTGACGTGTCGCCGCGCACCTTCTTCGACCGGATCACTGAGCCGATCCTGATCCATCACGGCACCGACGACGAGAGCTGCCCCATCAGGTGGTCCCGGCAGACCCTGGCGGCACTGAAAAGGGCTGGCAAGGACGCGCGTCTCTACGTCTACAAGGGCGAGCACCACGCGTTCGGCCCCGACTGGCCGCTGTCGATGCGACGCACGGTCGCGTTCCTCGACCGCGAGCTCAAGGCATAGCGGCGGGGCGACTCTCGTCCGGGGGGGGCCACCAGCTGAGGCCGACGGCCGTCGCTGAAGGCCAACCCTGCCTACACGTGTCCGGATTCGATGCGGTCGTCAGGCGTGGCCGGACGGGCTCATGACTCTGCGCTGGGGCCAGGCTTGGGATCGTCAAACGTCACGCGATAGACATGCGCGTCGCCATCAAGAACAACGACGCCGTCACCATTGGTGATCGTGGTACGGATTCGGGCGATCGGCTTGGTGGGGTGCAACTCAAGCACCTCGACCTCGGCCGTGATCTCATCACCCGGTCGTACCGGCGCCACGAAGCTCCAAGCCACCCGGAGGAAGACGCTGCCCGGCCCGGGCAGGTCCTCGGCCACAACCGCGTTGAGCAGACCAGACGTCACCCCACCCTGCACGATCAGTCCCCCAAACCGGGTGCTGGCAGCTAGTTGCTCGTCGTAGTGCAGCGGGTTCCGGTCCCCCGTCAACTCCGTGAACAATTCGATGTCGCGTTGCGACACCTTGCGGCTGCGCCGGGCGATGCTGCCCACTGGCGGCATCATCGGAGACTCGCCTCCTCGATGGCGACTCGCGTCCGCATCTGCCCTCCTCCGTGCTCCGGCCTCGGACGGTCGAGGATGGGACAATCAGTCGCCTTCTGCGACCGGATAGATCTCGTCGGCGACGAGGCCATGTGCCTTGCGATGAACGGCCGCGGCGGCCTCGGCGTCGGGTGCGTCGACGAGACAAAAGATCTTGCCCTGGTTCTGGTCGACCCAGTAGCGCAGGTATTGGACGTCGTAGTCGGACTGGGTCTGCAGGTCAGCCTCGTGGGCCTTCGCCACATCAGCGATGGTCACAGCGCCGGCCATGTTGTGGATGTCCATGAATAGGGCCACGGGAGTGTCCTGCTCACCGACGTACCAGCGGTCCGTATGCGCCACGACCGCAAACCAAGCGTGATCGACCTCTGCCTCGATATCGCTGGTCCTCCCGTCGATCCAGGCCGCCTCAGCCCGCGCGGACGCGGCGTGCACCAAGCGCTGTGCTTCTCCCGTTTGGACGGCCAACGCGAGCGCATCGTCGAAGTGGCCGCTGCCATCCTCGCCGCGCCGCGCAGCAAGCTGTCCGGCGACGGCGTGGACGGTGATCCGGGTGATCGGCGAGAGCCGCTGATGGCCCAGCACTGCACGAATGCATTCATCGGCCTCGGTGTAGTGGCCCTGCTCGGCAAGTGAGTGCGCCAGCCAGGAGTTCATGTACAGGGCCCACGCGTCGAGGTCGCGGTCTTCGCAATAGGCGATACCCGTACGCAGGGTCCGGTCGGCGGCCGCGAAGTGCCGGTTCTTAAGGTGGACCGAACCGAGATTGGTGTAGGCGCGTGCCGCATGCTCATGTGCGTCTTCGGCCAGCGCCATGTCCAGACTCTGCGCCAGCCGTTGCCGCCCCTCGATCGAGTCGGAGGCCGACGCCGTTGCCGTTCCAAGGTTGTTGAGCGCATGGATCTCGGCCTCACGATCGCCGATACGGCGGGCTACTTTTATCGCGCGCTCTCCCCAACTCGTCGTCCCCTCAACGTCATCTGCGTTCATGCGCAGCTGGGCCTGGTTGCTGTAGGCCATCGCAAGTTCGTGGCCGCCGCCGAGCGGTTCGAGCGTGGCAATGGCGTCGACCGCGTAACGTTCCGCCTCGGCATTGCGGCCGAGGAACCACGACAGCCTCGAGAGCCAGCGCTGCGCGGTGCCGACTGCAATGGCGTCGCCCGCGCGGGCGAATAGCAGCATCGCGACGCGCTGCGCGTCATAGGCGTCAGCCAACTCGTCGATGAGGTAGCACTCATAGGACAGCGCGCTGAACAGGGAAGCTCGGCTCTCGTCTGATCGATCCTCGAAACGCAGCGCCAGCCGATAATGTGCGGCTGCCTGACGATGCGCACCGAGGCGTGCCGCCCGAGCAGCGGCACGTGGTGCGTACTCGAGCACGGCAGTCGAATCGCTGCAGCCTTCGGCGTGGTGGGCCAACCTGCCATCGTCTGCGGCGCCGGCGGACCTGAGCGCCCCAAGCACGGCCGCATGCAACTCGCTTCGCGCCGCAGGAGCGAGCGTCTGCTCGATCGCCAGCCGGGCCAGTTCGTGGCGAAACCCCAAGTCGCCGGCATCGTCCACAAGGATGCCGCGCCGTACGCACTCGTCGATGGCCTCGGCTGGTTGCCCGGACACGGAGGCAAGCAGCCGCACGTCCGCGCGCTGCCCGAGTACGGCCGCGCCCGCCAGCACCTGCCACGCCGGCGCAGACAGCCGCGACGCCCGCGCAAGCACCGCGTCGCGCACGGTCGGCGGCAACTCGCGGTCACCGGTGGCAAGCAGCTCGGTGACGTAGAACGGATTGCCCCCCCGTGTTGCTGTGGACGCGCCCGGGGTCAAGCGCCGAGCCCGCCTGGTCGATCAACTGCTGCACACCCGCGACCGTCAGGGGGGGCAGGCTTAGCCGCGTCACCCCGGGCGAAGTGGCCAGATCCCCGAGGATCATGGTGAGCGGATGGCTTGCCGACACCTCGTCGTCGCGGAATGTCGCGAGCACCAAGAGCGGCAGGCCATCGAGTCGGCGACCGAGGTATCGCAGCATCTCAAGCGTTGCTTCATCAGCCCAGTGCACGTCCTCGAGTAATAGCAGCGTTGGCTCGGCCGACAGCACCGTCCGCAGCCGCCGGAACAGCCGAAGCTGATGTACCCCGGCCTCATTCTCGATCAAGTCGGAAAGCTCAGGTACCGCATCGAACAGCGGCCCCAGCGCCGCGGGCGTGGCGACGTTATCGCAGCCGCCGCGCCGCACCGACATCCGCTCGGCAGTCGAGCCTGCAAACACTGCGGCAAGCGCGCTCTTCCCGACACCGGCCTCGCCACCCAGGAACGCCAGCCGCCCGCCGGCCCCGTTTAGGGCCTCGTCCGCAAGGGCCGAGAGTGCAGCGAGGTAGCTGTCACGTTCGATGAGCACACCAGCATTTAACCGCCGAAGCTGGAGAACACCCTCGTGCCGCGGTGATGAACGCTTCCCTTGGAGGGAGCAGCTGACCCCACGCAGTGGAGAGACGTGACTGCCGTTAGGCGGCAGGCCACATAGAGGGAGCCCCTCCATGTATGAGATGGAAGGGCTCCTCTGGCCCAACGTTGCCGCGTTAGTCGATCACTCGACCTCCACGGCTCTGCGGAGCCAATCACCAATCTGGCGAGGCCAACCGCGAACCTCTGGCCACTCGGTGTTCGCGTTGCCGAAGGTCGACTCCGGACCGAGCTGCCGTCACTGGTGACGTGAAATGATGTGTAGTCCTCCGGACGCGGTAGCGCAAGAGGTCTCGCGGCACATCTTCAAGATTGTTTGACGGACAGGGGCTGCAGTCGGCTTTTGGCATCCTGGCGGCGCTCCTCGACGGGCGCGCGAGCCGGAACCCCCGCGGCACTGTTGGGGCGCTAATGTCCGGGGATGGGGATCTTGGCGGAGGCGATCGACTCGACCATGGGGGTGTGATCGAGTTCGCTACCTGATCGCCGAACGAGTCAGCGGCGTTCCGTTTCACCAACTCGTTCACGAGCGGGTGTGTGTCCCCGCAGGCATGCGCGACACCGAGTTCCTGCGTTCGGACGAGCTCCCCGACCGCACCGCGATCGGCTACCTGTCCAACGCGGGCAAGCAGGAGGACGAACATCTTCCACCTGCCGGTCGTGGGTAACGGCGACGGCGGGATTTACTCCACCGCCGCCGACGTCAGCAGCTTCTGGCGATCGCTGTTCACAAACAAGATCGTGCCGGCCGAGTGGGTGGCCGAGATGGTACATCCACGCAGCGACGCCCCTGCCCACTCGAGCGCTACGGCCTGGGCTTTTGGCTCGGCCAAAGCGACAGCACAGTGATCCCGAAGGGCTAGACGCGGGTGTCTCATTCCGCAGTGTGCATGACCCATCATCAGGAGTGACCCACACCGTGATCTCCAATGATTCGGAAGGCACCTGGCCCCTCACCGAGCGGCTGGCTGAGCTGATGGAAACGTGAGCTCACAGCCCGAGGATCCCGAGGTCGTCGGAGCGCCCTGCCGCAAGTCGGGACCATTGCGCGGTCGGACGTCCGTCGGTGCGGAACTGGTCGCCTGTCGTCCCAAACTGTTGGGGCCAGCCAGCGGGTGAGTCCTCCCAGGTCTCTTGCCGGCCGTACACGCTGATGTCCAACAGGCCGTAACTGGGGGCCATCACCTCCGTACCGCGGCCGCTGCGCCAGTAGGTCTCGAACACCCGGTCACCGTCCCGCAGATAGCACACGAGCATGCCGAACCAGCGCCCGGCCAACAGGGCGTCCGCGGAGTCCTGAGCTGAATACCACGGCACGTCCCATCCCATGAAGTCGCGGTAGCGAACCGATTCGTCGTACGGGCCTTCGCAGAAAGTGGCGTAGGTGACGTCGCGCGAGTGGAAGTAGGACAGCTCGCGGACTTGGCCGTTGAAGAAGGTGCAGCCCTCGCACTGGGCTTCGGCCGGTTCACCGGTTTGCCACATGTGAAAGTAAGTGATCAGCTGCCGACGGCCCTCGAAGACGTCCAGCAGCGTGACCGGCCCGTTCGGGCCAACTACCGTAATCGTGGGGTCCACTTCCACCATCGGCAGCCGCCGACGAGCCGCCGCGATCGCGTCACCTTCACGGGTGTGCGCCTTCTCCCGAACCAGCAGCTTATCCAGATCGGCCTGCCAGGTGGTCCGGTCTACAACCTCGGGCTGCGCAGCAGCGTCGCCGTTCGACGATCCGGCCTTGCTGGGCTCATTCTTCATGGTCGCCTCCATGCATCGCGTCTAATGGTCGATCCTAGGAATGAGACGACAACCAGCTGGGAAGCTCATCGCCGACCAGCCGAGCTGACGTCGCAGAGACGATCAG
>JBKPTD010000160.1:0-34821 GCA_046735375.1 Actinomycetota bacterium | reverse complement strand
GGAGGCGGGCTTGATCGCCCCTGGTGCGCTCGCCGACCTGGTCGTGGTCGACACGGATTCGGTACGTCTGGCCGGGTGGCAGCCGGCGACCGCCGCCGAGACCGTGGTCTTCGCGGCGACCGCAGCCGACGTACGGCAGGTGGTCGTGAGCGGTCGCGACATCGTCAGGGACGGCAGGCACCTGCTCGTGGATGACGTGCCAGAGGCTCTGGCTGCGAGCATCGGTGCGGTGCTGACCGATGGCTCATCCCGCATGCCACCGGCAGGTGAGTCATGACGGCGATGACCATCACCGGAATCGGTGAGCTTGTCACCAATGACATTGCACTCGGCGCGACCGCGCTGGGCCTCGTGCCAGACGCAGCTCTCACCGTCGAGGACGGTCGCATCGTGTGGGCCGGTCCGGCGGCCCGCGCTCCGGATACCGACCAGAGGCTCGACGTCGGCGGGTGCGCGGTCATTCCCGGCTTCGTCGACAGTCATGCTCACCTCGTGTTCGCCGGCGACCGGTCGGTCGAGTTCGACGCACGGATGACGGGCCAGCGATACGCGGCAGGCGGCATCCGTACAACCGTCGCAGCGACGAGGGCGGCCTCGGACGACGAGCTTGCCGCGAATCTCATCCGGCTCGTCACAGAAGCGCGCAGCCAAGGCACCACCACGATCGAGAGCAAATCGGGCTACGGCCTGACAGTTGGTGACGAGAAACGCTGCTTGGAGATCGGCGCGGCGCACGCGGACGAGACGACCTATCTCGGTGCACACGTCGTCCCAGAGGAGTACGTCGACAACCCTGACGCCTACGTCGATTTGGTGTGTACGGACATGCTCGACGCCTGCGCAGGATCCGCCCGGTGGATCGACGTCTTCTGCGAGCGCGGTGCCTTCGACGAGGCAGCCAGCCGGAGGATTCTGGAGGCCGGAATCGCCCGCGGGCTTGGCGCCCGCATCCACGCCAACCAGCTGGGCCCAGGTCCAGGTGTGCAGATCGCGGTCGAGCTCGGGGCGGCCTCGGCCGACCACTGCACCCACCTGTCTGGCGCGGATGTGGATGCGCTGGCGGGATCCTCGACAGTCGCGACCCTGCTGCCCGGCGCCGAGTTCTCGACCCGCTCGCCCTATCCGGACGCACGCCGGCTCCTCGATGCCGGTGCGACCGTGGCGCTGGCCACGGACTGCAACCCCGGCACGTCCTACACCACGAGCATGCCGTTCTGCATCGCACTAGCGGTCCGCGAGATGCGAATGTCACCGGGTGAGGCGCTCTGGGCGGCCACCGCGGGTGGTGCGAGCGCCCTCCGGCGCCTCGATGCGGGCCGTCTTTCCCTCGGCGCCCGCGGCGACTTCGCCGTCCTTGATGCGCCGAGCTACGTACACCTGGCGTACAGGCCCGGCGTGCCGCTCGTCCTGCAGACCTGGAAGGACGGCAGGCTCGCGTGGTCCCGCGAATAGTGCTGCCGCGTGTCACGAGTTGAGAACTCTGCGGCCCGGATAAGCAATGGGGGCTCGTCCGCCAGCTTTGCGGTGCCCTAGGCTGCCCCGCGTCCACGTCCGGGGCCTCTTTGGGGGACTTCTTCATGACGCACGGCAGAGCGGTCACGACCATCACCATCGGGTGCTTAGTTTCCGGGCTTGTCGGGTCCGCTCTGATGATGGGTGGATCGGCGAGCGCTGGGCGCGCTCCACGCCTTGGCGCCATCGCGACCGCGGAGAAGGAGTTGCGGGCGAGGACTGATGGTGATGTCACGATCAGGCGCGACCGCACCGGCAAGGTCCATTTCGTCGGCACCCCGGCGGGTCATCCGGTCCGTCGCCCCGATGGCCTCGCCCGAGGTCTATCGCCAGGCTCGGCCGCCCGTGCGCACATCGCCGAGTACGGCGCCCTGTTCGGGATCGAGGATGCCGCCGCGGAGCTTGCCGCTGTGCACACCTCGTCGATAGGGCCGCTCACGGTGGTCCATCTCGCCCAGCGCGCCGGTGGGGTACCGGTCCTCGGTGGCGAGCTCGCCGTGACACTGGACTCTGCCGACAACATGGTTTCGATCAACGGCGAGACACTTGCCCCGCCAACTACCGCGACGTCGTCGGTGTCGGCGCGTGCGGCGGTCAGGACGGCGACTGCCGCGGTGGCGAAGTCGTCGGCCAGGTCGGCGACGTCCCTGCAGGCCAGCAGCCCGGCACTGTGGATCTACGACCCGCAGCTGATCGGCGCACCCGGTCCCAGAGGTGCCCGGCCGGTCTGGCGGCTCCAGGTCGAGGCGACGCGAGGGGAGCCGCAGCGCTGGACCGTGCTCGTCGACGCCAGGTCTGGTGCCGTCGCTCTCGCCTTCCAGGACCTTGAGTACGCCAAGGACCGTCGCGTCTGTGACGACGCGAACAAGGCGACGACCAACTGGTCGTGTCCATCGGCTACGGCCGTTCTAAAACGGTCCGAGGGCGAACCGCCCATCGTCCCTGCTGGTGATGAGGTCAACGTTGCCTACGACACGACAGGCGCCGTGTACGACTTCTACGCAGCGATGGGTCGGGACAGCGTTGACGATAAAGGTCTGCAGGTGAAGTCAACGGTGCGGGTGTGCGTCTCGGGCATGACTTGTCCGTTGAACAACGCGTTCTGGGACGGCACCCAGATGGCATTCGGCGCCGGCTACGTCCGCGCGGATGATGTTGCTGCGCATGAGCTGACTCACGGCGTCACGCAGTACACGTCGGGGCTGCTCTACTACTACCAGTCCGGTGCGATCAACGAGTCGATCTCCGACGTGATGGGGGAGTTGTTCGACCAGCAGTACCAATCTCCCGGCGGATCCGACGGCGCCGCCTACGACTGGCTGCTTGGTGAAGATCTGCCCAGCGGCGCGATCCGATCGATGAGCAGCCCGCCGGCATATGGCCAGCCCGACATGATGACGAGCAGCTTGTGGACCACTAACGCCGACGATCAGGCGTTCGACGCAGGCGGCGTCCACACCAACAGCGGCGTCGGCAACAAGGCGGCCTACCTCATGGCCGCGGGAGGCACCTTCAACGGGCGAACGGTCACCGGGATCGGCGGCACGAAGGCCGCGCGGATCTGGTACGCGACCGATCAGCTCCTGACCTCAGGCGCGGACTACGCGGACCTCTACGCCGTGATGCAGCAAGCCTGCACGAACCTCGCGGCCGCAGGAACTGATGGGATCAGCGCGGCCGACTGCGTCCAGGTCAAGGCGGCGCTCGACGCGGTCGAGATGTCCCAGCAGGCGAACGAGCCGGCGATCGCGCAAGCGATCACATGCCCCAGCGGCTACGTGAACCTCGACAGGTTCAGTGACGATTTCAACCGCGCCGCGAGCGGCAGCCTCGGCTCGAAGTGGGTGGAGACGGGTTCGGCGTCGATCAACGGCGACTTCCAGCCCAGCCCGACGGCCGGGAATGCTCTGTTCATCCCTGAGCCTGCCAACGACAGCGTTGCCGCCAACCGTTACGCGTACACGTCCGCGTGGACGCCGCTGAGCTCGACATACACGACATACCTGCATTTCGATCACGCGTACTCGCTGGACTGGCTGCCGGGCCCGAGCACGTACTTCGACGGTGCCCGGGTCGAGATCGATGTGGATGGGGACACGAAGAGCTGGTTCGTTCCGTCGGCGACCGCTTGGAGCAATGGCCCAACACGGACCTTGGTATCCGATCACCCACTCCTGCCCAGCGCGAAGGTCTTCGCTGGGGAAAGCCGGGGCTGGACGTCGAGCAAGCTGTCCCTCGCCTCCTACAAGGGGAAGAAGCTCAAGATCCGCTTCCGGCTTGCGACCGATGGCCTCCCTGCCTACAGCACGGCATATGGCTGGTGGCTTGACAACGTCCGGCTCTACCAATGCAGCATCCCGCCCACCGCACCTACCTCAGTTGCGGCAAACGGCTACGCCGGCTCAGCGAAGATCAGCTGGGGGGCGGCGAGCAGCAACGGCGGGACCTCACTGAGCAGGTACGTCGTCTATCTGTACAAGTCAGGCACGAGCGGTTCCATCAACCGAGTCGAGCTGCCGACGACCGCGCGGAGCTACACGTTCACCAAGGACTCGGCGGGCAAAGCACTCAGCTTCTATGGCACCACCTATACGGCGGCCGTCCGGGCGAAGAACATCCAAGGCGCGTACGGTCCCACCGTCTCCAAGACGCTGATCGGCACACAGCTGACCGGCACCGCGTCCGCGACGACAATCCCACCCGGCGGATCGGTGACGATCAGCGGGAAGCTGACTCGGGTGGACACCGGCGCCGCGCTGGGCAACACGACTGTCCAGTTGCGATCCGGCGCTCCAGGAGCCTCGATCAGCACCTACCGGATCGAATCATCGGTGAAGACGGCGGCTGATGGCACGTACAGTTTCGGCATATCGCCAACGTCCAGCACCGACTACCGGCTGTATTACTCGACCGGCTCGAGCACCTACATGGGGACGCGAACGTCGGCCACCATCAAGGTCACGGTCACCTAACGCGAGCGGGGGCGAGCCTGAGCGCGATGTGTCGCACAGATGCTTGACGCTCTTGGCCCGCTCCTTTGGACGGCAGTCGTCGCTTATTGGGCATGGCTGCGGCCGCGGTTGTGGTCTGGCCGCCGCAGGCCCGCGACGCTGGTCACAGCGGTGGAGGCCGGCCTGTCTCTCGGCCTGCTCTATCTCGGCGCGGTCGTGGCCGCCGGCATGATCCAGCGAAGGTGAGCCTGCTCGGCTCAGCTGATTTGACGCTCCTGGGCACAGCGAGTAAAACTTGAGCCCGTCTGACTCAAGTCTGAACGAAACTTCCCACACGGAGGCAGTCACCATGGCACGAGCCGTCGGCATCGACCTCGGCACAACCAACTCCGTCGTCGCCGTCCTCGAGGGCGGCGAGCCGACGGTGATCGCGAACGCTGAGGGCTCCCGAACCACTCCGTCGGTGGTCGCCTTCGCCAAGAACGGCGAGGTGCTCGTCGGCGAGGTGGCGAAGCGCCAGGCCGTCACCAACGTCGAGCGTACGATCCGGTCGGTCAAACGTCATATGGGGACCGATTGGAAGGTCACCATCGACGACAAGACCTTTTCGGCGCAGCAGATTTCCGCCTTCGTGCTGCAGAAGCTCAAGCGCGACGCGGAGGCTTACCTCGGCGAGACCATCACCGACGCCGTGGTCACCGTCCCCGCTTACTTCAACGACGCCCAGCGCCAGGCAACCAAGGAGGCCGGGGAGATCGCCGGCCTCAACGTGCTGCGCATCATCAACGAGCCGACTGCGGCTGCGCTTGCGTACGGCCTGGACAAGGAGAACGACCAGACCATCCTCGTCTTCGACCTCGGCGGTGGCACGTTCGACGTGTCCCTGCTCGAGATCGGTGAGGGCGTCATCGAGGTCAAGGCCACCAGCGGCGACAACCATCTCGGTGGTGACGACTGGGACGACCGTGTCGTCAATCACCTGGTCAACGGGTTCAAGAAGGCAAACGGCATCGACGTGTCCAAGGACAAGATCGCGATGCAGCGAATCCGTGAGGCCGCGGAGAAGGCGAAGATTGAGCTGTCCAGCGCGAGCGAGACAACGGTCAACCTGCCCTACATCACGATGACGCAGCAGGGTGACCAGCAGGTGCCGCTGTTCCTCGAGGAGCGCATCACCCGCGCCCAGTTCGAGCAGATGACATCGGATCTGCTCGACCGCTGCAAGCAGCCGTTCCACAACGTCATCAAGGACGCCAGTATTGACGTTGGCAAGATCGACCACGTCGTCCTCGTCGGTGGCGCGACCCGGATGCCGGCCGTGGCCAATTTGGTCCGCGAGCTGACAGATGGCAAGGAGCCCAACAAGGGTGTGAACCCGGACGAGGTTGTGGCCGTGGGTGCGAGTCTGCAGGCGGGTGTCCTGCGCGGTGAGGTCAAGGATGTCCTGCTGCTCGACGTGACCCCGCTCTCGCTGGGCATCGAGACCAAGGGCGGCATCTTCACCAAGCTGATCGAGCGAAACACGACGATCCCGACCAAGCGGTCGGAGATCTTCACCACCGCTGAGGACAACCAGCCATCGGTGCAGATCCAGGTCTACCAGGGCGAGCGCGAGATAGCGGCGTACAACAAGAAGCTCGGCATGTTCGAACTCACCGGCATCGCGCCCGCTCCGCGCAATGTGCCGCAGATCGAGGTCACCTTCGACATCGACGCCAACGGCATCGTCAACGTGCACGCCAAGGACCTCGGCACCGGCAAGGCTCAGTCGATGACTGTTACCGGCGGGTCGGCCCTCCCCAAGGATGACATCGACCGGATGATGCGCGAGGCCGAGCAGTACGCCGAGGAGGACCGGCAGCGCCGCGAGGCAGCCGAAACCCGCAACCAGGGCGAGGCGGTGGCCTACCAGACGGAGAAATTCCTCAAGGACAACGCCGACAAGGTTCCCGACGACGTGAAGTCCGAGGTCGAGGCCACTATCACCGACCTCAAGAAGGCGCTGGACGGCGACGACATCGAGGCGATCAGGACAGCCAGCGAGAAGGTCGCCGAGGTCAGCCAGAAGATTGGCGCCGCGATGTATGCGCAGAGCCAGCAGGCGGCGGCTGGAGAGTCCGGGCAGACCGCGGGAGCTTCGACTCAGGCCGGCGCGAGCGGTGACTCAGGCTCCGCCGACGAGGACGTCGTGGATGCCGAAATCGTCGACGAGGACGACAAGAAATAGCGGCTTCGCTCCAGGGCAAGGCGAGGTGGCAGGGCGAACATGGCGAAACCCGAGCAGGAGCACGAAGGACCTGTGATCCACGATCGACGGCGTATCGACCCGCGCACCGGTCAGGTCAAGGACCCGACCGGCGGCGGGGCCCCCGGTCGTGCTGCCCAGGCGGCAGTCGCCGGGGTCGCGAAAGCGAGAGCGGCCAAGGAGAGTGGCAGCAAGGCTGGTGGGGCCAAGGCCGACAAGCAGGCTGACAAGCAGCGTGCGGCGGCCGAGAAGCGGATCACCGAGTTGGAGGCGTCCGTGGCCGAGCGGACCGCGGACCTGCAGCGAGTGACCGCCGAATACGCCAACTACCGCAAGCGGGTCGACCGGGACCGAGAGGCCGTTAAGGCCCAGGCCACCGCCGTCGTCCTCGCCGCGCTGCTGCCTGTGCTCGATGACATCGGGCGTGCTCGCGATCACGGTGAACTCGAGGGTGGGTTCAAAGCGGTTGCCGAATCCCTCGAGCGACTGGTGCAGAAGTTCGGGCTGGAAAGCTTCGGCTCGGTGGGAGAGCCTTTCGACCCGACCATCCACGAGGCCTTGCTGCACTCGTACTCCGCCGATGTTTCCGAGCCGACCTGCGTGACCCTGGTTCAGCCGGGCTACCGGATCGGTGAGCGGATCATCAGGCCCGCAAGGGTGGCTGTCGCCGAGCCGCAGCCATACGACCCGAGCGGCGGCGAGGTCACCGCCGATGAATCCGCAGAAGACTCCCCGGTCTCGGCCGATGAGGAATAGCGGCCGGCAGCGAACCGGCTGACCAGGACAGAGAGGAGGGACGTCGGTGAGCACGAGGGACTACCTCGAGAAGGACTTCTACAAAGTGCTCGGCGTCCCCCAGGATGCGTCGGCCGGCGATATCAAGAAGGCATATCGGAAGCTGGCGCGGAAATATCATCCGGACGCCAACAAGGGCGACGCCGCCGCCGAGGACCGCTTCAAGGAGATCTCCGAGGCCTACGACGTTCTTTCTGACGTCAAGCGACGCCAGGAGTATGACGAGGCGCGGCGGCTCTTCGGGTCCGGCTTCCGGTTCCCTGGCGGGGGCACCGGCGGTCGCTCTGGCCAAGGCGCGCCATTCGACATCGGCGACCTGTTGGGCGGCAACCGGACGTCCGGGGCCGGCGGCCTGGGCGATCTGCTCGGCGGACTGTTCGGCGATCGGATACGCCGCCCGACGGCCCGGCCGCGCCGCGGCGCGGACATCGAGTCTGAGGTGACGATTTCGTTCAACGAGGCGGTGGACGGCACGACGGCCACGCTGCGAATGACGAGCGACGAGCCGTGCCGATCGTGCTCCGGGACGGGTGCCAAGGCGGGGACCACTCCGCGAGTGTGTCCTGAGTGCATGGGTACCGGTCAGGTCGCCGCTAATCAGGGCGGTTTCGCCTTCGCTGAACCGTGCCGTGCCTGCCGCGGCCGGGGACTGGTCGTCGACGACCCGTGCCCGACGTGCCATGGGTCCGGAAGGGCGCCCAGCTCGCGGAACATGACCGTACGTATCCCGGCTGGCGTCTCAGACCGGCAGCGGATCCGGCTCAAGGGCAAGGGAGTGGCGGGGGAGAACGGTGGTCCGGCCGGCGACCTCTACGTCGTCGTCCACGTGAGCAAGCACCGCCTCTTTGGCCGGAAGGGCGATCACCTCACGGTGACCGTCCCGGTGACGTTCCCTGAAGCGGCGCTTGGCGCAGAGGTCAAGGTGCCGACTCTCGGTGGATCACCGGTCACGCTGCGGATCCCGTCAGGAACCGCGTCGGGCCGGACATTCCGGGTCCGCGGCAAGGGGGTGCCCCGCCGCGACGGCAGCCGCGGTGACTTGCTGGTGTCCGTCGAGGTGGCCGTGCCGCAGAAGCTCGACGGCAAGGCGCGAGAGGCACTGGAGGCTTACCGGACTGCCACGGGGGACCACGACCCGCGCCAGGGCCTGGGGATGTCCCCAGCGGCGCAGGGAGAATGAGATGCGCGACCCATTCGAGCTAACAGACGACGCGCCGGTTTATGTGATCTCGGTGGCGGCGCAACTCTCCGGCCTTCATCCGCAGACGCTGCGGCAGTACGACCGCATGGGCCTCGTATCCCCCGGTCGGACTGCCGGACGCGGCCGCCGCTACTCGTCGCGCGACATCTTCATGCTGCGGGAGGTCCAGCGGCTCTCCCAGGACGAGGGCATCAACCTCGCCGGGATCAAGCGAATCCTGGAACTCGAACACGAGGCCGCCGTTCTTCGCGAGCGGGTCGCGGCACTGGAGATGGATCTCGCGCAGACGCTATCGGCCGCGGCGGCCATGCTCGGCCAGCTCAGTACCCGCCGTCCCCAACTCGAACGCTAACGGAACCTATTTACGCAGACATGGACAAACTGACGACGAAGAGCCAAGAGGCGCTGTCGAGCGCGGTCCAGCGCGCCACGACCTCTGGCCATCCGCAGGTCGAGCCGGTCCACCTTTTGCTTGAGCTGCTCGCCCAGGCCGATGGCACGACCGCGCCGCTACTCGACACGGTTAATGCCGATCGCACCGCACTGCGCGAGGAGGCTGAGCAGATCGCGGCGCGGTTGCCGAGTGCGTCGGGCACCACGGTCTCTTCACCCCAGGTCGCCAGGCCGCTGCTTGCCGTCATCAACGCGGCGGGGAAGCTCGCCACAGGCATGGACGACGAGTACGTCTCCACGGAACACCTCCTGGTGGCGCTGGCAACCGATGGCGGCGAGGTGGCGAGTCTGCTACGCCGGCATGGGGCGACCCCGGATCGGCTACAAGCGGCATTTACGACTGTCCGCGGCGCCGCGCGAGTCACCTCACCTGATCCGGAGGGCACATATCAGGCACTGGAGAAGTACGGCCGCGACCTCACGGCGGAGGCACGGGCCGGCAAGGTCGACCCTGTCATCGGGCGAGACAGCGAGATCCGACGGGTGGTCCAGGTGCTGTCTCGCCGGACGAAGAACAACCCGGTCCTGATCGGTGAGCCCGGTGTCGGCAAGACCGCGGTCGTCGAGGGCCTGGCCCAGCGGATCGTCACCGGCGACGTCCCAGAGTCGTTGCGCGGCAAGCGGCTGGTCGCTCTGGACCTGGGTGCGATGGTGGCGGGGGCGAAATACCGCGGCGAGTTCGAAGAGCGGCTGAAGGCCGTACTCAACGAGATCAAGGAATCCGACGGGCAGATCGTCACTTTCATCGACGAGCTGCATACGGTCGTCGGCGCCGGGGCAACAAGCGAATCCGCGATGGACGCGAGCAACATGCTCAAGCCGATGCTCGCTCGCGGGGAACTCCGCATGGTGGGCGCGACCACGCTTGACGAATATCGCGAACGGATCGAGAAGGACCCCGCCCTCGAGCGCCGGTTCCAGCAAGTGTTCATCGGCGAGCCGTCCGTGGAGGACACCATCGCCATCCTGCGCGGCCTCAAGGGCAGGTATGAGGCCCACCACCAAGTCCAGATCGCCGACTCGGCTCTCGTGGCCGCCGCGACCCTGTCCGATCGATACATCACCGCGCGCTTCCTCCCGGACAAGGCGATCGACCTGATCGACGAGTCGGCCTCCCGACTGCGAATGGAGATCGATTCGCGGCCGGTCGAGATCGACGAGCTGCAGCGTGCCGTCGATCGACTGCGGATGGAGGAGCTCGCGGTTGGCAAGGAGTCCGACCCAGCCTCCCTGGAGCGGCTCACCAGGCTGCGCAGGGATCTTGCCGACAAGCAAGAGCAACTTGCCGCGCTCACCGGTCGCTGGGAGCGGGAAAAGGCGGGTCTCAACCGGGTCGGTGAGCTCAAGAAGCGGCTGGATGACCTGCGCGGGCTGGCGGAACGCGCCGAGCGGGACGGTGACTGGGAAACCGCGTCCCGGCTGCTCTATGCCGAGATCCCGGCGGCCGAGCGCGAGCTGGCAGAGGCCACCGCCGCCACCGATGACGACGCGGCCGTCGTGCCCATGGTCAAGGAGGAGGTCGGCCCAGACGACGTCGCAGACGTGGTGGCGGCATGGACTGGCATCCCCGCCGGACGGCTGCTCGAGGGGGAGACGGCGAAGCTGCTCCGGATGGAGGACGAGCTCGCCCGCCGAGTGGTGGGGCAGGACGAGGCGGTACGCGCGGTGTCGGACGCCGTGCGCCGAGCCCGTTCAGGGGTTGCGGATCCCGACCGGCCAACCGGCTCCTTCCTCTTCCTCGGCCCGACCGGCGTGGGCAAGACCGAGCTTGCCAAGGCCCTGGCCGACTTCCTCTTCGACGATGAGCGCGCGATGGTGCGGATCGACATGAGCGAGTACTCCGAGAAGCATTCGGTCGCTCGGCTGGTCGGTGCGCCACCCGGCTATGTCGGATACGAGGAAGGCGGTCAGCTCACCGAGGCGGTTCGGCGCCGCCCGTATACCGTCGTTCTGCTCGATGAGGTGGAGAAAGCCCACTCAGAAGCGTTCGACATCCTCCTGCAGGTGCTCGACGATGGGAGGCTCACTGACGGACAAGGGCGCACTGTCGACTTCCGCAATACGATCTTGATCCTCACATCCAACCTCGGCTCCCAGCACTTGATGGACCCAGGTTTGGACGACGCGGCTCGCAAGGATCTCGTGCTCTCCGCCGTCAGGCAGTCCTTCAAGCCGGAGTTCGTGAACCGGCTCGACGACATCGTCGTTTTTCATGCACTCGAGATCGAAGAGTTGACCGCGATTGTTGACCTGCAGGTCGCCCGCCTCGTTCGCCGGCTGGCCGAGCGCAGGCTGACACTCAACGTGACCTCTGCAGCCAAGGAGTGGTTGGCGCTAACCGGCTATGACCCGATCTATGGCGCACGACCGCTGCGACGGCTCATCCAGACCGCGATCGGTGACCAGCTCGCACGAGCGCTGCTGTCCGGCGAGATAAAGGACGGCGACACGGTTATCGTCGATCTCAACCCCGCGAAGGACACTCTCGACGTCCGGTCCGGCCTGCAGCAGCCTCAGCGGCAGTGACCCCACTCCGCCAGACCCCTTAACGTGGGGCGACCGGACGCATAGGTTGTGTGCCGTACGGGTCCGTTCGGTGGTGCTTTCGTCCCGGTATGGCCACGTCACCATGCGATCCCGACGTGCGCAGTGTGGCGTGCCAGCGGTGGCGAGTGCTTTCGCGCGTGGCTCCTTCACTGCGGTTCGCTGGGAGGGCACATGGTCCAGATCAGCGTCATGGTCGACGGCGTCAGGCACGAGGACGACGTCGAACCCCGTCTCCTTCTCGTGCACTACCTGCGGGACCGGCTAGGCAAGACCGGTACGCCGATCGGCTGCGACACGTCCAACTGCGGCGCCTGCACCGTGCTGCTTGATGGCGCAAGCGTGAAAAGTTGCTCGGTCCTCGCCGCCCAAGCGGACGGTGCCGCGGTCACAACGATCCAAGGGCTCTCGAGCGACGGCCAGTGGCATCCGATCCAGCAGGCCTTCCATGAATGCCACGCCCTGCAGTGTGGCTACTGCACGCCAGGAATGATTCTCGCGTCGGTCGATCTGCTGAGCCGCAATCCCGACCCGAGCGACGAGCAGATCAGGGAAGGCCTGGAGGGCAATCTCTGCCGGTGCACCGGATACCACAACATCGTCGAGGCGGTGAGGACGGCCGGGGCCGCGATGCGGGCCGGGTCGAACGGCGAAACAGCGGCGACCACTGGAGTACCAGAGGGGGTGTCGGCATGACTGAAGTAGCCGACCGCCCGGCGGCTGCGGTTGGCCAGCCGATGCTGCGCAAGGAAGACGCGCGGCTGGTGACCGGCGAGACGACATGGACAGACAACATCCAGTTGCCGGGCATGCTCTACTGCGCGATCTTGCGCAGCCCCATCGCGCACGCTCGCATCACCCGCGTCGACGTCTCGGCGGCCAAAGAGCGCCCGGGGGTGGTGGCCGCGTTCAGCGGCGCCGACCTCGCCGATTCCTGGTCGACACTCCCGACGGCCTGGACCGTGTCCGCGGACATGAAGAGCCCACCCCACCTGCCGCTGGCGACCGACAAGGCCCGCTATGTGGGTGACGGCGTCGCTCTGGTCGTGGCGACGGATCGGTACGCCGCCGCGGACGCGCTGGACGCGATCGAGGTGGACTATGACCCGCTCCCGGCCGTCGTCGACATGACGGCGGCGCAGCAGGACGCTTCGACGCTGGTCCACGACGACGTGCCGAACAACCGCTGCTTCACCTATCGGGAGGACTGGGGCGACCACGAGGCGACGAAGCAGACAGACGTGCTGACCCTCAGCCGGCGCTATATCAACCAGCGGCTGATCCCGAATGCGATGGAGCCCCGCTCGGTCGTCGCGACAGTGACGCCGGCCACCGGTGAGGTCACCGTGTGGAGCGCCACTCAAGTCCCGCACTTCGTCCGCATCTTCCTCGCGCTGAACACGGGCTGGCCGGAGCAGAAGATCCGGGTCATCGCCCCCGACGTCGGCGGCGGCTTCGGGTCGAAGCTCGAGGTGTACGCAGAGGACATCATCGTTCCGGTCCTCGCGCACAAGCTCGGCAGGCCAGTGAAGTGGACCGAGTCGCGCAGCGAGGGTTATCTCGCGACGATCCACGGCCGTGACCTGATCCAGGACGTGGAGCTGACCGTCACCCGCGACGGCGTGGTCAAGGGCCTCAAGGTCGACCTGACCGTTGATATGGGGGCCTACCTTCAGCTACTCACCCCCTGCATCCCGCTACTCGGCCGCTACATGTACCCAGGCATCTACAAGTTCGAGGCGCACACCCTCACCTGCCAAGGCATCTTCACCAACAAGACACCGACGGACGCCTACCGTGGCGCGGGACGGCCGGAGGCCACGTTTGTCATCGAACGGATCATGGACGACGCGGCCGCTGAGCTCGGCATGGACCCGATCGAGTTCCGGCGGCGGAACTGGATCACCAACACCGAGTTCCCGTACACGACGATCGCCGGGCTCGAATACGACAGCGGCAATTACGAGGCGGCCACCGACCGGGCGCTGGCGCTGCTGGAATACGACAAGCTGCGCACCGAGCAGGCCGAGCGGCGGCAGCGCGGAGACACCGTGCAGATCGGCATCGGCACCTCGACGTACACCGAGATGTGTGGGCTTGCGCCGTCCCGCTGGCTCGGCGAAACAGGGTACGCGGCGGGCGGCTGGGAGGCAGCCACCGTCCGAGTGTTGCCGACCGGCCGGGCCGAGGTCGTCGTCGGGACGTCCCCGCACGGGCAAAGCCACGCCACCACCTTCGCTCAGCTCGCCAGCGACGAACTCGGCATACCGTTCGACGACATCGATGTGATCTACGGAGACACGCTGACCGCGCCGATCGGACTGGACACCTACGGTTCGCGGTCGCTCGCCGTCTGCGGTGTCGCGATACAGAAGGCGTCCCAACGGGTCGTCGAGAAGGCACGGCAGGTGGCCGCACACCTGCTCGAGGCGGACCCCGGTGACGTGGAGTTCGAGGCCGGGGCGTTCAGGGTGCGTGGGGCGCCCGAGTCCCAGAAGTCGATCCAGGAGCTCGCCTTCGCTGCCTTCGCGGCGCACAGCATGCCCGAGGGTGTCGAGCCCGTCCTCAGCGCGGACGCCGTCCATGACCCGGATGTCTTCTCCATCCCACATGGAACGCACCTGTGCGCGGCGGAGGTGGATACAGACACCGGGGCGGTGAAGCTGCGGTCCTACGTCGCCGTCGATGACGTCGGCGTTGTCGTCAATCCGGTCATCGTCGACGGCCAAGTCCACGGCGGCGTCGCCCAGGGCGTCGCCCAGGCGCTCTATGAGGAAGCGGTCTACGACGATGACGGCAACCTAGTCAGCGGCACGATGGCCGACTATCTCGTCCCGGCTGCACCTGACCTGCCGCCGTGGACGCTCGACCGTACGGTCACCCCGTCCACCACGAACTCGCTTGGCGTGAAGGGCGTAGGGGAAACAGGGACGATCGCGTCGACTCCAGCGGTCGTGAACGCGGTCATCGATGCCGTGCGGCACCTCGGTGTCACCGACATCAGAATGCCCTGCTCGCCCGAGCGGGTATGGCGAGCGATCAAGGATGCACGCGGCGCGACCCCGGGAGGTGCCGCATGATTCCCCCCGCCTTTGACTACGTGCGTCCGGGCTCCGTCGACGAGGCGGTAGCCGCACTCGCGGCCGGCGACGAGGCCAAGCTCCTCGCCGGTGGCCAATCCCTGCTTCAGCTGCTGCGGCTGCGGCTGTCCTTCCCTTCGGTCCTCGTCGACCTCGGTCACGTGGACGAGCTTCGGGGGGTACGAGAGGAAGCCGGCGAGCTGGTCGTCGGGGCGATGACGACGCATGCCGACGTGGCCTCGTCGGATCTCGTCAGATCGCGATGCGGGCTCCTTGCCGCCGCCGCCGCAACGATCGGCGATCCGGCCGTACGCCACCGTGGCACGATTGGTGGCTCGCTGGCACACGCCGACCCGGCCGGAGACCTGCCCGCAGTCGCGGTCGCGCTGGACGCGACTCTGGTCGCGGCCGGCTCGTCCGGCAGGAGGTCCATCCAAGCCCGCGACTTCTTCACCGATTTCCTGTCAACCGCGCTCGAACCCGATGAGGTCCTTGTCGAGGTTCGGGTGCCCGTGCTCGGCGAAGGTTGGGGCTATCGGTACGAGAAATTCCACCGAGTGGCACAGGCCTGGCCCATCGTCGGCGTGGCCACGGCCGTCCGCCGCTCCGATGGTCAGATCGCGGAGGCCAGAATCGGTCTTACCAACATGGGTTTGACACCGGTCAGAGCGGCCGCGGCGGAGCAGGCATTCGCCGGGGTGGCGGTGTCGGACTCCGCGGCGATCGGCCGCGCAGCCGATCAGGCCGCGGTCGGCGCCTCCGCACCGAGCGACCTGCACGGCAAGTCGGACTACCGGGAGCACTTGGCCCGCGTGCTGACCAGGCGCGCGGTGATTGCGGCCGCCGGCCCGGCGGCCTAAGTGCTCATGAATCGCAAGAAGGGCACCCTCATTCCATCGCTTCGGGTGAGGGTGCCCTTCACATTTCCCGGGTTCGTATGAGGGTGCCCCTCGTGCAACCGTGGCCGCATTCGGGTTGAATCGAGGAGATCATAAAAGGCCTGACCGTGGCGCATGAAGGCGGCAGACCGCGGCTTCGATGAAAGCTTGCAAGCATGCGAGTGGGGAGCCAGCTGTGGAGTTCGAACACGAGTTCACCGTTCCGGTCGCGGTCGACGAGGCATGGAAGACGCTGCTCGACGTCGAACGCATCGCGCCGTGTATGCCGGGCGCCACGCTCGAGAGCGTCGACGGCGACGACATGACCGGCTCTGTGAAGGTCAAGGCCGGGCCGATCACGATGACCTATCACGGGACGGCCCACTTCGAGGAGAAGGACGAGTCTCAGCATCTGGCGGTGATCAGCGCATCAGGGCGGGAGACGCGCGGCACCGGTACTGCTCGGGCGACGGTCCACACCCAGCTGCACGACGAGGGCGATTACACGAGAGTCGTGGTAGCCACCTCATTGAGCGTGACCGGCCGCCCGGCCCAGTTTGGCCGTGGTGTCATGCAGGAGGTCGGCGGCAAGCTGATCGGGCAGTTCGCGCAGTGCCTTGCCACGGAGATACTCGGGCAGTCGTCGCGCCCGATCGAGGACTTGGCCGCTGAGGCCACGCCGGCAGAGGCCGGGGCCGGCGAGACGGTCACGGCAGTCCCTGCAGACACTCGTGCCGCCGAGGCGACGACTCCACCGGCCATGGGGGATTCCGGGGAACCGGGGCGCTCCGCGGAGCGGCCGAGTACCGCCGAGCGGCCGAGTACTGCCGCGCGGCCGAGCCCAGAGGCCATCAACCTGGTCAGCACGGCCGGGGTACCGGTGCTGCGCCGGCTCATTCCCGCGCTGGTCGTGCTGGCCGCCATCGGCCTGGTCATCTGGTGGCTGGCCAGCCGCTGAACCGGTCGACCGCGCTCATCACCGGCGCAAGCAGCGGCATTGGGGCCGCCTTCGTTCGCCGGTTGGCGGCGGACGGACATGCGCTCGTCCTGGTGGCCAGAGACGCCGATCGACTGCGGCAGCTCGCTGACGAACTGTCCGCCGAGTACGGCAGCCCCGTCGAGGTCATGGCAGCCGACCTGGCCGACCCCGTACAGCTGGCCAGGGTCGAGGCGCGGCTCAGTGATCCAGAGCGTCCGGTCGACATGCTCGTGAACAACGCCGGCTTCTCCCTAGGCCGACGCTTCCTGAGGACCACGATCGAGGAGCAGGAGAAACTGCTCGACGTGCTCGTCCGAGCCGTGCAGCGCCTCACATACGCAGCTCTGCGCGGCATGGTGGACCGAGGTCGAGGCGCGGTCGTCAACGTCTCTTCGGTCGCGTCCTACGTCCCGCGGAGCACGTATGGCGCGGCCAAAGCATGGGTGACGAGCTTCAGCGAGGCACTTGCGGTTGAGATGCGCGGGACCGGCGTGCGGGTGATGGCCGTGCTGCCGGGCTATACCAGAACGGAATTCCACCAGCGGGCTGGTATCGGGGCTCACGGGCCGGGGATGCTCTGGCTATCGGCGGATCGGGTGGCGGACGAAGCTCTCCGGGATCTCAAGCGCGGTCGCATCCTCAGCATCCCGTCAAAGAGGTACCGCATCCTGGCCACGTTGAGCAGGATGTCCCCACGCTGGATCGTTACGGGGTTTACTCGGCGTTTCTAGTGTCGTCTGTCCGAAGCTCGGACACCCGACACTGAGTCCAGGACACGGACACGTGGCTCGGACCCGGCAACAGAGTCATCTGGAGCGGCGCTACCGTGCAACGGAGCACTCGCACAGGAGGACAGCATGCAGGTGGAGCACGAGTTCGTACTGGCAGCGCCGGTCGACACGATTCGGGCACTGCTCACCGACCCCGATCGGTCGACCGCGTGCGTTCCCGGGCTGACGGTGGAGACGTTCGCGCCGGGCGAGTACGGCGGCCGGCTACGTCTGCGGGTCGGATCGACGACGGTCACCTACCGCGGGACGGCCACAGTCAGCCCTGGCGAGACAGTCCGGCTGGACCTCGACGGCCAGGAGGCCAGGGGGATCGGCATCGCGAAAGGCACCCTGACGGTATCCCTCTCCGGTGAGGGTGAGTCCACCCGTATCGGCATCGAGGCGGACATCTCGGTCACCGGGCGGCTCGGTTCGCTGGACCCAGCGGTGCTCGAGGATGCGGTCCGGCGGCTGCTTGCCCGGTTCGGCGAGTGCATCGGTGCGGCTGCGGTGGCGGACGGGATCCAGACGGAGCCCGCAACAGGCCCAGAGGGCGGCCTCGTGCCCGAAGGCCCGGCACCAACCAGCACGGAAACCACGAGCCAGGCACCCTCACCAGCCATCGAGGAGCCTCCCACGCCCGTTCTGGCGTCTCGCAGCGAGCTCGACATGACCGGTGCTGGTGATGACGACCTGCTCGCCGAGCAACGGCGGCGGGTTTGGCCGCTCCCACCCGCAGTGGCTCTGGCCATCGGGCTGACAGCTGCCGGCGCACTGGGTGTGGTCATCAGGATGCTCCGCCGCCGTCGCTAACCGCCGATCCCTAGGTCGTCGATGGTGTACGCGAACCGGTAAGGGAGGCCCGCAGCGGCGAGGGCAGGCGCTGCCCCGCGCTCGACGATGCTGGCGACCGCCACCACCTGGGCACCGGCCTCGCGGAGCGCATCCACCGCAGTTAGCACCGATCCGCCCGTCGTCGACGTGTCTTCGACGGCGAGTACCCGCCGGCCGGCGATCTCCGGACCCTCGATGCGGCGCTGCAGGCCGTGCTCCTTGCCGGACTTCCGTACGACGAAAGCGTCTAGCCGCCTCCCGGTGGCCGCCGCCGAATGCAGCATGGCGGTCGCGACTGGATCTGCACCGAGGGTGAGGCCGCCGACCGCGTCATATCCGAGGTCCGTCGTGAGATCCAGCATCACCCGGCCGACGAGCGGCGCGGCGTCCCCGTCAAGGGTGATTCGCCGGAGGTCGATGTACCAATCGGCCTCTTGGCCCGAGCTGAGCACCACGCGCCCGTACACGATCGCCTTCGCCTTGATCAGTGCAAGAAGGGTCGCTCGAGCCGTCTCCATGCGAGGCTGCCTGGGTGCTCAGTCCCGGGACACCGGGGCGTGGGCCTGCGTGTCCTCGTAGGTGTTCGGACGTGAGCGGGAGCGGCGCGAGATCTCAATCATGATAGGGATGACGGACAGCAGGACGATGGCGATGGCGATCAGCTCGATGTTGTTCCTGATGAAACTGACCTGGCCGAGGAAGTAGCCGAGTACGGTCACCCCGGTTCCCCACACCACCGCACCGATGAGGGTGTAGGTCAGATAACGCCGGTAGTTCATCCGGCCGGCGCCAGCGGCGACGGTGATGAACGTTCGAACGATAGGCACAAATCTCGCGAGGATGATCGCGCGGCCGCCGTACTTCTTGAAGAACGCGGTGGTCCTCTCGACGTACTCCTGCCGGAAGAATCGCGAGTCTGGACGGTTGAAGATTGCTGGTCCGGTACGGCGGCCGATGGCATAGCCCACCTGGTTTCCGGCGACAGCGGCGACTGAGACAAGCAGACAGACCAGCCAGAGCGGCTGATCCAAGGAGAACTTGCCTTCGCCGGCAACGAGCAGACCGGCGGTGAAGAGCAGGGAGTCACCGGGGAGGAAGAGTCCGATCAGGAGCCCGCACTCCGCGAAGATGATGGCGACGATGCCGGCCAGACCGAATGTATCGATCATGGATTGTGGATCAAGCCAGGAGGGACCGAGCGCGAGCGTAGAGGACACCCGACGAGGGTACCCGCCTCGCCTGCGGCATGTTTCCGTGCGGCGATACGCTGCGTGGCGTAGCCCCGATCCGCGAGGAGCACCACCATGCCGATTGCTACGTCCGAGGTCTATGCCGAGATGCTCGACCGCGCCAAGGCAGGCGCGTTCGCGTATCCGGCGATCAACGTGACCTCTTCTCAGACCATGAACGCTGCACTGCGCGGTTTCGCGGAGGCGGAGAGCGACGGGATCGTTCAGATCTCCTGGGGCGGTGCGGAATATCTGTCCGGTGCGACGGTCAAGAACATGGTCGACGGTGCCGTTGCGCTCGCCGAATTCGCCCATGTGGTCGCGCGGAACTATCCCGTCCAGGTTGCGCTCCACACCGATCACTGCCCAAAGGACAAGCTCGACGGCTACATGCGACCGTTGATCGCGATCTCGCAGGAACGCGTTGCGCGCGGCGAGGAGCCGCTGTTCCAATCGCACATGTGGGATGGTTCCGCGGTACCGCTGGAGGAGAATCTCCGGATCGCCGAGGAGCTGCTGGCGGAGTGTGCCAAGGCGAAGATCGTCATGGAGATGGAGATCGGCGTTGTCGGTGGCGAGGAGGACGGCGTCGCCGCCGCGATCAACGAGAAGCTCTACTCGACTCCCGCCGACGCCGAGCGCACGGCCGAAGTGCTGGGAACGGGCGAGAAGGGCCGTTATCTGCTCGCCGCCACCTTCGGCAACGTCCACGGGGTCTACAAGCCCGGCAACGTCAAGCTGCGGCCGTCCATTCTCAAAGAGATTCAGGATGCCGTTGGTGCCAAGGTGGGCAAGGAGAAGCCGTTCGATCTGGTCTTCCATGGCGGTTCGGGATCGCTGCTCGATGAGATCAGGGAGACCCTGGACTACGGCGTCGTCAAGATGAACGTCGACACGGACACCCAGTACGCACTCACCCGTCCCATCGCCGATCACATGTTCAAGAACTACGACGGAGTGCTGAAGGTGGACGGCGACGTCGGCAGCAAGAAAGCGTACGACCCGCGTACCTACGGCAAGCTGGCCGAGGCCGGAATGGCGACGCGGGTGGTTGAGGCCTGCACCGACTTGCGGTCGGCTGCTACCAAGCTGGCCTAGTGTTGCCGAACACAGTCCGCGGCCGATGGAACCGTCCCCTGCCGCGGTTCCACCAGCCGCGAAAGTCTGCCTGACGAAGCATGCCTGATGATGACCCCACTTGTCTGGTCATTAGAGGTCAGTGGCCATAAGATGCCAAGGCATCGATCACGGCCCGTGACTTGGAGTCGGCAATGACATACCGGCACGCGCTTGCGCCGTGGGGTGTCGACGAGCGGAGTGAGCGTCTCTACCGGGCTGTCCTTCGTCATCCCCAGCGAGATGCGGACGAGCTCGCGCGGATACTCGACTGGACACCGGCCGAGGTGGCAGAGGCCGCCCGCCCACTCTTAAGGGTCCGGCTGGTACGGGTGACCGACGCCGGCGTCTATCTGGCGCCACCGCCGAACTCGGCGATCGAGAGTCTGGTCTCGGCAGAGCAGCAACGGCTGCAGCAGCGCCAGGAGCAGGTGCACCAGGCGCGGACGGCGGTGCCGGACTTCACCGCGGAGCATCTGGCCGGACAGGCGGAACGATGGACACCAGTCCCCGTCGACGTCGTCTCAGGCGCCGAGGTCGCGGGCATGATCGAGGACCTGTGCCGCACGACCGCCGGAGAAGTTTGCTCCTTCGTCCGCCGTAGCCGGAACCCGCGCTTCCCCTATCTCCTGGCCGTGGGCACGCAAATCATGGCCGCGGGTCGCCGGATGCGTACCGTCTATCCGCTGAGCGCTCTCGACGACGACGGCGAGCTCGAGGCGATCAGGCTGTGGGTGGGCCGCGGAGAAGAGGCACGGATCGCACCACGGGTACCCACCAGGATGATCGTATTCGGCGACGAGGCCGTGCTGGTGGACGCGTCATATGATCGCGAATCCGACACCGAGATTGTCGTCCGGGCCCCGGCGATCGTGGCAGCGTTCCGTGAGCTGTTCGACCGGGTGTGGACACACGCGGTGACGGTGCCGAAGCTCGGTAACCCCGTCCAAGGCCTTTCCATCCATGCCGGTCCCGGTCACGGCCTGACCGAGGAGGAGCGCAAGCGCACTCTCGAAATTCTTGCGCTCGGCGCCAAGGACGAGGCCGTCGCGCGCCAGCTCGGCGTGTCTTTGCGCACTGTCCGGCGACGGGTCGCCGACGTACTCAGCGAGCTGGGAGCGAAGACGAGGTTCCAGGCCGGCATGGAGGCGGTCCGCCGCGGCTGGATCTGAAGGACGGGTTTGACCCTGACCAAGCTAGTGTCCCGTTAACGAGGTCCTTTGACGGATGCCTGAGGACCGCTGGATGCATGGCAAGGCCGCAGCGAGTCCTCATAGTGGAGCTACGTGGGCGAGCGAGAACGCGGCCAGGCGCCAGCGGAACCGGGCAGACGCAAAGTGACTTCGTTAACGGGACACTAGGGAGCCGCAGATGCCCGCGATCGTGCTCGTCGGCGCACAGTGGGGGGACGAGGGCAAGGGCAAGGCAACTGATCTGCTCGGCGGCGCCGTGGACTATGTGGTGCGCTACCAGGGCGGCAACAACGCCGGTCACACGGTCGTGATCGGACATGAGCGATATGCCCTTCACCTGCTGCCCTCGGGGATCCTCACCTCCGGCTGCACACCGGTGATCGGCAACGGTGTGGTCATCGATCTCGCCGTGCTTTTCGACGAGATTGATGCCCTGATCGCTCGCGGCGTCGACACCTCTCGGCTGTTGATCTCGGCGAACGCCCACCTCATCACGCCCTACCACCGGACCATCGACAAGGTCACCGAGCGCTTCCTCGGCAAGAACCGGATCGGCACGACCGGACGCGGGATCGGCCCGGCCTACGCCGACAAGGTCAACCGGCTGGGCGTCCGGGTCCAAGACGTCTTCGACCCGAAGATCCTCAGGCAGAAGGTCGAGGGTGCGATCGAGCGGAAAAACCAACTCCTCGTGAAGGTCTACAACCGCCGGGCCATCGCGGTGGACGCGATCGTCGAGGAGTACGTGGGGTATGCCGAGCGGCTGCGGCCACACGTGGCCGACACCGCCCGGGTACTCAACGAGGCAATCGAGGCAGGCAAGGTTGTGCTGCTCGAAGGCTCCCAGGGCACGCTTCTCGACCTCGACCACGGCACCTATCCGTTCGTCACGTCTTCCAACCCGACCGCGGGGGGTGCGTGCGCAGGCTCTGGCCTCGGCCCTACCAAGATCACCAGTGTGGTCGGCATTCTCAAGGCGTACACGACGCGGGTCGGCTCTGGGCCCTTCCCGACCGAGCTTCACGACCAGTGGGGCGAATATCTGCGGAAGGCCGGCCGTGAGGTCGGTGTGACGACCGGCCGTGATCGGCGGTGTGGATGGTTCGACGCGGTCATCGCCCGCTACGCCGCGCGGGTCAACGGTCTGACCGACTTCTTCCTGACCAAGCTCGACGTGCTGTCGGGTATGGAGCGTGTGCCCGTCTGCGTGGCATACGAGGTGGACGGGGTACGCCACGACGACATGCCGATGACCCAGACTGACTTCCACCATGGCCGGCCGATCTACGAGCATCTGGATGGCTGGTCGGAGGACATTTCCAGCGCGAAGACCCTCGACGACCTCCCGCCTGCCGCTCGTCGTTATGTCGAGCGGATCGAGGAGATTACCGGCGTCCGGGTCTCGGCAGTGGGCGTCGGCCCGGCCCGTAACCAGACGATCGAGGTCAGATCCTTGGTCTGAGCGCGTGGATATAGGTGAGCGATGAAGGTTCTCGTGGTCGGCGGTGGCGGACGCGAACACGCGCTGTGCCTGGCGCTCTCCCGCGACCCAACCGTCTCCGCGCTTCTCTGCGCGCCGGGCAACGCTGGCATCGCGGACCTCGCCGCTGTCCTGCCCGTTGCGGTCGACGACCCGTCGGCAATCGCCGACCTCGCGGCGGATGCGGTGGCCGACCTGGTCGTCATCGGGCCGGAGGTACCGCTGGTCGCTGGTGCCGCAGACGCGGTCCGCGCGGCAGGCATTGCCTGCTTCGGGCCGTCGGTGACGGCGGCACGCATCGAGGGGTCGAAGGCGTTCGCCAAGGAGGTCATGGCTGCGGCGGGTGTACCGACGGCGGCATCGAGGGTGTGCATCACGCGGGAAGAGGTCGCCGTCGCGCTCGACGAGTTCGGGCCGCCCTACGTGGTCAAGGACGACGGTCTCGCAGCCGGCAAGGGCGTGGTGGTCACGACCGACCGCGCTGTGGCGCTCACCCACGCCGCCAGCTGCCAACGGGTGGTTATCGAGGAGTTCCTTGACGGTCCTGAGCTCTCACTCTTCGCAATCACGGATGGACTGACAGCGCTCCCACTTGCCCCGGCTCAGGACTTCAAGCGGGTAGGCGATGGCGACACCGGCCCGAACACCGGAGGCATGGGGGCGTATTCGCCGTTGCCCTGGGCGCCGAAGGAGCTCGTTGACGAGGTGGTCGCCGATGTGGTGACTCCGACGGTGGCCGAGATGCAACGGCGAGGCTTGCCGTTCGCTGGCCTGCTGTACGCCGGCTTGGCGCTCACCTCGAAGGGCGTGCGAGTCGTCGAGTTCAACGCGCGGTTCGGCGACCCGGAGACACAGGTTGTCCTCGCCAGGCTCCGTACACCGCTCGCTGGCCTGCTCTGGTCCGCGAGCACCGGGGCGCTCGCCGACCAGCCGTCGCTGGAGTGGGATGAGGGCGCCGCGGTGACGGTGGTGATGGCGGCTGCGGGCTACCCGCAGAACCCGCGCAAGGGCGATCTCATCAGCGGGGTTGACGCCGCGAACCAGCTCGATGGCGTGCAGGTGTTCCACGCGGGCACGGCCCACGACGCAGCCGGTCGGCTCGTCACTGCCGGCGGTCGCGTGGTGTCCGTCACAGGGGTCGGCCAGGACGTCCGACAGGCGCGAGATCGCGCCTACGCGGCCGTTGGTCTGATCGACTTCCGCGGCGCCCACTACCGCAAGGACATCGCAGCAGTGGCGGTCAATCAGCCTGGTGGGGTCGGCTGACAGCTTTCTCGGCGTCCGCCACGACTGCCTCTGGTGGGGCGGCGATGCCCTTCTTCACCGAGTCGAGAATGTTCATTCCCTGAGCGACGAGGCCGGCCGCGATCTCGCCAAGGCCGTCCGCCCCGTTGAGGACACTGACATTCGCCCGAGCCAGTCCGTTGGCCGCCTCCTTGACGATCTGCGGCAGCTGGTCAATGAGCATGCGATCCAGGGCAACCCGGTCATTCGAGGCGGCGGCCTCGGCCTGTATTGTCATTCGCTCCGCCTCGGCCCGAGCCAACAGGCGGATCCGCTCCGCATCGGCCTCGGCCGGCTTGACGACCTCCGCCACAAGCTGCTGCTGGCGCAGCTCCGCCGCGCGCTGGGCCAGCTCCGTTTGCGCCGTCACCACCTCCTGCTGGGCGTGCGCCTGAGCGAGTGGTCCGGCCTGCCCGGCCTGCGACTGCGCCTGATCCACCTCCGCCTTGTACTGAGCTTGAACGATTGCTGTCTGCCGTGCGTACTCCGCCTGCTTGCGTTGTGATTCCTGCTCCGCCTCGGCCGCGGCCTGAGCCGCCTGAGCTTGGGCGATCTTCGCCTGCCGCTGGATTGCTGCGGTGTGCGGCGCAGCCATCGCATCGATGTAGCCTGCGTCTCCGTCGTCGATCGACTGGATCTGGAGCGAGTCGATGGTCAGACCGATCTTTGCCATCTCCGACTTGGAGCCGTCCAGAACCTCGGTCGCAAGCTTCTGCCGTTCCGTGACGATTTCCTCGACGGTCATCGAGCCAACAATGGAACGAAGGTGGCCGGCGAAGATACGGCCGGTCAATGTGGACATCTGATCTTGGTCGGACAGGAATCGCTGCCCCGCGTTCACGATGCTCTCCGTGTCGCTGCCAACCTTGAACGCGATGACGGCCCGTACGTTGAGCGAGATTCCTTGTCTCGTGACGCACGTCTCTGCGACTTCGGCCTCGCGCATCGCCAGCGTCAGGAAACGGACCTTGCGGAACACAGGCAAGATCCAGGCTCCGTGGCCGGTGACGACGCGGAAGGGCGCCCCGGCGGGGGCCCGCTTCCCGCCGGAAATGAGCATCGCCTGGTCGGGTGTGGGAACTTGGTAGCCGAACACTTGTCCTCCTCGGCACATTGCCGTCACTCGGCATTTAGGGGACGGCCCACTCCATAACGTCGACCGACCTGGCCCCACGAGAATCGATGATCAGAACACTCGTCCCCTTCGCCAGGGGAGTCTCCGACCATGCGATGAAGGCCTCGGAACCCCCGCGTATCTTCACCAGGACTTCGCCGGGACCGTCGGGTCCACGGGTGCCCACAATGAGCACCCCAACCGCACCGATTGCCGATTCGTCCCGCACCGCTAACCGTTCCTGTCCAGTGATTTCGGCTGAACTGTATCGCCCGGTGCGATCTCTTTGCCGCCGTCGTCCTGCGGGCTTTTCGAACATGTTCAAAACGGTCTTGACTTCCTCATCTGGGTCGGGTCTAAGCTAGAAAACTGAACACGTTCAAAATGATTGCCGAGGTCCGGCTGTGAACGACACCGTGGCGACCTACGTCGTCTATTTGTTCATCAGCGTCGCACTCACCGTATGGGTGGGCACCACACTCTTCCGGAATGGGCGGCTCTTCCTCGTCGACGTCTTCAACGGGAACGAGGGGCTCGCCGATGCCGTGAACCGCCTGCTCATCGTCGGGTTCTATCTGCTCAACCTCGGGTTCGTGACCCTCTTCCTCCGGGTTAGGGGGAGCGTCGTCGGAGTGCGGGGCTCCTTCGACACGCTGTCGGTCAAGGTCGGCACCGTCCTGCTCGTTCTCGGTGCGATCCACCTCAGCAACGTCTATGTATTTAGCCGGATCCGGCGGCGGGGAATGGTCGACCGTCAAGTGCCGCCGCCGATCGAGGAGGAGAATCCCTGGGCGCCGCCCGCCGAGCCGAGGGCAGGCGGGCAGTGAGGTGGTAAGCGCCGAGTCCTCGCTACGCGCCGATGCGCGACCACCGAAGAGCGAGCAAACCAGAGCGCGCATCGTTGAGACCGCCCTCCGCCTCTTCAAAGAGCGCGGATACGACCGCACGACGATGCGCGCCGTCGCCGCGGAGGCGGGAGTGTCGGTGGGAAACGCCTATTACTACTTCGAGTCGAAGGAGCACCTGATCCAGGACTTTTACCGCTTGGTGGAATCGCTGCACGCCGAGGCGGTGGTCGCGATCCTTCCGGGGCGTCGCGACTTCGAGTCGAGATTGCGAGAGACCATGCTCGCTTGGCTCGACGTGGCCGCGCCCTATCACGAGTTTGCGGCCCAGTTCTTCAAGAACGCGGCGGACCCAGCGAGTCCACTGAGCCCGTTCTCGGCGGAGTCCGCCCCGGCACGTGAGGCGAGCATCGACATCTACCGTCGGGTCCTCGACGGCTCCTCAGCCGCCGTCCCTCCCAATCTCGCGGCCGAGCTGCCGCGACTGCTCTGGCTTTACCAGATGGGCATCATTCTGTTCTGGGTCCACGACCGGTCAGCCGGCACGGCACGGTCCCGCGACCTGGTCGACCGCACAGTGCCCCTGGTGGCGCGCCTGGTCGCCATCTCCCGCTACCGGATACTGCGTTCGATCGTCGACCAGGTGGTTGATCTCGTACGGACGCTCGGACCCGGTCAGCGATAGTGAATCGCCCGGGCCTACGTGAGAATGGCACTGTGATCGAGCGGTACACGCTGCCGGAGATGGGGCGGGTCTGGAGCGAGGCACACAAGTACGAGATCTGGTGCCGGGTCGAAACGCTCGTTCTCGAAGCCCAGGCTGCGGCCGGTGTCGTGCCGGAGGAGGCGGTGGACCCGGTCCGTAACGCCAAGCCCCCGACGTCGGAACGAGTTGCTGAGATCGAGGCGGTCACCCAGCACGATGTGATCGCGTTCCTGACCGCCTGGGCGGACAACACCGAGCCCAGGCAGGCGGCGAAGTACGTCCATTTCGGCATGACCTCGTCCGACCTGCTCGACACGGCCCTCGCCGTCCAGCTTGTCGAGGCGACGGACATCCTGCTCGCCAAGGCAGACCGTCTGATTGCCACGCTGCGCGACCACGCGCTCGGCCACAGGGACACGCTGCGCGTCGGCCGAACACACGGGATCCACGCGGAGCCCGATGTGTGGGGACATCGAGTCGCCGACTTCGCGTTCGCGATGGGACGCTCACGCGACCGGCTCCGGGACGCAAGGCATGAGGTCGCCATCTGCGCGATATCTGGCGCTGTCGGAACCTATTCCAACATCGACCCAGGCATCGAGCGGGCGGTCGCACCGCAGCTTGGCCTGCGCCCAGCCGACGTGTCCACCCAGGTCGTCATGCGCGACGGCATCAGCCAGTGGGTCGCCGCACTCGCCATTGCCGCCACGGTTTGCGAGGCCGTAGCACTTGAGGTCCGGCACTGCCAGCGGACGGAGGTGCGCGAGATGTGGGAGGCCTTCGGCACGGATCAGAAAGGCTCGTCAGCGATGCCGCACAAGAAGAACCCGATCATATCCGAGCGCATCTGTGGCCTCGCAAGAATCGTGCGGGCCCAGGTGACGCCGGTTCTCGAGGGGATCCCGCTGTGGCACGAGCGGGATATTTCGCACTCGTCGGTCGAGCGAATCGCGCTACCCGACGCTTCGATCACCACCGACTATCTGCTCCACCTCACCACGCGGCTTATCGAGGGCCTCACGGTGGACAAGGAGCGCATGCGAGCCAACCTCGAGTCGACAAAAGGACTGATCTATACGAGTGCGGTGCTGCTCGAACTCATCGAGAGGCAGGGACTCGCGCGCGAAGAGGCCTACACGCTGACTCAGTCGGCGGCCATGGACACCTGGACCACCGGCCGCCCCTTCCGCGAGACCCTGCGCATCCGGGCGGAGGCTACGGGTACGACCATCGACGAGGATCGGCTCGATGAGATCTGCCGGCCAGAGCGTTTTGTGGCGCGGCTCGGTCCCATGTTCGAACGGCTGGAGGCCTTGGCATGAGGAGACGCTTCACCCGGTGGATCATTCAGACGGCCGCCTTGTGGGCGGCGCAGATGATCGCCCGCAAGATCGTGGAGAAGATGTCCGAACCGGACGACAGGAATGCTCGTAAGATCACCGTGGAGTACGAACGGACCGGCGAAGAGCCCGTCGGCCCGGCAAGCGACTCGCCGCCGGCGAGTGGCTCGCGGGCCTAGCCGGGAACGGGAGCGGGCGTGCTATCCGCGGATGCGACCCACCTCCACTCGGGCAAGGTCCGCGACCTCTATGCGATCGGCGACGACCTCGTCTTGGTGGTCGCCAGCGACCGTATCTCCGCCTTCGACCATGTCCTGAGCACACCTATTCCAGACAAGGGCGTCGTGCTGACGCAGCTGTCCTTGTGGTGGTTCAGCCGGCTGGCCGACCTGATGCCGAACCATGTCGTGACGGCGGACATCGACGAGTACCCGGCCGGACTGCGGGACCAGGCCGCGATGCTGCGAGGACGTTCCATGCTGTGCCGTCGGCTGTCGATGGTGCCCGTCGAGGCCGTGGCGCGCGGTTACCTCGCCGGCTCGGGATGGGCTTCGTACAAGGCGTCAGGCGCTGTAGCCGGCCATCAGCTGCCGCCGGACTTGACCGAAGCCGCGAGGCTCCCTGAGGCGATCTTCACTCCAACAACCAAAGCACCGATCGGTGAGCACGACGAGCCGCTGACCTTCGAAGCAGTCGTCGGACTCGTCGGTGCCGAGCTAGCCGAACGCCTGCGTGATCTGACGCTCTCCGCCTACGAAAGGGCACATGCGGTGGGGCTCGCCCGTGGGCTCATCGTCGCCGACACGAAGCTCGAATTCGGCCAGGACCAGGCCGGCGCGCTCACGCTGGCCGACGAGGTGCTCACGCCCGACTCCTCGCGGTTCTGGCTGGCGGACACCTGGTCACCCGGCGGGGCTCAGCACTCGTTTGACAAGCAGTACGTTCGCGATTGGCTGGTGTCAGAAGAGTCTGGATGGTCCAGGGCCTCGGGTGAGCCGCCACCGCCGCTGCCGCCCGATGTGGTCGGCGAGACTCGGGCGAAGTACATCGAGGCCTACCGGCTGTTGACCGGCGAACCAGTGCCCTACCTCTAGCGGTCGCGACCGCTGAAGCAGTGAGGCGTGGTATCAGGACTCAGGTGGGCAAAGCTCTTGCAGCCCGTGCATCGCATCCTTGGCGTGCGCGTCCGGCACGAAGGTGACGCCGATGGGATCGGCACCGTCGATGCTGACCCAGATCCGGAAGTAGTACGTCTGCTTCGATTCACCGAAGGCATGACCAGTACATCGCGGCGTCGTCACCGAGATGGGGAACGAGGCCTGGGTCGCCCCCTTGGGCAAGGTGACGAGCGGCGCCTGGCCTGGCTTGTGGAACTCGAAGAGCACAGAGCCCAAGATGTCCGTCACGGCGACGCTTCGGTCGAGGTTGGTCCGGTGTAGCTCGACGGTTCCGTGGAGAACGGGCTGGCTGGGGCCGCGGGTCACAGTCCAGGTGTCGCCGAACTTGACCTCGGCGACGTTGGCAACCAGAACCTGACGACAGTCGGCGGCGAGCAAGCGGTCGAGCAGCCCTTGCGGGTCAGCCAGCGGATAGCGGTAGTCGTCTGCCGTCCCGTTCGCCGATTGAACGCGGAGAACTGCGGTGGCCGGCCGCGCGTGCGCCGGCACCGTCATCCCGTCGCAGCGGCCCTTGCCGTACGGCGTTTTGAAGTCGATCTGCAGACCACGTGGTGGGACCGGTTCGTCGTCGTAGCCCGTACGCCCCGATGGCGCGAAGTCCGGGCTGTCGAACTCGACCCCTTCAACGGTGATCGGTCCCGGCTCGTGGTTTTTGACCGCGATCTGGAGTGCGTGCGCAACCTCGTCGTCGCGGTATTGCTCAACGCTCAGCGCAACATTGGGAGCCGGTGTGGACTGGTCGCCACTGACCGACCTGGCCACCAGCAAGCCGACGCCTGCGAGCACCGCCACACTGACCACACTGGCGGCGATAACCGTCCGCTGCCTGCTCCACAGCCGAGTTCGCACCCGATCATCCTCACTCGAAGCATCGGTCGGGGCAACGGATTGGGCCGTGACTACGGTTGAGGACCATGAGCTGGCTACTGACCGGCGGAGCCGGATACATCGGCGGACACATCGTCGTTGCACTGCGCGAGGCAGAAATCCCTGTTGTTGTGCTCGACGACCTCTCCACCGGTGTCCGAGGGCATGTGCCGGCAGAGGTCCCGCTCATCCAGGCCAGCGTTTCTGACCGCCAAGCGGTCGTGTCGGTTTTGCACGAGCATGGCGTTATCGGTGTGATCCACCTCGCAGCGAAGAAAGCGGTCGGGGAGTCCGTCGCGCAGCCGTTGCTGTATTACCGGGAGAACGTCGGCGGCTGCGAGTCCCTCCTGCAAGCTATGGCGGAGGTCGGAGTCACCAAGCTGGTGTTCTCCTCCAGCGCAGCGGTGTACGGCTCGCCGGCGGAGGTACCGGTGTCTGAGGACGCCGTGCTCATGCCGGAGAGTCCCTACGGTGAGACGAAGGCCGCCTGCGAGTGGATGGTCGCAGCGCAGCGCCGTGCCACCGGCATGTCCGCTGTGTGCTTGCGCTACTTCAACGTCGTCGGCGCGGCCAACCCGCGGCTCGGCGATACAAGCGTCAGCAACCTCGTCCCACTGGTGTTCCGCGCGCTCAGCTCGGGCGAAGTGCCACGGATCTACGGCGACGACTATCCGACCAAGGACGGCACCTGCGTCAGGGACTACATCCACGTCGCCGATCTCGCCGAGGCACACGTTGCGGCGGTGCGACGGCTGGCCGAGGCCGACAGCGGCGAGGCGTACAACGTCGGCCGCGGCGAGGGCTTCACAGTGCGGGAGGTCATGGGCATGGTCCGCCGGGTCACCGGGCGCGACTTCGAGCCCACGGTTCTCAGCCGTCGAGCTGGCGATCCACCGGCCACGGTCGCCAGCGTCGAGAAGATCGAACGCGAACTCGGCTGGAAGGCGAAGCTCGGCCTGGAGGAAATGGTCGCGAGCGCCTGGGAGGCGTGGCCGGCTCAGGATCGGTAACGGGCTATTCCCTCGAAGACACGCTCGATCATCGCTTGCTTGGGTGGTTCGACCCAGAAGATCGCCTGGCCGATCCCTTCGGCCTCCCAAGCGGAGAGCGCCTCGACGATCGCCGCTGGGTCCGCGGGTAGCCGCCGCTGCACAGCATCGTCCGAGCCTGGGCTTTCCGGCTCGACGACCAGGATGCCGGCAGTGATCTCTAAGCTCGATGTGTCTCGGTCGGCCGCCGTGCAGGCTTCGTACAGCGCGTCCCTTTCCTGACGAAAGCGTCCGCCCGGGAGCCCGTACCACGCGCCATTCCACGCATCGGCCCACCGTGCTGTGAGCTGCATCATGCGCGGCCCGCGACCAGCGATGAGGATCGGCGGAGGGCCGACCCCAGCGGCGAGCGGCGGCAAGAGCAGGCAGTCTTTCACCGAGTAGTACTGGCCGGTGAAATCGGCGCGGCCCTCGCGAATCAGGGTCGCGATGATCTCCACTGCTTCGGCAAATCGGCCGCCGCGATGGTCGAAGGGAAAGCCGTAGGCTGTGTACTCGGGTTCATGCCAGCCCGCGCCGATGCCGAGGCTCAGCCGCCCCCCGCTGATCTCTTGCACGGTGTGAGCCTGCTTGGCCAGCATGCCCGGCGCGCGGAAGCTGGTCGCGGTCACGAGCGTGCCGAGCTCTACCCGGCTGGTCGTGGCGGCGAGCGCGGCGAGCATCGTCCACCCCTCCCATGGCGCACTGGGGGGCTCGCCTGACGACCGGAACAGCAAGTGGTCGGAAACCCATAAGGCATCCAACCCGGCTGACTCGGCCTCCTGGGCCAGCCTCGCGATATCGGCGTAGCGCACCGGTAGGTCGGGCTCGAGGTCCTCGCCAGTCGGCAGCATCCAGCCGATCTTCATTTCGTGATCCCCGCCTGACTCGGTCCGGTCGACGCGCGCAATCAAATCATAAGGTCGTTGCCGGATAGGCTGGCGCTGCGCAGTTCACCCCCTTGCCAGCTGTCGTGCGATCGAGGAGGTCGGGTGGCCCGAGTTGTCGTCGACGTCATGCTCAAGCCGGAGATACTCGACGCGCAGGGGCAGGCGATCCAGCGGGCGCTCGGCCGGCTCGGCTTCGATGGAGTGCAGTCCGTCCGCCAAGGGAAGCGGTTCGAGATCGAGCTCGACGCCGATCTCAACGACCCGAGCATCGCCCAGGTCAAACAGATGGCCGAGCGACTGCTCGCCAACACGGTGATCGAGGACTTCGAGGTCCGGAGCCTGCCGTGACGGCTCGCATCGGTGTGGTGACGTTTCCTGGCTCGCTCGACGATGTGGACGCGGCGCGGGCCGTACGCTTCGCCGGCGGCGAGCCCGTCGCCCTCTGGCATCGCGATCCACTCGGCGGCGGGGTCGATGCCGTCGTCCTGCCAGGCGGCTTTTCTTACGGCGACTACCTGCGCTGTGGAGCGATCGCGCGGTTCTCGCCCGTTATGGAAACGATCATCGACCGGGCTGGCAGGGGGCTTCCGGTGCTGGGTATCTGCAACGGCTTCCAGGTGCTCTGCGAGTCGCACCTGCTGCCTGGTGCGCTCACCCGTAATGACCATCTGCACTTCGTCTGCCGTGATCAGCGACTCCGCATCGAGAATGCCTCGTCCGCGTGGACCGGGGCTTATGCGCAGGGTGAGGAAATCGTCATCCCGATCAAGAACGGTGAGGGACGATATGTCGCGCACCACGAGACACTCGCCAGGCTGGAAGGCGATGGGCTGGTGGTCGCGCGGTATGCAGGCGGCAACCCGAACGGCTCGGTGAATGACATTGCTGGAATCGTGAACGAGGCCGGCAACGTGGTTGGCGTAATGCCGCACCCCGAGCACGCAGTCGATCCGCTGACCGGACCGTCGGCCGACGGACTGGGCTTCTTCGCATCTGTGCTCAAGCGACTCGCAGTCCTCTAGTGCGACATGTAGCCGGAGCGGAGCCGTGATCGACACCGTCGCGCATGCGGACGAGACCCCCGATGTCGTCCAGCCCTACGCGGATCTCGGCCTGGCCGACGACGAGTATGCGCGGATCCGGCAGATCCTCGGCCGGCGTCCGACGAGCTGCGAGCTGGCCATGTACTCGGTCATGTGGAGCGAGCACTGCTCGTACAAGTCGTCGAAGATCCACCTCAGACAGTTCGCGACGATGGCACCGGCGAGCGATGCGCTTCTGGTCGGGATCGGTGAGAACGCCGGCGTGGTCGACATCGGGCAGGGGTACGCCGCGACCTTCAAGATCGAGTCGCACAATCATCCCTCGTTTGTGGAGCCACACCAGGGCGCCGCCACCGGAGTTGGCGGGATCGTCCGGGACATCCTGAGCATGGGTGCACGGCCAGTCGCGATCCTTGATCCGCTGCGTTTCGGTCCGGCCGACGCTTCAGACACCCGCCGTGTGTTGCCAGGAGTCGTCGCCGGCATCGGGGGCTATGGCAACTGCCTGGGCCTGCCGACCATCGGCGGCGAGGTCGTCTTCGACCCGTCGTACTCCGGGAACCCGATCGTCAACGCGCTCTGTGTCGGCGTACTGAAAAGAGGCGCCATCAAGCTGGCCCGAGCGTCCGGACCGGGAAACAAGGTGATCCTGTACGGGGCGACGACCGGTCGCGATGGAATCGGCGGCGTCTCCGTGCTCGCCTCGGCGACCTTCGACAGCTCCACCGCCGAGAGCGCCAAGAAGCCCAGCGTCCAAGTGGGTGACCCGTTCCTTGAGAAAGTTCTCATCGAGTGCTCTTTGGAGGTCTTCGAACGGGACCTCGTGGTGGGGATCCAGGATCTCGGCGGCGCCGGGCTCTCCTGCGCGACGACAGAGCTTGCATCCGCGGGAAGCGGTGGGATGCACATCGAGCTCGACCGCGTACCTCTGCGCGAGGCGTCGATGCAACCGGCCGAGGTGCTGACCAGCGAGTCGCAGGAACGGATGTGCGCGGTCGTCGCGCCAGGCGACGTCGAGGAGTTTCTCGCAGTGTGCGAGAAGTGGGACGTCGATGTGGCAGTGATCGGCGAGGTCACCGAGGTCGGGCCGGAGGTGGCGGCAAGTGGCGGGCGCCTGGTCGTCACCTGGCACGGTGAGGTGGTCGTCGACGTGCCGCCGCGTACTGTCGCACACGAGGGGCCGGTGTACGAGCGGCCGTACGCGCGGCCTGTGATTCAGGACCTGCTTCAGGCGGATGTGCCGGATCGGTTGCCGCGACCGTCCAC